>CAIXKI010000078.1 GCA_903920005.1 uncultured delta proteobacterium
AGATGATGAGCAGCTTTCCGCGAGCCTCAACAATCTTGGGGCGATATATCAAGCGCAGGAGCGATACCAAGAGGCTGAGGTGATCTACCTGAGAGCGCTGGGAATGGGTAAGGCTTCTAAGCGAAAGCCCGATGCGATTGTCGCTCGAACCATGAACAACCTAGCGCTGGTTTTGAGCGGTCGAGGAAGGGAGACCGAGGCGCTCGATATGTTTGGCGGCGCGTTGGAGATCTTACAGTCGTTATTCGGAGAGCGACATCCTGATATAGGCATTACGCTCAGCAATATGGCATCGCTCTATCGCAAGATAGGTTTTTACGATGTGGCTGAAATGTTGTACGTGCGAGCGCATGACAGCTTTTTTGACGCTCACGGCGCAGAGCACCCACATACTGCGATGAACTACGCGTGCCTTGCGGCTGTGTACAGGGAACAGCGGAGGTATAAGGAATCCGAGGCCCTCTACCGATTTTCACTGCGCGTGCTTGAAGACGCGCTTGGAGAGACGCATGTTCGAGTTAGGGTAGTCATAAGAGGCTTGGCCCAGCTTTATAATCGCCTGGGTCGCGGACGGGAGGCGTTAGAGCTGGAGGCAAGACTCTTCGACTTAGAGCGGATGCGAGCGTAGCTTTCTAGGATACTCGTTCGCTTTCGCGGAGGTTTCGATACTTCATAACGAAGAGGATCACGAGAAGCATTTGCGCTGCTTCATAGGTAATAAAGCTGAGGTTGGTACAAGCGAACGCTACCTCCGAGACCCCAAGGTGGTTGTTTACGGTCGTGAGTGCCAGGAGGCTTGCTACGACATACGCCCACGCAAGGGGTGTATGTGCCCATAGGACCACCGCGATTAATGGGATCGCTAGGTAATTCCTGGCCATACCGGATGAAAGAGCGGTTAGAGCGCACAGGTAGAGCAGGGGAAGATCTCGCGCGTCGCGGATCCTTCGCGCAATGTAGACACCCAATCCGGCCAGAAGAATGACGAAGAGAGTGCGATCGGGAATTGAATCGCTATACACGTTCAGCGCGCGTACGATTGTGTGCCCCTCGGTTGAGATGTACCGCAATACGTGATTCGTTATTCCAGCGGCGCTCTCCGGTTCGATGATGAAGGGCGCGAAGGAGAGAATGAACACCTTCATCGATGTTGAGCAGAACAAAAACCGCTCCTTCTTCTGGCGGACCATCGTCGCGAAGAGTATCCACGGAAGAAAGATAGCGAAGATGTGCTTCGTCGCCAGAGAAGCGCCAAAGAGGAGTCCGGCTTTTATGGAGTCCCGCGTCGTTGTTCCTACGAGGAATTTTTCCCAGGCTAGAAGACCTATGAGGATGGCGAGATTGTCAAATTGAACGTGGTAGCCGGAGACGAGGACCGAAATGGGATTGAAAAGAAACAGCGCCGCCAGGAATATCGATGAGCGCCTCATGACGTACCAGGCAAGCGCGCAGTCAACAATTCCAAGGAACGCTGCGATAAAGAGGTGGAGCCTTGTTATTGTATCTGCCCCGGTTGACGAGCTTAGCCACCGAAGCGCGGCGAGTATGTATGCCCACACGGGGCCGTAGTTATACCTAAACGTCGTGCTGTATACCGACTTTCCGGAGAGGATTCCTTCAGATACGAGCCACCACGACTCCATGTCGTAATTGTCCCCTCGACGCGCGGAGAGTATTCGCAGCGCGATGGATACGATACTCGCTATTATGAGGAGGCGTTTGGTGGAGGCGGGGATATCGTTCATGTGTATTCGACGGGTGGTCACATTATCGGTGAAACTGAGAGGTCTATTTCGTCGGGAAGATTATGCTCTAATTCCTCCTCCTCGTGTTGCTCGGCAACCTTGGTAAGGAGGCGTTTGATATCTTTTTGGGCAACTAGGATTAACGACGCATCGGATACAGAGCTGTTTGTAGCGCCCACGGGTGCGGTGTCGGAAAAGAGATGTGGTGAGATGGCGAATAGTCCTGTGGTTTCGAATTGATTCGCGGCGCCGTCGCGCCCACTTTTCCTAGTTGCTAATCTCATAGCGTTTACGAGGTCTCCGCTATGACTCCCCTGGGTAATAAAAACGAGCCGAGGGGCGGAGGTTGCGGAGAGCAGAGTTCTTGGCGAGCTCAGATGACGAGTGATGGAGGTGGTGAGGTCGTCCAACACTTTGGCGGAAATATCGGTCGCGTGGTCTGAGTACAGGCAAAAATTATACCGGTCGGCGATCGCTGGATCTGCGGAAAGGGCGCTGGTAATTTCGATCCACGGCGCCGGGGCATGATTTGAGTCAGGGATAAAAAGGACGGTCATTCTCTTTGGGTCGACCTCTCCGAAGCATGCCAGGTGCGCCGGGGGTGGCGTGCCGTTCTCTGGGCCCTTGAACACTATCGAACTGAGGCTATCCCACGCGGTGCTCGGCGATTCTGTTAGTGGAATCTCAGCGGCTCCAATCCGAACTCGATCGTTGGACCGAGTGTCGACCGCGGTCACGAAGGCTCGGGCGTATGGAGCCTCTGTTGGGGCTTCAAATGTCATGACGAGTTCGATCGGTGAGCACGTTGTAAAAAGCGGAGCGTCGTTCGCAGTGGTTGAGGTTTTACAGGCTGCCGCTTGAGCGCCGAACGCGCGTCCCCCTTCTTGGGCAGACTTTAAGGCGCTCTCACGATCCAAGAGCCGTATCTCCCATTCATTAATGTCTACCGAGCCACCATCCCCATTTAGGGTGATATCGTATCCGTTGCCGCTTAGATGCGCGGTGTTCCAATGGTTGCGTACCAGTTCTTCCGCAATAGAACGAACCGCCCTGGAGTACTGGATAGCGAGCGCGTCGCAGATCTGGTCCTGGCTCTCTCGACACCGTTGAGAGACTAGTCCTTCGTACGCAAAATGCGCGGAACGAATCGTGCGTATCTTTTGATCGTTGGAATCATTGATGTCCCGCGTTGGATAAAGGGCTTCGCTAAGAATTAACGCCCGTGCCTCCAATGGGAGTTTTGTCCGTAACGATTCATTACTCTCAAGTTGAGATGGCTGGTCATGTGCGATCGATATGTCGATCGAACGAAGGAGGGATAGCGACGTCGCGCTCAGGTGGGCGTTGTCAACCGTCGCTACGTGCGGAGCTTGTGGCGATGGAGATGTAGCGCACGCGGCGAGTAGAATCGACGCGGGGATCGACATGAGAGGGAGTAGTGTTAGCGAGGTGAAGCGTTGAACCGAGGTCATGAGGATCTATATCGCCTGATAGTACCAAGTGAGCAAGGCTCGTTGGGATAATTCGATAAATCCTCGACACCTGGAGGGTGACGGCGCTCGTGGCTGAAGGACCTGGCGTTGAGTATCACTAGACCACGAGGTGAATTATGACGAAGGCACACCCAACAAATCACACAGCGGGAGAGCTCTTAGTACCGGACTCTCAAGAGCAAGCGACTTTCGTGTCGATCATTAGGACGGCAGGTCGGTTGGAGGGGGAACTTAACAGAGTTCTTCGTCCGTATGAGCTGACGACCGCGACGTATACAATTCTAAAGATCCTTGAGCGTGTCGGTGGGGATGGGCTCTCGTGTGGTGATATCGCGATTCAGTTGATTGCCGAGGTTCCGGATATGACTCGCCTCCTTGATCGTCTAGAACGTCTTGAGTACCTCGTGCGCGAGCGCAGTCGAATTGATCGGCGCATGGTTAAGGTAAAGATTACGACCAAAGGGCGCGAGGTTGTCCACGGATTGAAGGAGCCTATTCAGCAGTGCCACCGCCGGCAGCTTTCCCATTTGCAGCAGGACAAGTTGGTCACGATTCAGAAGCTCCTGGCAGAAGTGCAGGCGCATGAGCACCTCGGGCCTCATGGGGGAGGTATTGTCCGCCTGGGGGAGGAGAAGCCCCAGGTGGGGGCCTAATCTCCGGAAAAAAGGTCGAAGATGAGAAGAAGTAACTTATTAGTATAACTAGTGAATCGCAGGGCACATAAAGACTAGGGTCGGTCGGCGCTTTGCAGTTCGCCGTTTACCCGGTAATCTACTGTCTCATGTCTTTTGCCTTTTCTTGCTCACATGCTGGTTAGCGTCGTCCTGATCTCTGCGCTAATCATTATTATTGGATTGCTCAATTGCGCGCAGTCGGCCTTTTTGCAGGCTCGTCGGGCCCGTATTGATGAGGATTCTTCGCTGCATCCTCGCCGCGCAGCGTCGCTTCTTCGGCTTATAGAGAATCAAGAGGGTACGATTGCGGCTACTCGGGTCGCCGTAACGCTACTGGTCGTAGCGACCTCGCTCTTTGCTGGCGGACCTTTAGCCGATCAGCTCGTTCTTCGTCTGAATGAGATCGGAGTGACGGGAGCGTCGGCTGAGGCGGGGGCATTTTTCTCGCTCATCGCGATCCTCTCCCTTCTTTTAGTGGTTTTCGGTGAATTAATTCCAGCCGGGATCGCCAATGCCTATCCCGAAGCTGCTGCTCGAATTCTTACCCCTAGCGTAGGTTCCGTGCTTACACTGGTTTCGCCTCTCGCCGCCTTTGCGCGGGCAATGGTGTCTCTGGTGCTGAAGCCGATACGTCGTAGTGAGGAGGAGGAGGCCGAGGAGCTAGAAGAGGATATCAAGAGCCTGGTCGACGAAGGGCAGCGAGCCGGAGTGATCGAAGCTGGAGAGAAAGAGATTATTAATAGAGTCTTCAAATTGGATGATAAGCCCGTAGCCTCCTTGATGACACCACGCGCCGATGTTGTTCTTGTAACTGTCAAAGAGCCGGTGCGGGAGATTCTCGCCCAGGCCGCGGAGACGAGACATTCGTGGTTTCCGGTTCGCGGGGATTCGGAGGACGACATCGTTGGCATCGTTTCTGTTCATGACCTGATGGCGCTCGATTTCGAGCCGCAAAAGTTTCCCGGAGGTCTCGGAGATATTCTCGTTCAGCCGCTTCAGGTGCCCAAATCGATGACTGCGCTCAAATTGCTTGAGCAGTTCCGAGAGAATTCCGCTCGATTTGCGGTCGTACGCGACGAATACGGAGGGGTGGCAGGAATCGTCACCGTGTATGACGTGCTGCAGGTGATCGTCGGTGATATGAGCGATGATACCAGCGAGGAGCGGTCGATAGTAGAGCGCGAGGATGGAACTCTCCTCGTTGATGCTGGCACAGACGTGCAAGAGCTTTTTGAAGTATTGGGACTCTCCGATGAGCTTCCCTTCTCCTCAGGCGAATTTCATTCACTTGGGGGCTTTATCATGACGACGCTAGGATATGTGCCGCGCGAAGGGGAGCGGTTCGATGCGCACGGATTCACGTTCGAGGTGATCGATATGGATAACAACCGCATCGACAAAGTGCTCGTAGCGCCTCATGTCCAGCGCAAGGCTGTAGCATCCTAGCTGGGTGGTGAAAAAAGTTGCCGTCACGATCGTTTTCGCGAAACGGGCCGTTTGGTAAAAAACCGAGGGCGTATTCACTAAAATACGCTGAGTTTTTTTTCTACGGGTTAAATGGGTCTTCGGGCCACTTGTGCTTGGGATACCTTCCGCGCAGCTCCCTCCGTATTTGCGGGTAGCTCGTTTTCCAAAAACTCGCGAGATCTTGGGTTACTTGCATAGGCCGTTGAGCAGGGGAGAGGAGGTGTATGAGGGCGGGGACCTTAAGGCGGCCGATTAGAGGTGTCTCTTTGACGCCGAAAAGCTCCTGGATCCGGGCCTCGAACGTAGGATGTTCACCAGTTCCATAGTCGATAGTGCGGGAGCGACCCGATGGGAGCGAGATGGCTTGGGGCGCGATCGAATCCAACTCCTTTCTTTTGACCCACGGTAAGAGAGCTTCAAGCGCATTTTGTAAGACCGTTGCCGTAATCGCAGATAACGAAGCTGACTCAATGAATGGCGCGAGCCACTCTCCAAGTGTGACGCGGAGCGCGTCGTCAGTGAGATCGGGAAGGTCGATGGTTTGTGTTCGAGCGCGTGCCCACGTTGCTCGGGCTCGAAGATTTTGCTGCTCGTTTGACCAACGAATCCTCGCGAAACCCTCGGGCGTCGAAAGCCATGAGACGAGCGCATCCTTCATCCGCTCTTTGCCTATCTGGGGATTTCTCGTCTCTTTTAAAATAAGGGCGCCGACGCGCGTTACGGTTGAGGCGGTCAGGGAACCCTTCGATTCGTCGAAGCATACCTCGTCCTTAGTTACTACCAGTGAGGCGAGGGACGACGTAAAGAGCTCGCTGGGTAGCGCTGACGCGAGTGTTATCCTTGCGTCGTCCCCAGCATCGCGCATGGTCACTACGACGATAAACTCCTCTCGCGCTAACGGGTCGGTGTGCAAGAGCGTCGCGCCTGCGCCAGAGGCAAGTACATATCGAGGTGATTCTGGGATTCGCCTCCTCGCGATTCCTTCGGGAAATGCCATGGCAAGTAGGTACGCCAATTCGGTACCGACTGGAGGTTTAGGAGGAGCGTTTCCAAAGCGAGGGAGTGAGAGGTGGTCGATTCGCTGTTTCCACTGCTTGGCCATATCGCGGGCTCGACCGATAGGTGCCCCCGCGTTTCGGTTTGAGAGAACCTCTATCCGCCGCAAGATGTCAGCTCCTACATCCCGCCCGTGAAGGATATCGCGCTCCTCAATGACGGCGATGAGTGAACCTGCAAGCTCTGCGTTGCCAATCCGCTTAGCTTCGAGCGCGAGCTTTCCGAGACGTGGGTGTGCTCCGAGCGCGGCCAGTGCCTTACCGATCTCGGTGATGCGGTTTTCTGAATCGAGCGCGCCGAGCGCGCGGAGGGTCTGTAGCGCTCGGGTAACCGAATTCTTCGGGGGAGGGGTGATCCATCCGAAGCGCTCGAAGGAGACGACGCCCCAGGAAGCGAGGTCGAGAAGTGCTGAGGTGCAATCGGCGCGCAAAATCTCCGGATCCCGGGAGGCGCGGCGAGCGAGGTGCTCTTGCTCGCTCCATAAACGGACGCACGTTCCGGGCGCTGTGCGGCCTGCTCGCCCTGCTCGTTGGTCGGCTGCGTCGCGAGAGATCGGTTCTGTTATAAGCGTTGTAAAGCCACTCGGGTCTGAGTAAGACACCTTGTGAACCCCTGAGTCGACCACGACCGTTACTCCATCGATCGTAAGACTGGTCTCCGCGATTGTGGTCGCCAGTACAATCTTTCGCTTGCCCGCAGGGTCTGGGATAAGAGCACGCTGTTGCTCCGAGTATGGCAGCTCTCCATACAGAGGGAGGATCGTTGCGTCGATTCGACCGTCCGACAGGGATTGGATCGTTCGCTCTATCTCGTACGCTCCGGGAAGGAAGGCTAGGATGTCGCCGCGATGATTGAGCATAGCGCTCTTGATAGCCCTGGAAACTACGGTCCACGTCGGCTCGCGGGGTGCAGGGGGCGAATGATGCACGATAACCGGATACGGAGTGCTTGCGAATGAGTATCGCCAGGGATCCTTGAAGATGTGTTCCGGCAGCGAGGCTCCAAGAGTCGCTGACATAACGATGATCTTTAGGTCGGGACGCAGCACCGCGGCTGTCTCCAACGCTAAAGAGAGGCCTACATCTCCATGAATGCTTCGTTCGTGGAACTCATCAAAAATAAGGACTCCCACTCCGTCCAGCGATGGGTCCGCAAGTAATTTGCGGGTGAGGAGACCCTCTGTAATTACCTCAAGTCTTGTGTGCGAGGATCGGCGGGATTCGAGGCGAACTTGATAACCGACGGTATGTCCGACAGGTTCGGCGAGCATCTCTGCCATGCGGGTGGCCACGCTCCTGGCAGCTATCCTCCGGGGTTGGAGCATTAGGATCGATTGACCTTTAAGCCAAGTCTGCTCTAGGAGGAAGAGCGGAAGTACTGTTGTTTTTCCGCTCCCGGGCGGGGCTTCTAGGAGTGAGATCTGATGCGCGTCGACCCCTTCAGCGATCTGCCTGAGGTGCTCCGAGATGGGGAGGTGTTGAACGGAGGATTCCCACGACTTCGCCATTGGTTAGGCCGGGCGCAGAGCAAAAATGTGAGTCGAAAATCCCGCCTCATCAAGATAGAGGCCCTTTGAGCACATATCGCCGGCGTCACGTGTGTAGGTCATACCGGAGAGTTTGTCTTCGAGTATCCATGGTCCCTGTGGCAATAGATGGCTTGGGAGGTGCGCGTGGCACTGGCCCTGATAAGGGGCGTAATTGACGGCAACAAGGACGCGCTCATCCTCGTATTGGAGTAGATACGCGATGAAATTCGTGTTGGTTGAATTTCCCTCCCATGCCGGAGAACAGTGAATAAGGTGCCAGTCACCGCGCTTACCTACCTGCGAATTCACAATTGGGATGAGTTTCTGATAAAAGGAAACGAGACTCGGATTGGCTACCTCGTTCGGTCCTCTATTGAGGTGGACGGGAACCTTTATCTTACTCCCTTTGAATTGACCGTGATGAAAGAATCTCAGTCCGGGCGCGAGAGCCATAATAGTTACTGCAGCGCGGTGTTCATCATCAGAGAGGCGAGATGACACGCGCGGCTCGTCGTGATTCTCAAGAAATCTCGCCATGTGCTGTTGGTAAGGGAGAGGCGCGCTTAGGTGCTCCCGCACTTTGGTTGCTTCGTGCTGCATCAGCCGATCGTAGAGCACCTTGTCGTAGGTGAAATCGAATCCGTGGCCTTGGAGTCGCTGCTCGTAGCCCCAGTACACTTCGGCGAGAAACATGAATCGAGGGTTGTCTCTCTTCACGGCCGATATCGCCTCTGGCCAAAAGCGAGGAACCGCTTCCTTTGGCTTAACGACCTCTCCCCACGTTTCGGCGAACACCTCCGGCTCTAGAAGCATGGCCATGTCGCAGCGTACGCCACTACACCTTGCAGCGATGCTCTTTAGCTCTCCGATCATGGCCGAGCGAAGTTGAGGATTGAAGTAGTTTAGCTGAAGGGTATCCGGCCAGCCCGGAAAATGCGGATCACGCCCGAACGCGAAGATCTCTCCACTGGGAAGGCGAGTCCATCGCGAAGGATCTTTTTCGATATCGGCGTCGGTGCCTTTAATCAGAAAGTCAGGACGATTGGCGACCCAGGGATGATCAAAGCCTATGTGATTAGGCACAAAATCAAGGAGCAGTTCGAGCCCACGCTGTTCTAATCGTTCCCGAAACCGAGCGAGCGCGGGATCTCCTCCGAGTGATGGGTCCACAGTGTAGCCGCAAACGGCAAACGGTGAACCGCAGATGTCTTCGGTAGAGAGGTCCGGCAACGCGTGACGATACTCGTCGTGCCAATCTTTGTGTGAGACCGAGATCTGACGCCCACTAGCCCCGATCTCCCATACGCCGAGCAGCCACACCCAGTCGAAACCTTGAGACGCGAGAGAGTCGAGGAGCGAGTTGGGGATGGTGTCTAGCGTTGAGCCCTTCCCGAGACTGGATAACAGCACCTTGGTGTTAATCTGGTAGAGGCTTGGATTCACAGGTAATACTATAGCCGCTGGTC
>CAIXKI010000079.1 GCA_903920005.1 uncultured delta proteobacterium
CAATTTAACCTTCCTCATAAAAGCTCCTACTAATGGTAATCAACTATCTCTACCTTGAATGCATGCCCATTATGCCACTCGAAGCAGATTCGCCATTGATTATTAACCCTAATGCTGCATTGCCCGCTTCTATTACCTGACAACTTCTCAAGTCGATTGGCGGGTGGAATCCTCAAGTCCGCGATGTTTGTTGATCGATGTAACATCCGCAACTTTCGTAGAGCGATTTGCTGGATACCGGGAGGGAGCTTCTTTGAGCTCTCGAGGTTGAAGATCCTCTCAGTTTCCTTGCACTTAAAATTCTTAATCACCATCATATGGTACACCGCGACGCGTTTAACGGCAAGCGTTAAGCACTGACAGGCACAACCATTCGATCGAAAAGATGTTGCACCCGTAACATCCTGGTTTGACTAGCATGGCTGATGCTGCAACACTTTTCGCCGAACCGTTAGTCTATTGTCCTTCCTCTCAGGGATCGCCCTGTAAAAAGCTCGGGTCGTATGCTTTTAAATTTTAAGGGAACAGGCAGTTGCTTATGTTCTCGTGTCGCAACTTCCCATGCGACTGTTGAGTTTATTTGTTTTTAAAACGTATACATCGAGATTTCAGGTAAGCACTTGCAGCGGCGAAAAATCCGTAACCCTGCGGAGTCCTTTGAGCGGGAAGATGATTTTAAATCATACTAGCCTTGGGTTCCTTCGCGCGCTGGCTCTGAGAGAAATAGCTTGGACTTATTTTGGTCCAGTCTGCGCACACCGAAATCCGATGTGAGACATCCCTGTGTCTGAAGGTGTTCCTCGACGAGCCGAAGGCCGATAGCTCTCACAATAACTAATGTGGCAGAGAAACGATCCCCCTTTGGTAACACGTTCCTGTTGGGTAGGATTTATGGGGTTCCAGCTCGCGGTTGGGCCGTTCGGGTTGTGGCATGAAGGCTCCTTGGCGTATTGAACATAGGTGTCAGGGCGATACCAATCGCTACACCACTGCCATACGTTGCCTACCATATCGAACAATCCGTATTCGTTCGGCGAGAAGGATTTTACAGGGGCCGTCCCAACGAATCCATCTTCACCCGTGTTCCGATAGGGGAAGTCTCCTTGCCACGTGTTAGCCATGAATTTTCCTCCCGGTTGATAGTCATCTCCCCACGGGAACTTTTTCTCGTCCTTGCCGCCGCGTGCTGCGAACTCCCACTCAGCCTCGGTCGGCAATCGCTTGCCAGCCCACTTGGCATACGCCTGCGCGTCGTCCCACGAAACCTGCACTACTGGGTGTTTCATTCTCTCTTGGATGGAGCTGTCCGGGCCCTCGGGATGTTTCCAGCTCGCTCCGGGAACCCACCGCCAAAAGTTTCGCATGTCCTGCAGATCGACCGGACGCTGTGATGGCGTGAAGACCATCGAGCCGGGTACGAACACAGTGTCGTCAGGTTTCGGGGAACCCGGCGGAAGTTGTTTTTTGAGCTCTTCCCATGTCGGCGCACGCTCCGCCGTGGTGATGTAGCCAGTGGCTCTCACGAACTGCTCGAACTGCTCATTTGTTACGGTGTGCTCGTCGATAAAGAAGCCATCGACCGTAACTGTATGGGGTGGACCTTCGTTTAGTCGACTGCTGTCGTCTTTGCTGCCCATAGTGAAAGTTCCGCCCGGAATCCACCGCATGCCAGAGGGAGGCGTCCGTTTTGAGGAGTGAGGGGCAGCTGTGACTATGGCAGAGCTCAGGACTGTGAGTGCGATCACTATTGATGCAGCTAGGTGGGCTTTCATGACGCTCATAACCGGAAGACTACGCCGAGAAGAGGACCTTGCGTGATAGTGTCGTATTGGAAGTAGCTCGATGTGCCACGGCTCCCTGTTTCGTAGTCCACTGAGAGGGCCTTGTAGAGTAGGGTGAAGGAAGTCGATTCCGATGCGTCCCATAACACGCCACCTTGCGCGCACCATGAGAAGTGCGAGGCGAGATCAAATCCTCCGATGTCTCCTTGCAGTAGGAGGCGCCATTCAGATGCGATGCGAGGTATCCATCGGGCGCCGATGACGGGATCCACCCATCCCTCGTGGCGGCTGTAGCTTGGATTTCCAAGTGGTGTCGTGGCGTCCACGTCCACATGGATATCCCACCACCGAGCTCCCCCGTATACGTCGAGCGTGCTCGTATCAAACGGGAGGCGATAGGTGACAAACCCCTCAAGAAGACCCTGGAAGATATCGGCCTGGACGTTTGAAAATCCTAAGGGGCCATCGACATTTTTGCCAAGATCCATAAAGGCGTAGTTCACCATGCCTCCGAAGTGGCTCTTGTGGCGGGCTTCAAGTTGGATCATCGCTCCCAAGTCGAGGGAGTTCAATATATCACCGGTGTTTACATCAACATCCACGCCGTCAACCCGCCCAATCGATGCATCCCCTGAGATGCTCGGCAGCAGAGCATACGGGGCGACGACGAAATTCCAATCATCAGCACGCGCGGAGAGAAAATTAGCAAGCACGCAAACAAGGGTTGAGAGGGCGATGTTTCGAAGCACGGCTACACAGTATATTTAGGGATTAAACCATCACTACGACATGAGTAGAGCGTAGAGAGTGTGTCACGGTCACTCAGTGCGAGGAGGCTACTCTTTTCACCCCGTTCGATAAAGAAAAATGTCTTGTATTTAAAAGAAATTTAGCCCACATTCCAACTCGTCTTTTTTGCCGGGGGAAGCTGTGAAATTGCACATGTATTTGAAGACACTCGTATGTGTGGGCCTCATCGCTCAAGCGTGTATCCCTTCGCTGGCGTCAGCGCAGACTCCTAAGAAGAAGCCGAACATCTTGGTGATCTGGGGTGATGATATCGGCGGATTTAACATCAGCGCCTACAACCGAGGCATGATGGGATACAAGACTCCCAGCATCGATCGTATCGCTCAAGAGGGAGCACTTTTTACCGATTGGTACGGTCAGCAAAGCTGCACTGCTGGACGGGCCGCGTTTATTACGGGTCAGTCACCCATCCGCACTGGACTGACCAAGGTCGGCCTGCCAGGTGCTCCGGAGGGGATGACGAAGGAGGATCCAACGCTTGCTACGCTGTTGCGAGCGCAGGGATACGTGACGGGTCAGTTTGGAAAAAATCACCTCGGTGATCGAGACGAGATGTTGCCGACAGCGCACGGCTTTGACGAGTTTTTCGGAAACCTCTATCACCTCAATGCTGAAGAAGAGCCAGAGCACCCCGATTATCCAAAAGATCCTGAATTCAAGAAGAGATTTGGTCCTCGAGGTGTCATTCACAGCTTCGCTGATGGACGCATCGTTGATACGGGGCCACTTACAAAGAAGCGCATGGAGACGATCGATGAAGAGGTCAACTCAAAGGCGTTCGACTTCCTTGATCGTGCAAAGAAGGCTGATAAGCCGTTCTTCGTATGGTGGAATTCCACAAAGATGCACATCTTCACTCATCTCAAGGAGGGAGATGCGGGAAAAACTGGGCTCGGTATCTACGCTGATGGAATGGTCGAGCACGACCGACAGGTCGGTATGGTCTTGGCAAAGCTTAAAGAGCTTGGCCTCGAAGACGACACGATCATTATGTACTCGACCGATAACGGCGCTGAGGCGTTCACCTGGCCAGATGGTGGAACGACGATGTTCCGTGGTGAGAAGAATACCCAATGGGAGGGTGGTTACCGAGTTCCGTGTGCCATTAAGTGGCCAGGCGTGATCAAACCAGGTACCGTTGTAAATGACATCGGAGCTCACGAGGACATGATGACAACGCTCCTTGCAGCAGCTGGAGATACTACTGCAAAAGGGGAGCTGCTCAAGGGGCGCAAAGTCGACGGCGCAACCTATAAGGTTCACCTCGATGGGTATAATCTGATGCCAGCGCTTAAGGGCGAAGAGCAGTGGCCGCGCAAGGAGTTCATCTACTGGACCGATGACGGTCAGCCGGCGGCGCTTCGGTATGACAATTGGAAGATTACCTTCCTCAAACAGAACGCTCACGGTCTCCACGTATGGCAGACCCCCTTCGAAACTCTTCGCGCTCCGCTCATAACTAATTTACGAATGGACCCATTCGAGTTGGCTCATGATATCGGAATGGATTGGCAACGGTGGTATCTTGAGCACATGTTTGTCATCGCACCAGCGGGGGCGTATGTGGGCAAATGGCTTCAGAGCTTCCGAGAGTTCCCGCCACGGCAGAAACCAGGGAGCTTTAACCTTGAGCGTGTGATGGAAGCTGTGACCGCTCCAGCTGGCGACGCCTAATGGACAGAGCCAAGAAGAAAAAGGGGAGGAGGAAAACGGGAGTAATGAGAGGCTTAGCTTCTTAGCGGTTTTTGGGGGTTGTAAGCGCGGCGATGATTAGGCCTCCAACCACACTGCCCCAGAGAAGGGTTACGAATAAGCCGGCTAAAAAAATACCAAGATCATTCATGATGGCCCTTTGGGCTTGGGAGCACTAAGTAGGCGCTGGATAAAATTGAGGGAACCCAAATGCCAACGAAAATTCCTGCTTGCCGATCACCTGAGAACCAAAGGTAGATGGATAGCAAAAACGATAGGAACGCCGAGAATCCGCACACTACTCTTGCTTTCTGAACTAGGGTCACTTTGAGGCTACCTTTAAAAATTAACTTAGCTCAAGGTATCGTAGGGAGACCATCTGGTTTTAACAAGAGTATTAATGGTAGAGGTGCGCCTCAAAGGATCCAGCTCATAACCCGATCGGCTCCTGGCTGTAGAGGTGCGGGAAATGTCTGTCAGTCATGACTTTCCCGCCTTCTTGAGATTCCAGCTGTCTCATAGATGCATCCGCTTGGTGCCTGCGTTTTCTCTCAAAGACCGCGCGCGAAGTGATCCGCTCTCACTATGATTCAAAATCATCCTTCCGTTGTAACGAATCTGCGATGTTATGGCCGTCGCACCGCTACACTCCTAACCTAAAATCTTAATTTCTATATTTTAAAAACATAGAAACTGAAAGTTCGCATATGAATTCGCTGCAAGGGAATTTAGGTAACTGCCTAAACTCCGGGGCTCCTGATACGATTTGAAATCATACGGCGTACGGCTTTTTCCGGCGTAGTCTCTGAAAGGGAAAAAGGGGAGTAGATTTAAAAGGGGAGACGGAAGAGAGGTTGTAAAACCTTTTCGTCGTGTGTCGA
>CAIXKI010000080.1 GCA_903920005.1 uncultured delta proteobacterium
GCTCTTCGTAGCACCTTTGAAAACAAAGGCGGAGCTATAATCGGGGCGACAGAGGAAGAGTTCCCAAGGATCCTTGCTGAGTTCGCCACTGAATAAGCGGTTCTACACAGGAGGTTTTGAACGGTACAAAAGCACAATGCTCGCGTACTACCGGTTTTTAAAAGCCTGTTCACACCCTCCCCTTTTGAGCCTCTTTTCGAGCCTAAAACTGTTCAAATCGGATCTTTTAAGTCCCTTTTCGACTCCAAGGTCTGATCACTACCATCTGGGTCGATTTTCAGCCTTCCGAAACACCCTAAATCCGTGCATTTTTCAGGGCTTAGGGGCTTATTTCACCTTGAACAATAGCCCCCCTCGTCCTAAAGTATGCCAATGGAAAATCAACCATCTGTAAGCCCAATCGCCATTGAAGCAGAGATGCGTCAGTCGTACCTCGATTACGCTATGTCCGTAATCGTCGGACGAGCCCTCCCAGACGTCCGAGACGGCTTAAAACCCGTACAGCGCCGCGTTCTCTACGCTATGCTCAAAGAAGGCCTCGTCTCCAACCGCAAGCACTCCAAATGCGCGGGAGTCGTGGGCGAGGTCCTCAAGCGTTACCACCCTCACGGTGATATGCCGGTATACGAGGCGCTCGTTCGTCTCGCGCAACCGTGGAACCTCCGTTATCCGCTTATAGATGGGCAAGGTAACTTTGGATCGATCGACGGTGATCCTCCCGCGGCATACCGATACACCGAGTGCCGAATGACGGCGCTCGCGGAACAGCTGCTTGAGGACATCGAGAAAGAGACGGTCGATTTAACGCCGAACTTCGATGACTCGACCATGGAGCCAACGGTGCTCCCTTCCGTCATTCCGAACCTACTCGTAAACGGAGCAAATGGAATCGCGGTCGGAATGGCGACACACATCCCTCCACACAACCTCACTGAGGTGATCGATGGAGCACTCGCGGTTCTCAAAAATCCCACACCTTCGCTTCAAGAGCTTCTTGCTCTCATTCCGGGCCCAGACTTCCCAACGGGCGGAACGATCTACGGTCGGGGCGCTATTATCAGCGCGTACTCCACTGGCCGCGGAATCATTCAGGTTCGCGCGAAGGCTCAATTCGAGAAGCTCAAGACGAAGAGTCGAGAAGCTGACATTATCGTTATCACCGAGATCCCGTACCAGCTCAACAAGTCCAGACTCCTTGAGAAGATAGCTGAACTTGTGAATGAGAAGCAGATTGAGGGGATCTCAAAGCTCCGTGACGAGAGCGACCGTCACGGTATGCGTATCGTTATCGAGCTCAAGCGTGACGCGACTCCAGAGGTGGTTATGAACCAGCTCTACAAGCTCACACCGCTTCAATCGAGCTTCGGTATCGTTAACCTCGCCATCGTTGATGGCAAGCCGGTTATCTGCACACTCCTTGATTTCCTGACGTACTTCTTGAACCACCGACGTGACGTCGTAACCCGACGCACTGAATTCGATCTCAAGAAAGCCAAAGAGCGTATGCACCTCTTAGAGGGATTCCGCATCGCGCTCCTTAACCTTGATGAGGTTATTAAGCTCATTCGAGGGGCGAGCACACCAAAGGACGCGCGGGACGAGCTTATCGGCCGCTACAGTCTTTCGACGATTCAGGCTCAAGCGATCCTTGACCTTCGCCTCCAGAAGCTCACCGGCATGGAGCGTCTCGCTATCGAGCAAGAATACAACGAGCTCGCTAAGTTGATCGAAGACCTTCTGGGCATCCTCGGCGACTCAAAGAGAGTCGACGCGATTATCGGCGCCGAACTTCTCGCGGTAAAAGAAAAGTACGGCGACGCTCGTCGCACCGAGATCATTGACGACGGTGGCGAGATCAATATGCAGGACCTCATTGAGGACGAGCAGATGGTCGTTACTGTAAGCCACAAGGGCTACGTTAAGCGAACATCTGTATCGGAGTACCGAGAACAGAAGCGCGGCGGTAAGGGCGTCATTGGAGCATCCTCAGACGACGAGGACTTCGTGCAACACCTCTTCGTCACCTCGACACTCTCAGACCTCCTGGTGTTCACGAGCTTGGGTCGTATGTACTGGCTCAAGGTATATGAGATTCCAGAGTCAGGCCGAACCTCAAAGGGACGCGCGCTCGTCAACCTCCTTGAATTCAAAGAGGACGAAAAGCTTTGTACAATCCTTCCGGTTCGAGAATGGGGCGAGAATTCATTCGTCGCGCTCGCGACGAGACAGGGAATCATCAAGAAGACAGCTCTTGAAGAGTTCTCCCGTTCCCGTCGTAGTGGAATCGTGGCGTGCACCCTTGAAGAGGGAGACACGCTCATCGGAGCCGCTATCACAAATGGCAAAGACGACATCATCCTCGCGACTCGTGACGGTATGGCGATCCGATTCCAAGAGGACCAAGTTAGGGCGATGGGCCGATCAGCTCGCGGCGTAACGGGTATCCGCTTCGAAGGCGACGATAACGTCGTGAGCATGGCCGTTGTTCAGAATGGATCGAGTGAGACCACGACACCTGAAGGCACCGCTGAGGAGCTAACCCTCCTGACCGTATGCCAGAACGGATTCGGCAAGCGAACGAAGATCTCCGAGTACCGCTCTCAGAACCGCGGTGGTAAGGGGCTCATCGACATTCAAACCGAGGGTCGTAACGGTCCAGTGATTGAAGCTATGGCCGTGACAAACTCAACAGGAATCATGCTCATCACCTCAGGTGGCAAGATCATCCGCACCAGCGCTAACGATGTATCCGTTATTGGACGTAACACACGCGGCGTGAAGATGATCGATCTCGACACCGAGGAGAAGGTGGTAGCAGTCGCGCCAGCTTCGAGCGAGACCAACGGTTCAGACGAGGGCGCCCCAGCGGAAACAGCGCCACCGTCAGAGGGTCAGATTAACTAAGTCATGACCACTCAGAGCCCCTCGGGACCATCCCGACGCATAGCGGTAATTGGAATGGGCGCGTGGGGCTCAGCCCTCGCGCTCCACTGCGCTCGCGCGGGACACTCAGTCGTAGGATGGAACAGAGATAAGGCACTTGTAGAGAGAGCACAGAGCTCCGGAGAATTTCAATTCTCCGGAACTACGTGCGCTCTCCCCTCAAATCTTACGCTCACACACCAACTTCAAGACACCGCCAACGCGGAGATGACCATCATCGCTCTTCCCGCTCGAGCATGGGCGGAAGTCGTTCCTCACGTGGCCGCGCGCGTGATCGTGAGCGCCACAAAAGGGCTCGAGAAAGAGTCGGGGCTTACGCCCCTCTCGTATGCGGCGGAGAAACTTAAAGTAGCGCGCGATACACTTGCGGTTATTTCGGGCCCAAGTTTCGCGTCCGATCTAATCGCGGGTCACCCGATCTCAATTGTTGCGAGTTCAACATCTGAAGCCCTTGCCCAAGAGGTAGCGACAACGCTGTCGAACGAGTCGCTGCGTGTCTACACCTCAACGGATCCTCTCGGAGTTGAGCTCGGAGGCATATTAAAGAACGTAATCGCTATCGCAGCTGGAGTATCAGACTCACTCGAATATGGTCCATCAGCCAGGGCGGCGCTCATCACCCGCGGACTCGCTGAAATGGCGGCGTTAGCAACAGCGATGGGCGCAAACTTCAAAACTCTGTCAGGTCTCTCTGGACTTGGAGATCTCTTAATGACGGCAACGGAGAATCAGAGCAGAAACAGAGCCGTAGGCTTACAGCTCGGCAAGGGCGCCAAGCTTGAGAGCGTAATCGCCTCCCTAGGCTCAACGGCGGAAGGGGTATCAAGCGCTCCTCTTGTGCAACGGGTCGCTCAAGAAAAAGGAGTCGAGGTGCCAATCACGGACCAGGTTGTCAGACTCCTCCGTGGAGAGGTTATTCCCAGTGAACTTACCAAGGCGCTCATGTGCCGGCCATTAAGGCGTGAATTTTAAGGGGCTTCCGCGATAATTACGCGATGCGCCCGATCCCTCGATGAACGTCCCTGGAGGGCCGGCGGCCTCGCCGGCTTGTCGCAACCCGCGACATCAATCGCCGCCAATTAAAACGAGCGGTCGCAGAGAATAAGGATAAAGAAGAGCGGAAGGTAGATAACGGAAGCTCTCAAAAGCTTCTTTGCGTCCTGCACTGAATGACTCTTAAAAAGATTCCATCCGATGATGAGCATCGAGAGACCGAGACCGAGCATACCCCAAGCGTAGACCTGCCCAGCCATTCCGAAGAAAGCCGGAAGCAGCGAAACGGGAAGGAGCAACAAAGAGAATCCTATTACCTGCCGAAAGGTGCTCAGTCCATCAGGCTCCACAACCGGCAACATCTTGAAACCACCGCGCGCGTAATCATCCTTGTACATCCAGGCGATCGCATAGAAGTGTGGGTGTTGCCACACAAAGAGGATAAGGAAGAGCAGCCACGCGCCGAGATCCAGCGAACCGGTCGCCGCGGTCCATCCACCCATAGGAGGAAGCGCTCCGGGAATCGCGCCAACAACGGTATTCCACCAGGTCACTCGCTTAAGAGGAGTGTACACAAGCACGTACAAGAAGACGGTCAGAAGCGAGAGAAAGCCTGTCAGAAGATTTACCTGCCACGCCAAAAGCCCGACCCCCATCAACACAAGGGTAATTCCAAATTCGAGAGCCTCCGGCGGAGTGATGATTCCCTGCGGGATCGGTCGAATCTTTGTGCGATCCATGAGGAGATCGCTGTCACGCTCTATATAATTATTGAGTACCGCGGCTCCACCGGAGCTAAGCGCGGTGCCAAGCAACATGATGATAAAGGTGTCGAGGGGCTGAAGACTCTTAGCTCCCAAAAAGAACCCGGCAGCGCTCATAACGAGAACCATCGTTAAGATACGAGGCTTCGTGAGGCAAACGTAGGCCGATACTTTGTCATTGCTGGGCTGTCGCATAGTACTGTCGATCTTAGGCACATGGGGCTTTCGTGTCAACGTAGGCGGCCCACTTAGGTGCATGAAATTCCTTAAAGAACTATTCCGGTCCGCTGGTCTTCTCTCTCCGACCAGTAGACCATGAACGCCTTTCCAATGACCTGCGAGATAGGCACAAAAGGATCGGTCCAAAAGCGAGAGTCCTCTGAATTGGCACGGTTATCTCCGAGAACAAACACCCTACCCACGGGAACCTGATAGGGACCGAAGTGGTACCCTTCATATGAGATAGTCACGCGTTCCACATACGGTTCAATCAAAGGAATTCCATTGATATATACCTGCGCATCAAGGATCTCGACCAAATCACCCTCAAGAGCGATTACCCTTTTAATCATGGCGCTCCGGTCGCCTACGCTATTTATCCCTGCGACCGGTCGCTTAAACACAACGATGTCACCCCTTTGAGGGCGAGACCACTCAAGAAGTGGCGCATCAATAAGAGGGATACGTAGTCCGTAGAGAAACTTTGGAACTAAGATGTAATCGTTCGCCCGAATAGTGGGAGTCATTGAACCGGTTGGAACGAAGAACGCCTCCACAAAGGACGCCTTAAGAACGATCAGGGCAACGATTGTGACGAGTGTATATCTCAACCAAATCATCGGAGACTTTGTGATGGCTCTCCGCACCACCTTCTCGGTCGCTCGACGGCGACGTTCCTCAAATAGAAACTCCCGAAGCTCACACTCCCATTCACCGCTGCGCGTTGCTCGCATTAATCTCCCCCTCACATGCCCTTGGTTCCGAGATACCCGGATGGTGCAGTAGGGTTATGACCTAATCAAGTTTGGAGAGCTCGTCTTCGATACGCTTACGATCGGCATCCGAGAGCTGATTCTTCACATCCGAGCCGGTTGAAGCTGGAGCGCGCTTTTTCCGACCACTTGAGACACCCATGGCGAGTAAGAGACCAGCCACAACGAATCCGATCGGAACGAGCCAGACGAGAGCGCCAACCCCCTGAAACCGTGGAACCGTCCTATATTTATCGCCGTATCGCGCGAAGACGTCCTTTAATATCTCATCGGAGGAGACGCCTGACTCTAACTTCTGTCGCATCTCCGTTTTAAGTTCCGTCGCTTTCGAGCTTGGGCAGTCGTTCAACGAGCGGCCTGGACAGAAAGGGCTAAACACCTGCTGATAAATCTGAGTCGCTTCTCTATCGAGCGCCTCAGATCGTTCATCAGCAAAGGACACCGTCAGCGCGCGCGCGATTACCACACTAACGATCAGAGATGTTCGTATTACGCGGCGATACATGGCGCTCCAAACTCGGCCCGGTACGTCTCAATACGGGCACGAAGGGCGTCATCGATCCTAAAACCAGATGAGTTCGTGCCGGAGAGATAGGAGATAATATCATGAATATTCACGATCGAGGTGATAGTAATGTTGTGGTGCTTCTCAGCCTCCTCAACAGCGGAACACTCTCCGGATCCCTTCTCAGCTCGATCCACAAGGATAATCACACCCGCAATCTCTACGCCGACTTTCTCGCGAAGGAGTGGAACGATCTCATTAAGCGTCGCGCCCGCCGTTACGACGTCCTCAACAAGCACAACGCGCATCCCCTTACTGAGAGGCTTTCCAACAAAATCACCACCCTCGCCGCGCGTCTTCGCCTCTTTTCTATTGAAACAGAATCCGATGTTCTTATTGTGATTTTGCGCCAAACTCATCGCCGTTGAAACACAGAGCGGAACGCCTTTGTACGCCGGGCCAAAGATGGCATCGACGTTATCGAGACCGAGGTCCACTATCTGCTGAGCGTAAAACGAGGCAAGCTTCGCGATCTTCTGCCCGTCATCGAAGCATCCTGTATTAATGAAGTACGGTGCCTTGCGCCCAGACTTCAAGAGAAACTCGCCGAATTTGAGCGCGTTACTTGCGATAAGAAAATCAACAACAGCACCGCGGTCCAAAA
>CAIXKI010000081.1 GCA_903920005.1 uncultured delta proteobacterium
CGCCTGACACAGTGGATTAGCTAGAAGCAGTAATCCCTCTTCGAGGCTAAACGTGCAAAACAACACGCTCCCGTGAGGGTGGTATTTCATCTTCTTTTCCATGAGGGTCTGTTCGGGAAAACGAAGAGGCAGTTGCTGATGTAGGGGGGGGAAGTAGCCCCCCTACAGAAAAAAAAGTAGCCCCCCTACAGAAAAAAAATGAGCTGCTAGCTCCGTACGATACATGTATCTCCGACACGAGTAGGTTCCTCTCGGATCAGGATTCAGCGCGGCTAGGTGTGCAAGCTAGTTGATCGTAGAGCATTATGTATTTGGTTGATCTGCCAAGAGTCGCGTGTTATCCACGGGTCGAAAATCCTCTCGATAAACTCTCCAAAGGCACATTGCGATGAAAAACTCCCTGCGAAAAAGATCCGATGCTAACAGACTTTTTCTGTACGGAGGAGGTAATGCTCTGCAGAGCTTTAAAGATTGCATTAGCCATTTCTCCAAGGGGCTGACGCGAGTAGTAGTTCTGTTGGAGCATGATCGATTAGATAACCTGTCCAATATCAAATCGACTTGGGATGAACTTCTCGGCTCAGCGCATTATACGTTTATACGACCTCGACGAGGGCGCCTTTCTGAGTCTCAGCTCTCGGCTATCCGAGAGAGTGATGGGATTTTTATGAACGGAGGCGATACTCGTAGTATTCAGCGCACCTATTGTCGAGGACGGGCCCGTACTTCTATCCGTTACGCTTTTAAAAAAGGAGCTCGGTATGGAGGTTCGTCTGCCGGAGCGCTATTACCGTCCGCACAGGCTATAGTTTGGGGCGGTCGTGCGCGACGAGATGGGCAGCAATACTCAGTCGCATCGCCCCTCGCCAATCAGGGATACAAGGACCCGTTTGGAATCCTCGAACTCGGCACAGGCCTTGGATTGGTAGAGAACTGTATACTGGATGTGCATGCTACGGAGTGGGGTAGGATTCCCCGGCTCTGGGAAGCTCTCCAAACGCGAAAAGTTCCAACGGGCATCGCGATTGATGAGGACACATGGGTGTCGATAACCAATCGCGGATTGATTAAGCGCCATGGAAAGGGGCGCGTCTATGCACTTACTTTGCATCGCAATGCTGCGTTGCTTTCCACAATCACAAAGAGCAACTCCTCTTTCCTAAAGGGCGCGGTATACCAATAAAAACGCTTCGACTACGTTCACGGTTCACGTATCGGCAATCTGTAACTTGATCTTGTTCCATCCGGAGGTCTCCTCAGAGACGTTCCTCTTCGACCTATGATGGAGCGGTATCCTTCACCCTATTTTGTCTTGCATGGGCAGCTGTGGTCGGCTCAGCCGAGCTTCTTATAAGCGTTTTTGACTGCGTCTGAAAAACATGAGCAACAGCTGCCGGCCGCGAGTCCGGCAGAATTTAAGCTGGTAGTTGTACTCTAGGTTCCAGCCGCGTCCATGATCCATTGGTTAATGAGAACACGGGACAGGGCACCAGCGGAAGGTCTCGAACGTAGGCACGTTGAAACCACCTGGCACGAACGTGAGGGGCACCGTATATTTGCCGATTGATGATGGTGAATATGCGAGAGCGATTTGCGGTGTTACTGTTGTGGATTCAGAGTATCGTAGTGGTGATAACCACGAGCATCTTGGCGCCTGATGCGATGGGCCAGCAGTGTGAGCGCCCAAGTGAGGAGAGCAAGATGGCAAAAGAGAAAAAATCTGAGAGTAAGAACGTACTCGGTCAACCCCTACAACAGTGTGGGTGTACCCCAATGACCGGATTCTATCGTGATGGATTTTGTGAGACCGGAGCCCGCGATCTCGGTAGTCATACCGTTTGTGCGGTGATGACCGAGGAGTTTCTTACCTTCACGAAGACGCGCGGGAACGACCTCTCCACTCCTGCCCCACATTATAACTTCCCCGGCCTTAAGAGTGGTGATCGGTGGTGCCTCTGTGTTACCCGCTGGAAGGAGGCGTACGATGCCGGGGCTGCACCTCCAGTGCTCCTCGAAGCAACCCATGAGAAGGCGCTGGAGGTAGCGAGTATTAACGAGCTAAGGGGGAGTGGGGTGCAGTAGAGGTTGCGGTCGGCTGCCTGCCTCGCCGTAGGCTTGCCGAAAGCGGGAGGCCGCCGACCCTCCAAAAATTTAGCCGAATTTCGCGTGGGCACCGACCCGTCTCCCGCCAGGCGTACCGAGGCGGAGGACGGTGTCCCTCCAGTTAATTCCCTAAGGAACAGTTACTTGTGAGTAAAGTGGTACCCCTATTCGGGACCTCATACTACTTATGCGCATGGAGCGACTTATCACTTTTATACGAGGCTTATAATTTCAGTTCTTAGTCTGAAGTTTGAGGCGTTCGCTTCAAGTCTTCTGGCCTTCGTTTCTCAAGTCCCCGTGAGTACATCTCTCTCTTGAAATGTCCCGATGACCCCGGAGCTTGTCGTCTCTTGTTCGAGCGCGTACTCGACGCTATTTTTTCACGGCCCTCAGCATAATCAGACACAAGTAAGTTAACTGGCGTTCCTTCGCGGGATTGAATTGAAATAGGGAACGTTTGGCTTGATCGAACGAGTATTCGTTTTAGGGAAGAGGTCGATCGGACTATGTGACGGTACGCGCTATGACAAGAAGAAAGTCTCGAGAAGGCTCTGCAGTTCTAAACCATGATGGGGCGGGGGTGCTACCGGGGCAAAAGTTGAAGGTTCTTTCTGCAGTCGGACGACCGTGAAGTATGGGTTATTGAGTATCCACCGCGCCCGTTCTTCCGCTTTTGCCACGCCGGAGTAATCCTGAATGATAACGTCACAGTTATTCTCGAAAGATCCCCGTGTCGCGTATCCGTAGCGACGGAGGTAAAATAAGTTAGCAATGACCTCGGGATTAAGATCTCCTCCCCAGTACGTGCTGTTTTCGGGGCCTGAGAGCTCCGGATATGCACCGATTCCACTTTTAAGATCTGTGTCGTGTTCTTTAATCGGTTTAACTAAAAGTTCGATATTGCGTGGTCCCAGTCCCCGGACGACGATTGGCAGGGCAGCGACCTGGCTTACCGTGCCGCGTGCTTTTCCGCTTGCGATTAGGTGAGAGAAATCCGTTGAGGGATTTTCGTAGAGTGAGAA
>CAIXKI010000082.1 GCA_903920005.1 uncultured delta proteobacterium
CCTCATCGCCACCTTCTACTTCCAGAAGCTGACTACGTTCCAGACGCTCGAGTCTTGGATGTGCTAGGTAGAACGGTATAGCGACGCCAGGTATACCGTCCGCGCAGAACCACTCATCGGAGATCCAGAAATGGGGATTGAAGTTCAGGTCGAGCGCTTGCAGCTCATTGAGCACTATCTCTATGCGCCCCTGCAGTGTTGAGCCCGGAATCGAGAGGTTGAGGTCGCATAATCGGAGGTTGAGGAGTTCCTCATCCGATAAGGCGACCCACCAGTAGGGATCTACACTACCTGTCTGGTCGATCCTGGCGGCATTCTCTTTTTCTTGGGGATAGGCGGACATGGCGTCAGGCGCGTTGCTCGTTAAGACTAGTCTCGGTAAAGGGTAGCACCGCCAAGATCGGTGAGGAAGGATCTGGGCTGCGACACTAGCGAAAATGAGTGTAAAAGGCGCCCCGTCTAAAGTGTCGGAATCACCCCTCGTGACTTGCTAGGAGTAGTTTCTTATAGCGAGCTGAGGCTTTGGAAACGAGGTCGCATGTGTCTGAAGGCTCATCATAGACGAGCACGATATCACCCCTTTCCAGCTGTTTCTCAACTTGGGAGACCTTTGATTCCAGGGGGATGTGGTTGGCCCCATATTCGGTGCCCTCCCGGGATACAAACTCCTCGATCACGGCTCTAAGTACCTCGGATGAAAGGGCTGTATGGGGAATGATCATGGTATAGTAAGGCGCCCGCCTTAACGGGCGCCTGTGTACGTATTGTGTTTAGTGCTGATGTCCGCCTGGTCCGTGTACGTGACCGTGAGATAGCTCCTCAGCTGTAGCGACGCGCACGTCAGTGAGCTGGATATCGAAGAAGAGCGTCTCGCCAGCAAGCGGGTGGTTTGCATCAAGGGTAATCTCTGTCTCGGTAAGCTTAACGACGCGAGCTGGAAGCTCGTCACCCTCCGGAGAAACCAGTTCAACGATAAAGTCTACCTCAATATCCTCGGGAAGGTTCCCTTGCGTGCGTGGAAGGGTAATAACCATCTCGTCGCGACGCTCGCCGTATCCCTCGGCCGGATTAACAGTTACCTGGAGTGATACGCCCGAAGTCTTTCCGACGAGCGCGTCCTCAAGGCCCGGAACGATCTGCGAGTATCCATGGAGATATACAAGCGGGTTGCTCCCCTCTGAAGTGTCGAGCACCTCTCCGTCTTTGTTCTTAAGTGTATAGTGAAAAGTAACAACGGTGTCTTTTCCAACGAGAATAGTATCCATATAGAGGCTCCTAAGACTACAGCGTCGCCCAGTTCTACTCGTGGCTGTGAAACGCATCGTTTGCTGGAGGCTATCATAAAACTCAGCGTCAACAACACCCGGGAATCTTAGGAATTTAATAAGGTTACCACGAAAACATAACGAGAAATCAGGGGTTTGAGGGTGCCGTATCTGAGCGCACGAGTCGTGGCGGTGCGTCCGGGGCTCAATCATGATACGATCGGGGCCCTTGTAGGTGGAATGTTCGATGTCTGAAGCAGTAAGTCAAAAAGAGATGCAACAAGAGACCGCTAAGCGGCGGACCTTTGCGATTATTAGCCATCCGGATGCGGGAAAGACGACCCTAACGGAGAAGCTACTCCTCTACTCCGGCATGATCGGCACCGCCGGTATGGTCCGAGCGCGGAAGGGCGGCAAGGCAACCAGCTCTGACTGGATGTCCCTTGAGCGGGAGCGCGGAATCTCCGTGTCCGCGTCCGCGATGCAGTTCCCCTACAAAGAGGCAATCATTAACGTGCTTGATACCCCCGGGCACCAAGACTTCAGCGAAGATACGTATCGAACGCTTACGGCCGCGGATAGCGCCGTGATGGTTCTGGACGCAGGTAAGGGTGTCGAGGCACAAACCCGAAAGCTTTTTGCCGTATGCCGCCTTCGTAAAACCCCAGTGTTGACCTTCATTAACAAGATGGACCTTCCGAGCAAGGACCCTCTCGAACTCCTGCAAGAGGTTGAGCACGTTTTAGGAATCCTCGCGGCTCCCATTAGTTGGCCTATTGGTAGCGGAGCATCTTTTAAAGGGATTATCTATCCGGCTACCCGGGAAGTGGTGCTCTTCACCAAATCCGATATCGGCGGAGCTGGAAAAGCCGAGTTTAAAACGACACATCTTGATGATGCCGTTAAGAGTGGCGAGATCTCCGAGGAGCAGGCGAAAACATTGGCTGACGAGCTCGAGCTTCTTGAAGCTGCCGGCAATCCCTTTACCCACGACGATTTTCTCGCGGGCAAGATCACGCCGGTCTTTTTCGGGTCGGCGCTGACCAACTTCGGAGTTGAGCCCTTTTTCGATCGGTTTACAGACCTCGCGCCGCGTCCCCACGCCTATGAGGCAACGGACAAGGCGGGCGGTTCCGTTACCGTAGATCCCGTTGACGCCCCCTTTTCGGCTTACGTGTTCAAGATCCAAGCGAACATGAATCCTAAGCACCGAGATAGCATGGCGTTCATGCGGGTATGCTCTGGTCGCTTCGAGCGTGACATGGTGGTAAAGCATCATCGCTCGAACAAAGAGATTCGACTCTCCCGTTCCTACTCGCTCGTCGCGCAGGATCGAAATACGGTTGACGTTGCGTATCCAGGCGACATTATCGGCGTTATTAATCCAGGTGCCTTTGCCATCGGTGATACGGTGTCGATGAAGGGTGGCTTTGATTACAAACCTATGCCCCAATTTCCACCTGAGATCGTGGCTCAGATCCGTCCGACCGATGTGTTGCGCCACAAGCAATTCGATAAGGGCATTACTCAGCTAGCTTACGAGGGGGCAGTTCAGATACTCCGCTCATATCGCAATCCGAAGGACCCTCCACTCGTCGCTGCTGTTGGGCGTTTACAGTTTGAAGTTCTACAGTTTCGGCTCAAAGAGGAGTACAACGCTGGCGCCGCGATAGACTTCCTCCCTTACCGATACAGTATTTACGTTGAGGGTGATGTGAAGGGTCTCTCTCTTCCGATGGGATCGATGCTCGCACTCGACGCGAGAGATCGAGTGGTCGTTCTTCTGACCGCTGAGTGGGAGAAGAAATACGTTCAAGAAAAGAACCCCGATCACGTCTTCAAGGACTTTGTGCAATAAGAGTTCGAACGATGAGCGCATTTACCTACAGTGAAATACAGGGCAAGGACGTTGAAGAGTTCCTCGCCTGTGCGTCAGCGGAGGAGCGTTTGAGCTGGCTCATGGAGCGTTCCTATTTTCACCCTGAGATACCTCGAGAGCGATGCACCGTGGAGGGTCGGGTGCCGGGCTGCCTTTCAGGGCTCTGGCTTGAGGCGTCATGTATCGACTCACGGTGCCTATTCGCCGCGAGAAGTGAATCCGAAATGGTTCAGGGAATTGTCTCATTTATCTGCGACCTCTACTCGGGGCGCTCCCCGTCCGAAATTATTGCACTAGGAGACACTCTCGCACATTTCCTCGGTCTTGAGCGTCTTCTTAGCCTCACTCGAAAGCGAGCGGTTCTCAGCACCATTTCCTTTATTCTGAGCTACGCGAAGAGGCATGATTCGACGCAGCTTGTCGCGTAGCATATGAGGCTTTTTGACGCCCATAACCACCTTCAGAGTGAACGCCTTGCGAGCCAACTCAACGAACTAACTCCTCAGATCGAAGCGTCCCGCATTTCGGCAATGGTCGTGAATGGCACGTGTAGGGCGGATTGGAATCGCGTCAAGGAGATGGCCCTGCGGTGGTCATGGATCGTGCCAGCGGTCGGGTTTCATCCATGGTACCTCGATTCGCTTCCCGCCGATTGGCGCTTTCAACTGGAGGATTTCCTAAACACTTTTCCGGCAACGATCGGCGAAATCGGAATCGACCATTGGAAAAGCAACATAGACGATGCGCTTCAAGAGGAGGTTTTTAGGGGGCAACTCCTCATCGCAAAGGCGCGGTCGCTTCCGGTCTCAATCCACGGCCTCAAGGCATGGGGGCGCCTGCTTGAGATTCTAAGAGATGTTGGCCACCTTCCGGGAGGGTTCCTCCTGCACTCGTACTCAGGCCCGCGAGAGCTTATTAAGCCGTTTGTGGAGCGTGGGGCTTATTTTTCCTGTAGCGGTGCTTTTCTTGGTCCGAAAAGGGAGAAGGCTTTATCTCTTTTCGGGGAGATTCCACTCGACCGCATCCTGGTGGAGACTGACGCTCCCGACCAATTACCCCCGGAGGGTATGGACAGGTGGAAGATGCATAATCTTATTTCGGGCGAGAGGCTAACGCACCCGTTAAGCCTCGAACTGACCTACGAAGAGATCTCTCGTATACGAGGTATCTCTCTTGAGGCCTCTTCCCGTCACATTGAGGAGAATTTTTTGAGGCTGTTTGGAGGCTTCGTTAGAGAGGCTCTTCCATCCTAACGCGTCTTCGCTCAGCCCACTTGTACGGATATTGACGACGCTCTGCTCGGAGTTGCTCAATCGCCTGGGCTGCCGCTATAAATCCGATCGTACCGGTGACGTACACCGCACTGCCGAGCCCCGCATTGCAGCTCTTAGCCTGAGCCGCCTGTCGTGTCTCAGTGCTCTCCTGCAAGGCGCACGCCGGTGGCTCATAGGCGCTGCTCCCTTTTTGTTGAGGAGCGTAGACGCACGGAATTTCGAATAACGTGCGATCCCCGCGAGGAAACTCATGATCCTGTCGCAGCTTTTTACGAACGATTTGAAGAAGGGGATCGTGTATCGTCTTGGAGAGGTCGTGAACGCGAATGAGTTCAGGGGAGAGCCTATTTCCGGCCGACCCGACCGTTATAGCGGGTATGCCCCGCCTCACACACTCAGCAAGCAGTAGCGTCTTATGCTCGGCAGAATCGATCGTGTCGAGCAATAAAGAGTACCCTTGGTCGAGAATAGCATCCGCGGTCTGCTCAGAAAAAAATCGCTTCATCACGGTAACGGTACACGAAGGATTTATCTGCCCGACTCGTTCGGCAAGTGTCTCCGCCTTCGACTGACCCACCGTTGTTGTAAGCGCGTGAAGTTGACGGTTGATGTTTGTTACACACACTTCGTCGAGGTCGACTAATGTGAGTGCCCCTACTCCGCTTCTGGCGAGCGCTTCTACGACCCATGAGCCCACGCCACCAAGCCCTACAACACAGACGGAGGCAGTTGAAACGCGAGCGAAGGCCTCGTCACCGACGAGTTGCCTGAAACCATTAAATGATGCCTCGATAATCTCTCTTTCCATAGAAATGTGGCTACGATACTACCACTACACCTCGTCGGTGACGAGGGTCAGTGACCTGAGACGGTTAGGCAGCCACAGTACTAGTGAAGGCCATCGTAACAAGAGCGGGATATCCTTTTAAGTTCACTCACCTAGCGTGGTTTATCGATGCGAACCGAGATGAAGGACTGTGACGTAGTAGTAGTCGGCGCTGGCTTAACGGGGCTTAGGGCGGCCCTTGAGATAACCAACGCTGGGCTTAGCGTTATGGTACTAGACCGCAACGATCAGGTCGGCGGAAGGATGCGAACGTCAACGGTTGGAGGATTCCAGCTCGACCACGGCTTTCAGGTTATACTTTCGGCGTATCCCGAGCTTCGTCGCATCCCCGGCCTCGCCTTAACGCACTGGAGACCCTTCTTCTCCGGCGCTCGGGTAAAGGCGGGCGATCGTTTTGTAGATTTTATGGACCCCCGAAGGCATCCAGAGTTTCTATTCGCGATGCTTCGTTCTCCGATCTGTTCAATCGGCGACCTGATACGATTCTTCTTTCTTCTCGCACGCTCTCCAAGAGCGACACCGAACAGAGAGGATCAAGCAACCGTCGACCTCATACAAGGATGGAGGTTCACAGATCCTTTTCGAGAGAAGTTTTTGCTCCCTTTTCTTCGGGGTGTTTTGCTAGACCCGACCCTAAGAGCTGACGCAGGGATGGCTCGATTTTATCTGAAAATGTTTGGAGCCGGAGATGCGCTACTCCCCCCTTTTGGGATTCAAGAGCTTCCTCAGCGCCTCGCCACCCTAGTAGGACAATCGCACATTCGTCTCGGTGTTCAAGTAAAGCAGATCAGTGCGCGTCATGTCGTTCTTGAAAACGGAGAGACACTGCATTGTGACCAGGTTATTTGCGCGACCGACACCCTTTCAGCGGCGGCCCTAGGATCTCCTGAGCAGACTATGCCACATTCTGGCGGTTCGACCTTGTACTTCGGCGCTCAGAACCCGCCTTATAGCGAACCGATCTTGGTTTTAAACGGCGAAGGTGGTCCTATATCGATCGTCGCCGTTCCCTCTAACGTTCAGCCAAAATACGCCCCCGTTGGGCGTTCGCTGATCTCTGTATTGGTACTTGGGGAATATGCTCGAACGAGCGACGAATCTTTAGTAGCAGCCGTACGAAAGCAGCTATGCGAATGGTACGGCGACTACTCGCTAGAGTGGGAGTTTCTCCAGCGGTTTGATGTTCCAAACGCCCTTCCGAGCAGACCGCGTATGGGCGTCGGATGGACAGAACGAGCTGGGATACTCTATGCCGGGGACTACCTCTCCTACCCGTCTCAAAATGGAGCACTCGCCGCTGGAAGGCAGGTAGGTGAGGCCGTTATAGCCGCGTTCGCCTAAGACTCTACTGCACCCCATCCCGAGCGAGTACCAGAGCCGTTCTCGCGGGGAGATACAAGCTCAACTCGCTTCGATCGTCCGTTACGTAATTTACGGAGGTGTCGACACGATTGAACCCGCCGAACCGAGGCGAGTCCGTCGAGAGCACTACGCGATAACACCCTCCTGGAACGCCGATCTTTCGATCGGTCCAAGAGTTTGATGGATTAAAGTTAAATACGAACAGAAGTCCGGCGCGCTCGAACGCGAGAACTCCATCGCGTACGTGTTCGTAGTGCTTGTACGGCCACTCCGAATCGAGAAGCTTACTTGAAGCCGCCATCTCCATCATGCTTTGATCGAAATCAGCTAGGTACTTATATCGAAGCTCTGCCGCGTCGCGGAGGCTCCACTGCCTTCTGGCGTAGTGATACGACCAATTGTTCCCCTCTCGAGGAAAGTCGACCCATTCTGGATGCCCGAATTCATTGCCAATGAAATTCAGGTAGCCATTTCCTGCCGTCCCAATGGTGATCAGTCGTATCATCTTATGGAGCGCAATCGCACGATCGATAACTAAACTTTCGTCGCTGGTACGCATCTTCCAGTACATCTCTTGGTCGGCCAGCCAGAATATAACTGTCTTGTCTCCAACGAGCGCCTGGTCATGGGACTCAGCATAGCCGATCGTTTTCTCGTCAACCCTGCGACTTGAGAGCTCCCGCCACATCTCGGCCACGTTCCAATTCTCGTCGGAGACGTGCTTGAGTAGCTTGATCCAGTAGTCCGGAACTCCCATTGCCAATCGATAGTTGAAGCCGGTTCCGCCCTGCTCAAACGGGGCCGCTAGTCCGGGCATTCCACTCACCTCCTCGGCGACCGTGATAGCATCTGGCCGAACCTCGTGGGTTACCTGATTCGCGAGAGCGAGGTACGCCATCGCGTCCTCATCAACGTTCCCGCAGTAATAGTGGTCGTATGACCCCACAGAGGAGCCGAGGCCATGATCCCGGTAGACCATGCTCGTCACACCATCAAATCGGAATCCGTCAAAATTGAAGGTGTCCAGCCAGTATCGGCAGTTTGAAAGGAGAAAGTGAAGCGTTTCAACCTTTCCGTAATCGAAGAGCCTAGTGTTCCATGCAGGATGTTCGCCGCGAGCTCCATCGTGAAAGTAGAGGGTGTATGAGCCGTCGAGTTTACTAAGCCCTTCAATTTCGTTCTTGACCGCGGGAGAGTGCACGAGGTCCATGATAACAGCGATGTCCAGCGAGTGTGCCGTATCGATGAGCTCCTTAAGATCTTCGGGGGATCCAAACCGCGAGGAGGGCGCGAAGAAGTTCGACACCTGGTAGCCAAACGATCCGTAATACGGATGCTCCTGAACAGCCATCAGCTGAATTGTATTGTATCCGCCCTTGTGGATTCGAGGGAGCACCTCTCGGGTAAACTCTTTGTAGGAGCCAACACCTGGCTTCTCTTGAGCCATGCCAACGTGCGCCTCGTATATAAGTGGCGCACGCCGTGCGACTCTGTAGTTCGGGTTACGCCATTCATACGCCTTTTCGGGGGCCCAAACCTGCGCACTAAAGAGTTTTGTATTTTCGTCTTGAACAACGCGACGGCAGAACGACGGTATTCGTTCGCCCGAGACCTCGCAACCGTTCTCCATCCAGAAAACTACGAGCTTGTAATGGTGCCCGTGCGAGAGCGCGTGCTTCGGAAGGACCACCTCCCACACTCCGTGCTCCTTACGCGCAAGATCGTACTGTGAGTCAACTCGCCACTGGTTGAAGTCGCCAACTATCGTTATTCGAGTCGCGTTTGGAGCTCGCTCGCGCAATACCCAACCACTGGCGGTTTGGTGGAGACCGAAGTACTCATGCCCAGAGGCGAAGTCGGCGAGGGTTTGCTTGCCCTGAGTCAGCTGCCGACAACGCTCTTCCGCGAGCCATTTTCTGTGCTCAATAGCGCCGGTGTAGGGAGTAAGCCACGGATCGAGTTCTACGATACTTTGTTTGCCGGATGTGTTCGCCATAGTGCAGCGATACTACTCCAGTTGCGTGTGTTTGTAGAGTCCGTTCTGCTGGTTCACCCACTCTAGCTAGAGAAATGGGCTGGTGGATCACTCTTACTAGTCGGCGAGCGCAAAAAGGTGTTATACCACAGAGATGAAATCAAGCCCATGCCACGTACTCACCGTCATTGACGGCGAAACCGAAGAGCTTTTCGACGCATATGAGATCTCTGGGTTTCAGCTTACAGCATTTCTACAACAGTTCGACGTTCCAATTGAAACGGACCCAGAGATGCTCGACCGGTACGCGGTTGGCCCTGATGACGCCGACTTCGTCATCAAGGCGATCGGTTTCGAGATGTCCTTTGACTTTACTCGGTACGCCTACTTCATTGAAGCAGCAGAAAACGATACTTGAGCCTCCGCTCGGCTCTTAATGGGAGCGTAGCGAGTTATCCACCGCGAAGGCGACCCTGCACCGTACTCGATAGCGTGCTATCTTGCCGTTTTCAATGAGCGCCTTCATCGATTCAACCTTGAGCTCACGTATGTTTTTGAGGGTCTCGCTCGCTTCCGACACGCACTGTTGGGCGGCGTCTTCCCAGCTTTTGTCAGACTCAGCAATCAGCTCAATGCTCTTAAAGACCGTATCAATAGGAAGAAACCTCTCCTCTCCTGAACGACGACCCTGTTCCGTAGTACCCTTCATACGTTTCCCTCCAGTCTAGGCCATCGTATGAAATCACCCCTGGGCCGTGGGCGATATGACATGGCAAAGCCCCTCGCCCCGCCTCGGTTCTCGAAAAACCGAGGGTCCTACCGGAAACCTCTTACGCGGTCGCATCATCCTAACGGAATCCTTATAAAACCACTTCGACGCTATGACCGCTTCCTTCTACACCATAGAACTCTCTAAAGACGAGGAGATGATCGCGCAGCTCTTAACGCGAGACGCGTGGAACTACTTTGCAGGCCTTATTTCAAAGCGCGATCTCTTCCACGTGAAGGAGATCCCGCTCACTCCACGGCGGGGCGTCCTGACAATCACCACCGATCCAGAGGTTATTCACTATTACCTGTGCTTCGCCGACGCGTACGTTGAAGACACCCTCAAACTTGGATGGGAACGTGAACGATACGCTATGGCGAGCGAGAGGTTTATTGCGAAGCTTGAACACGCGAGCGGTCTCATACGAGGCCACATCACTGACCTGGCCCATAAGGTTGGTAGCTAGTGCGACGTACAACACACAATAGGAACCGCTAGTGCCCGTCGGAACTAAATGTCATCGACAGGCGAGTAAACTTTTTGGGCGGGACACTAGCAGCTCGGCGCGATCATCCTTCGGTGAAGTTCCGTCCATTCAGCCGTTTCAGAAAGCTTCTCTTGCATCCGTTTCAGCTGGTCTTCGACGGCGGAGAGTCCGGTTCCTCCGCGGGTTGTCCGCCTATTAACGACCGTCTCAAGCGCGATAGCATCAAAGATGTCGTCGTCAAATAATGATGAGAAGCTCTTGAAGCTGTCTAAGGATAGGCTATCGAGATCCGTGCGTTTTTCGACGCAGTGACGAACCAACTTTCCTACGACCTCGTGCGCCTCGCGAAAAGGGAGACCCTTTTTCGCGAGGTAATCAGCGGCATCGGTCGCGTTTGTGAACCCCCGGGAGGCATGCGCCCGCATCGCGTCAGCGTTGATTGTAAGCGTAGCGATCATGGGCGCGGCGACGGTTAGGGAGCCTAGCACCGTGTCCGTGGCGTCAAAAACGCACTCTTTATCTTCCTGCATATCCTTGTTGTATGCGAGCGGAAGCCCCTTCAGGGTGGTATAGAGCGCAGTCAGCCCTCCATAAACTCTGCCGGTCTTGCCCCTTATCAGCTCGGCGAAATCGGCGTTCTTTTTCTGCGGCATAATACTACTGCCGGTGGAAAATTTATCACTCAGCTCAACAAATCCAAACTCCCCCGTAGACCATAGAACAACCTCTTCGCCTAAACGCGAGAGGTGCATCATGTCCATGGCGCAACAGTTGAGGTACTCCAGCGCGAAGTCACGGTCACTCACTGCGTCCATGCTATTTTCGTACACTCCGTCGAACTTGAGCAACTCCGCTACCCGTTCTCTATTAATCGGAAAAGTGGTGCCAGCGAGCGCGCCTGCTCCCAATGGAAGAACGTTCACTCGCTTCCAGAGGTCCCGGAATCGCTCAGAATCGCGTTGCAACATGGAAACGTACGCAAGTAGGTGGTGAGCGAAGAGTACCGGTTGAGCGCGCTGAAGGTGCGTATACCCCGGCAGAATCGCGTTTTTATTGCCCTCTGCTAAACCTACAAGAGCCACCTGGAGAGCGGAGATGCCTTCAAGCGCCAAAAGTATTTGTGTCCTGATGAAAAGATGTAAGTCCGTCGCAACCTGATCATTCCGACTGCGAGCGGTGTGAAGCTTACCTGCCACTGGACCGATCTCCTCGGTGAGATATCGCTCGATATTCATATGAATATCCTCGTCTGATATCCTGAACTCAAGTTCACCCCGTTCCCATCGCGCCTTCACCCGACGGAGACCATCGACTATCTGAGAGGACTCGCCGGTCGTTAGAATTCCGACCTCTCCGAGCATTGTGGCGTGGGCGATACTGCCTTCAATGTCAAAGGGAGCTAGGATGTGATCGAAATGAATCGAAGCGCCAAATGATTCAGCGAACGCGTCCGCTCCGTCCGAAAAACGACCGCCCCATAGTTTCTTCATACAAGTATCCCCCTAAAGGGTAGTGAAAAATGATTTCTTCTTTCTTGATAGTGCCGAAAAAGACCTGCGGTATCTCACCGCTGACCTCTCCGGTTTTTCGGCGAGTAGTCGTCTTGCAAAAACTCTCAAAACGTTCACCGCGCTACCTTGTTTCCAATTAGCTAAACGAAGGTATCGGAACTTGGTCTCCCCTCGCAAGAGAGAACGGCGGTGAAGGAAAGCCAAAGGCTGGTGGGAGGTGATGGCTTTCCCTACCATCGTGCGAAGAGTACTAGTGAAAGTGCATATATGCGCGCTACACGACATCCCACGAGTACCCACCGGCGCCGATTACCGAGTCGGCAAGCGCGCACAGATCGTGGTCCCGGTTGTCATTGAGCGCTTTCAGGTATCCCGAGACCTTCTGATGCGACGCGTGCACGAGATACTTTGCGATGCGCACTTCAGTATCGACCGCCCCTATCCCCCTCTCGTTGAGCATGGACGTTACCCTTGAGAGGACGCACATATTCACGAAAAGCTCGATAGCGGAATCCGCGAGCCGCTTGGTCAAAAGCTGTTGGCCTATAATGCCCTTTCCGTGAGCGCGCAGCACAGACTCCACGCCCTGCGCCAGCTTCGCAACGCCCTGCTCGACCATCGCCGCTTCTTGACTGAGCGCGGGATGAACCTGAGAGAGAGCCTGCCGGCCGATCGGTGTGTACTGACCTATCTTTTTCGAGGCGTACGAGGAGAGCACACCAAAACCCTTGATAGGGTCGTTAAAGATACCACTCACACTCTTGGCCATATCTTTCAAAACATCGCCAGCGTCCTTCATCCCTGAGAGCCCGACGTATAAACGAAGTATCTCATTGGTGCCCTCAAAAATCCGGTTAATACGGCTATCTCGTACAACACGCTCGTACGGATACTCCTTCATGAAACCGTTACCGCCCGAGATCTGAAGGGCCTCATCCGCGACCTGCCACAGCGCCTCCGACACGAACACCTTGCTCATCGCCGCTTCGACCGAAAAGTCTTCAACCCCCGAATCGATTAGGTGACCGACGACACTGACAACACTTTCCGAGGCGAAGCAGATCGCCGCCATCGAGCCGATCTTCTCCTTGATCAGTTGAAACTCAGATATGCTTTTCCCGAACTGTTTTCTCGCGGTTGCCTGAGCGATGGACAGCTCGATCAGACGCTTCATAGCTCCGACACATCCACCACCCAATCCGGTACGGCCGTTATTAAGCACGGCCATCGCGACCTTAAAGCCCTTTCCTTCTTCGCCGAGAACGCACTCCGCCGGAACTCGCACGTCGTCGAAACGAACCGTTGTGGTGCAAGAGGCACGAATTCCCATCTTGTCCTCTTTCGGCCCGGAGCTCACTCCCGAGAACGAGCGCTCAACGATGAAGGCGGTAATCTTACCCGCATCAGAGTCGGTCGCAGCGAAGACGGTAAAGAATTCCGCGGTGCCTCCATTTGTAATCCATATCTTTTCACCGTTTAGCGTGAATGATCCGTCGCCGTTCTTCGTTGCGCGTGTCTTGATAGACGCCGCATCGGAGCCGGAGCCGGATTCTGTAAGACAGAAAGCCGCAATCATCTCGCCCGTAGCTAGTCTTGGAAGGTACTTAGTTTTCTGAGCATCCGAACCGAAGAGAAGAAGGGCTTTGAGCCCGATTGAGCTATGCGCTCCGATCGTTAACGAGGTGGAGGCGTCGTATCGACTGGTCTGTTGGAGCACTCGGGAGTACGCCGAGTTTGAAAGGCCAAGCCCATCGTACTCAGGTGGAATGATTAACGAGAAGAGCCCTAACGCTTTGAGCTCCTCGATGTATTCAGACGGCTGCACTCCTTCGTGATCGAACTGACGGAACTCCTTCTCCTTTGGAGCCATGAATCGATCAATAGACTCGAGGATCATGCGCACGGTCTCGCGCTCCTCTCCTTTAAGGCCGGGGAAAGGGAATATGTGGCCCTCCCGGATATCCCCGAGAAAGAGCCCCTTCGCGATGCTTGCGTCTGTGCGCGTTTCAGTTTCGTGCGACATAAAACCTTATCCCTCTTTGACTAAAAAAGAACGTACCGTCTCAAAGCACTCGCCCCTCTGCGCGGGGGCGGCATGGCCGCCAGAAGCCCACGTTATTGTAGCGTGTGGCCATCGCTCTCGCAGGAGAGAGATCTGATTTTTCGGCACCAGGTGATCTCCGCGCCCACCAACGACCAGGATAGAGCCCTCGGCGGTCGCTGGCTTTCGCGCTAATGGATAGTGGTCCGCAAAGAGGTCTCTGAGAAGAGTTTTAGTCATACCGCGTGGGATGTCTCGCTCCTCTTTGTGTTTAAGGCGTACCAACTCCCATGCCATATCGCCCATTGAGACGAGAGGCACCATGAACACTCCGCGCTCAATCGGGTCGAGAGAGGCCCACAAAAGGCCGACATACGCGCCGAGGCTCATGCCCATACAACAGAGCCGTTCATGCCCACGGGAAACAAGAAACCGAGAGAGAGTTCTCAGATCGTGCACCGCATGCGCCATGGCTACGCAGGTGCGTATCGGATCCGCGCTCGGAAAGAGGGGGGCGTGTTCATCGACCGAATCGGGTCGTCGACGCCCGTGAAAGGGGAGCTCAACGATAGCGACATTGAAACCAAGCGAGAAGAAGAGTCCTGGAAGGAACGCGAGGGAGTTGACCCGTTGGTCACCCATCGTCCAACCATGAATAGCGATAATGGTCTTTCTTTCGTCGAGCCTGTCACTGTGCTCCCATAGGCGGACGTACGAAGTCTGGTTTTGAACAAGAGTGTTATACTCCTTATCGTGCGCCCACTCAGCGGCAGGAAACGTGGAGTGAAAACCGAGGTCGTACACGCCCCCGATCGGAAAGCCATGAATAGGCACGATCGTCGGGGTGGTCTCTGTGCGCTGATCGACGAAAAGGGAGGCTAAAGCGCCGGCCGCTCTTAACTCTAGGAGCTTCTCATGTTGGCTTCTCAGCGCGTCGATCTCTAACCCGGGCGCGAAGGCGTCGAGCGTTACGGAGTTAAGGCTCCTACCGAGCCGTTGCAGGAGCCGATCGAGACCAGAACCGCCAAGGAGCGTTAACCGCTCAACATCGCTTAGGCGGGCGTCGGCCCGCCCGTTCAAAATACAGAAATCTGATACGCTACCCTGTGCAGGGTCCGCTGGCTTGTTCAAGTAAAATCTCCCTCGCCCCTTCGTCATACCGCGTAGTACCTATGATGTATCGGGATAACCTTTCGGTTTTATAAGGGTAATTATCAACCCAACAAGGGGTGAAACACCTACCTGGACATGAGATCAGGTGCTTAGGGTGGAACAAGTCCCCCTTCTTGCTTATTTAACGGGGATGAAAGGGCCGATCTTAACGTGGAAGAGGCCGTCTTGGATCCATACCCGCTCTATCCGACTTATGAACGGACCGTTCTTCTCGTCCTGACTGACATTCTGCAGGGCCGAGTCAACGGCCCCTGAGATCCATTTACTAGCACCCTTCAGAGCGGCATCCTCGAGCGGCTTACCGTTTAGAACAAGAGATCGGAGCATAATCCGCGTCTCGCCAGCGCTCAACGCAAGCGTTCCACTTGCCGAACCATTCACATAACGGTCGAGATAGTGACCTATCAGCCACTGGGCCGTGCGCCACTCTCCCAGATCCCTCATCCTAAACGAGAACTGAGTCGAAAAGGTGTCGCCAGAGAGTGTCGCGGCAACCTTGCCATTGAACGGGGTGACCATCAGAAGAGCCGCTATCTCATCCGTCGAGAGGGTCAGCTCCGCGCTCGTGCTGTTATCCTTTGATACTCGAAGAAATTCCCCCAGCTTGCCCTGAAGTGATTGGGCGGCAGACGCGCTCATCGATGTCGTGGCAACTGTCGACGGATTTTCGGTGGTATATTGACTCACAGCACCCCTAATGTTCGAGACGACGAGATAACAGAGTCCTGCCCCGACAAGAACGATGAGGCAAAGAGCTATAAAGCATCCGTACGGGAGGCATCCGAGACTTTTCTTTTGGGCTTGAGGTGTATTCATAGTCTTTTATGGTAGTCGGCTTCGAGCATCCCCCATCCCTTAGTCGATCTCAAGGGCCTCTAGGAGCTCCGCCCGTCGAGGGATAGCCCTACTGGCGACTTCGGACGGTCCGTTATCGCCCAGAATCTCCGCTTGTCCCTGCTCTTTTCGTCGGAGGTTCCAGTGAATGATCTCATCGACCTTACATCCTAGTAACGAAATAATGTTCACTGTCCCGCGCTGACCTATCCGGTGTATTCGATCAACCGACTGCATCCAATGCTCGGCATTCCATGTTTTATCGATATACACCGCTGTCTGAGCGGCTGTGAGGGTGATACCCACACCTCCAGCGGCGGGAACCGCGACAAGTATCCTCGGAGTCTCTTCATTTTGGAACGCGCGTACGGTAATCTCCCGCTCCGCGGCCGTCACCTCTCCACTGAACGGCGCGGCGCCGAGATCTTTATACCGTTCGACGAGCTCTCGCACGTTACCGAGATAATTAGTCCAAACGACCACTTTCTGCCCCTGCTCCCGAACCACTTCGTTGACGATCTCGTCGAGCTCAAGAAATTTAGCCGGCTCCCCTTTCCACTCAGGATCAATGAGTCGTGGGTTCGACGCCACCTGAACCGCACGGAGATACTCCTCAAGGATATTCGTAATATCCCTAACGAATTGCTCTCCCGAGAGGGAGCGCATTCGAAGAATGAGCCCCTCGCGGATCTCATCGTAGCGCTCTCTCTGCGCCCCAGTCATCTCTATCTCCCGAAGGGAGAAGGTTTTTGCCGGTAGATCTACAACCTTCTCTTTGCGTCTTCGGAGCATGATCTCCTGTGCTCGATAGACCGACTCCTGTACCTCAAACTCATTAAATTTCTTTACGGCAAACTCGCTGTATTCAGTGCCAAGCTCCGCAACTGTTCCGAGCCACTTGTAGAAGCTCTTACCAAATCGTTCGCCACCATCAAGGAGCTTCATCTGCGCCCAGAGGTCGGTAACGTCCTTAGGGGTCGGTGTTCCGCTCAACAACACTCGCCGTTCGCAGTGTGGCGCGATAGATGCGAGCGCTTTGAATGTCTTTGCGGCGTGGTTCTTAACCCGTTGCGACTCATCTACGCACAGCAGCATCTTCCCTCTTCGCGCGAGGCTTTCAAGCTCAGGGGTGACGTAAGGCAATCGAACCCCCTCGTAGTTGACCACAATTAGATCGGTCTCGACGGAGCCCTCTGTTAGAAGCCGCAACGTCCACGCTTTCGCCGCTTTATCTCCTGTGAGTACCACTGGCTTCAAATGGGGGAACCATTGAGTGGCCTCTCGCATCCAGTTTCTGGTGAGCGAGTTGGGGCAGACCACGAGGAGCCTCTCGAACTTTTCGGTACGTTTAAGAGCGGTAAAATAGGACAATACTGAGAGGGTTTTTCCGAGCCCCATATCATCGCCAAGGAAGGCGAACGGAAACTCTTTTAACCACTCGACCGCGACACGCTGATGAGGGAAAAGCCGGTGAGCCTCGTCCTTCTCAAGGCCAGCAACATCTTCGGGCTTAACATCACCAAGGGAGGAGTAAAACGCCCCCCGCTCCCGTATCGCGACCCGCTTCTTTACGTCACTGAGGAGGTGATCAAACGAAGTACTGCGAGGGATCACTCCTAGACTCTGACTCTCGCAGAGGTGACCAATCTCGCCATGCACGGTTAAGAGCTGAGAGTCGGGGATCTCCGCAATGACCGTCGCCGCCTCTGAGGGATATTTCGTGTTTAACAGTTCGCCAATTCGACCAAGAAGCACCGCCCGAAGTTCACTATCTTTTGGAAGGGCGATAGCGAGCGCACCACGTCCGGAGGGCGCCGTTCTCCATATGAGTGGAAGTTCCACAACATCGGCGGCAGTGTCATCGATCGGACCGCGCGCGTTGCTAACCTCCTCCAAAAGCGACTCTCGTTTCTGGGCAACGCGACGATGCACGTCGCGGGAGAGCCACACCGGAAATGGAAGGGAGTCTCGACGGGCGATAAAACCAAGGAGGCCCTTCTCGTCCAAGATAAATGGCTTCTGACCTCGGCGCGAAGCCCCTGGGAACGCGAGCTTGGACTGCTCGGTCGAAAAGAAGCATGGCATAAAATCTTGCGCGTCCTCCCCCACCTCGGTAATGAAAGGGGTCAGTAAAGCCTCGGAGAACTCCTGAGCGCTATAGCGATCGGGGGCCGCGATGATATCGGCGCGCAGCGCGGCCGAAAGAGAGAGCGCTTCGCCGGCGGCGGCCTCCACTCCAAACACCACGCCTTTATCCCTGTATTTCTTTAAAAGCTCCGGTATTCTTTCGGTGGGCACAGAGTACGCGGCGTCAGAGCCCGAGTAGAGGGCACCCTTAAATCGCTTTAAGATCCGCAATGCTTGCGACCCGAGGCGCGGTACGACCCTTATTCGGCGCTTCTCATAGAGGAGCCGGAAAATAACTTCTGGTGCCGCGCCGGCGAGAACATCTTCTGTTACCGAGAACGGGTTTCGTCGCAAAGTCGCTCCAGCAACGTCTGCAGGGGCGGGTTCTAATGTTCGGTCCCCAATTCCTTGCAGCGTTCGATACACCGGAAACTCCCCGTGAGTGAGAATCGTGTCTACTGACCCAAAGGGGATCGTCCAGCTTTTATCGTCGGCGTGATATCTCGCCCCGGACACCGCCTTCACCGCCGCCACCCGCGTTGGTGAGTACTCGAAATCGATGCGAACACGCCCCCCTTCTCGCATAAACGAGGCGGTTGGGCCGTCGGGCTTCTTCCAATGTGGAGCTCGGCGAAACGAGCGGCGGGCAGTCATAGGATAACTCTCAGGTTCCTATCGTGACACACTACCGCCACGTTCGGAACCGGACTTAAACCCTGGGCGAATGATTTTTGAATAAAAGCCATTCGCGCACGGTTTAGTTACAAAAGATCAAACAGTACAAAGCCCAGCTCATTCAATTTTTCTCATACAAGAATGAGGCTGGGTTTATATTCGTCATTTGCAAAAAAATTGTTCGAGCCCCCTTTCATATTGAAGGAATGCTACCCGAGGGCTATACGAATACCATGAGCGGGTTACGAGTCGATTCGATACATAAACAGTTTGGGACCACCCAGGTGCTTAAGGGGGTATCGCTCTCAATAACTGAGGGGGAACTCTTCTTTATCCTAGGGGCCTCGGGATGTGGAAAATCTACCCTACTTCGAATCGTTGCGGGCCTTGAGACCCCGGACTCGGGAGGAGTCTTTCTTGACGGCGAGAATGTGACTAATCTGCCAGCTCATAAGCGGGGCATCGGGATGGTATTCCAGCAGTACGCTCTCTGGCCTCACATGACGGTCGCTCAAAATATCGGCTTTGGACTCGAGATTCAGGGCATGTCCAACGCCCGTCGCGACAAGCGAGTCAAAGAGTCGCTTGAGATCGTCCGACTGACCGGTTTAGGAGGCCGATACCCTCATGAGATCTCCGGAGGACAGCAGCAACGAGTCGCCCTAGCCCGAGCTCTCGCAATTCAGCCGAAGATACTTCTTCTTGATGAGCCCTTATCAAACCTCGATGCCCGGCTTCGAGATGAGATACGGGGAGAGCTCAAGGCGATACACCAAGAACTCAAGCTTACCATGGTCTACGTGACTCACGACCAAGAGGACGCGCTTACCCTTGCGAGTCGAATCGCCCTTCTCAAGGAGGGCCGCGTAGAGCAACTCGGTTCGCCCCAAGAGCTCTACGAGCGGCCACGAACCCGATACGCCGCTGAGTTTTTAGGGCAGGCGAACCTAGTCCCGTGCTCTGTAGTCTCGCAGTCGACGAGCGCAACTGTAGCGATCCGGCTGCCGGGGATATCAGATGGGGAATTCGAGTGCGCGGGTAGCGCGCCGTCACCGGGAGGCTTATCATTCCTGTGTATCCGGCCTGAGGCGCTACGCGTATCGACCACGGCATCGCACGACAAGACCCTTATAGCATTTCAAGCATCGGTCACACGAACCACCTATCGTGGTTCGTGGGTCGACGTAGAATGCAAGCTTTCCCCCGGGATGTCGCTGACCGCTCGAGAAAGCACAGCTGACGCACACGCGATTCCGCCCGTCGGTAGCTCTGTGGTTCTCACATGCCTCTCCGCGGCTGTGGTGGTCGTATCATGAGACCTAGACACTTTGTAGCGCTGGCGGTCCTGTTGTTTTTTGCGGGCGCCATGGTGTATCCGCTTAGCTATGTACTCAGCCAGGCATTTGTAGTCGATGGGACACCCTCGTTGGCATACTTCCATACGATGCTCTCCTCGGTTTTTTTTCGGGACGTCCTGTTCAATTCGATGAACCTTGCGATCTCGGTTACCGCGCTTTCGTCGGCTATCGCCTATCCCATCGCGCTCCTCATGAGTCGATACGACATACCCAAGAGGGGTTATGCCCATGCGCTACTCCTATTACCCCTTGTATCGCCACCTTTTGTGGGGGCGCTCGGCGTGCGGCAGGTTTTTAGCCGATTCGGTTCTGCCAATATATTTTTAATGCATGGTGGTGTGATCGATCGGCCCATCCAATGGCTTGGAAGCGGAAGCGTGTTCGGCATTATAGCCCTCCAGACAATTCATCTTGTTCCGATTCTTTATCTTACTATCTCCGCCTCTCTACGGTCGGCGCATACGTCACTGGAGGAGGCAGCGGCACTTTGCGGCGCGTCGCGGTGGCAGGTACTCCGACGCGTCATCAGTCCCCTCTCATTTCCAGGCTGGTTTGCTGGCGCCAGTTTAGTTTTTATCGCCAGCTTTACGGATCTTGGTACCCCACTCATATTCGAGTGTCGCAATGTGATTCCCGTGCAAATCTACAACATGTTGTCGGACCTTCACGAGAACCCGGTAGGCTATTCGTTTGTGGTATTCACATGCGTGCTCTGCCTCGCGCTTTTCGCTCTTTCGCAGTCTGCGATGTCGGATGGCTCCTATGCTGGCTCAGCGCGGGCGAAGCAGGTCCGGCTCAACTCTCCTATCTCAGGGGCTCGGCGATGTATCGTTTCACTTCTGCTCTTTACCTACATCGGCCTATCAACCTTTCCGCAACTTACTGTGGTCGCCCTATCCCTCTCGAAGGAGTGGTTCTTTACGGTCCTTCCGTCCGCGTGGACCTTGACGCATTTCTCAGAGGTGCTGTCTCATCCGATGACCTCGCATAGCCTTCTTGTCAGCATCGGATTGAGTCTATGTACGAGCGTGCTAACGGTTATCTTTGGCTTCGCGACCGCGTACCTTATCGCGCGGACAAGGGGTGTCGGCTCGCGAGCGTTTGAGCTTCTCTCTATAGTTCCCCTCGCTATTCCCGGAATCGTGTTCGCCTTCGGATATATAGGAGCCTTCGCAGGAACCTTTCTCGATAACCGTATTAATCCGTTCCCGCTCCTGATTGCCGCATATTCCGTGCGACGACTACCAGCGATGGTTCGTTCGTCGGCGGCGGGTCTCGCGGAGGCAAACATCTCCCTTGAGGAGGCGGCGCACGTTCTCGGCGGTTCGCCGTTCTACACCACTCGTCGAATTCTTATCCCCCTTATCTCTCGGCACCTGATCGTAGGCGCAATTCTAACCTTCGCCTATTCTATGATAGAGGTGAGTGACAGCATCCTTCTCGCTATGGAGGTACAATTCTATCCCGTCAGTAAGGCGATCTATGCCCTGACCGCTCGACCTGACGGACTTGAGCTAGCGTGCGCTCTGGGAACTGTCGTCATGGGGATCATGCTCCTTGCCTTTTTCTGGAGCGAATGGATCTCGGGGCGCGCCGAAAGAAAACGTACGGCTCTATCCATCATAGTGTGCGCCGTGTTCATCGCTCCAGTCCCCGCCTTGGCGGAGGACGATGAGTTGATCGCGGTAAGCCCGCACTGGGAGGGGATTAAAGAGGAATTCGAGGTTGCCTTTGCGAAGTCCCACTACAGTAAAACTGGCCGCTCTATAAAGATTCGGTGGCTCGACATCGGTGGAACATCCGACATCGTTAAGTATCTCAAGACCCAACATCGAGCCGCCTCGGGCAGGTCTACTATCGATCTCATCTTCGGCGGCGGAACAGACTCTCTCATGGAGCTCGCAAGAGCCGGCATCCTCCAGCCAACGCCCCTCTCTCCTGAGGTGATGAGCTTATTACCAGAGCGGCTGGGCGGCGTGCGGCTCTACGACACGGAATGGCGTTGGTATACCTCAGCTCTTTCGGCCTTCGGCATCGTCGTTAACCGCATCGCGGCGAAACAGCTGAACGTACCGTCTCCGTCCACGTGGCGGGATCTGGGAGATCCGATCTACTTTGACTTAGTGGGCGCCGCGGACCCGAGGAAGAGCGGCTCCATGCACGCCATGTACGAGGTGATCCTACAAGGATATGGATGGAACGACGGATGGAACCTGCTCGGAAAAATAGCGCGCAACGTTCGAAGCCTATCGGGCACCGCTAGTCAGGTTGGTAAAGACGTCGGCACGGGGGAAGTAGTCGTTGGCATCGCGATTGATACTTATGCGGGCGAACTTATTCGGCAGTTCGGGGTAGAGCGAATTGAATTCATTGCTCCATCGGATTACACATCCGTTAACGGTGACGGGATAGCCGTCATCTCGGGCGCCCCTCACGCGAACCTGGCGAGAGAATTTATCGAATTCACTCTGTCGGAAGCGGGGCAGAAGCTCTGGTACCTCAAAGCTGGTGTGCCGGGGGGGCCTCGGCGCTTCGAGATAGGAAAGCTTCCCATCCTCCCCAGTGTTTACGGCTCCGGCCCTTCTAATTCAGTTCTAAAAGGGGCTCCGGATTCGTGGAAAAACGTCCTCGCGTACGACAGCACCACCGCGGGCAATCGTTGGAATCTCGTTAACGACCTCTTCGGCGTCTTTGTGATCGATGTGCACGATCGCCTCGTTCGTGTCGCGCAGAGCTCTCCGCAGACCCCTCCTCCGCCGATACCCGTAACCGAGACCGAGGCGCGAACACTATCACCGGATGGTCACTGGGGCTCCGACGCGACGATTAGAAATGTAAAGCTGCGCGAATGGGCTGACCTAGCAACAAGGCAGCTCCCACGAGAAGCCACAGCGTTTGACGCCGTCCGTTGGCTGCCCTCCGCGATCCTTCTGGGGTTTTTGACGAGCCTTATGGTGAGACGCGTCGCCTCACGCGGCCGTCGCTAGCGCACCCGGGGGAAGCGGTCGCCGTAGCCGCCTATCGGGCCGCTAGGACGGTGGATGGCGCTTTGGCAGCGGGTGCGGGAACAGCACGAAACAAATGTACTCCCCGAGCGATATACTCATAAGTCTAGACCGCTTGCGAGTGAACCATGAAGAACCGAACCAACTCCTTTTCGCCCATCACTGCTCTTCCAACTATTTGCCTAGGTCAAGCACCGAGAGGCAACACAAACTCGCCGCACCTGAAAGTAGCCTTCGGGCAGAAAACGTTCGACAGTGAGGGACTTGAGGGGTCTCGGTGCTTCTTCTCTCGCGCCATACACTGGCCTGGCGGTGCTAGTGGCGTTACCATCGGTCGTGGATACGATATGGGACAACGAACTCGGTTGCAGATAGAGCGAGAGCTCGTACATGCCGGATTGGGTGTCGGCGACGCTCGATATTTTTCAATGGCGGCCGGCCTTCGCGGCGGTAGCGCCGAGCGATTCGTTCGCGAGAATCAGCGAATGGCCCCGATTCTGCCCCTTTTGGTCCAAAAAAATCTCTTTGAGGTGATTACCTCTGTTGAGACGATCGCCGACATTAAGCGCATTATGACCAAGCCAGACGTTGTAGAGCGTTACGGCGCGACTGAGTGGAGCGGGTTACCGCTCCCCATACAGGAGCTGGTTTTCGACCTTCGATATCGAGGTGATTATAAGCCTGAAACCCGCGTGCGCTTACAGCCTCTCATCGCGCGAAGCGACGTACGCGGCTTACATGACCTCATGAGCGATCATAAATACTGGAGCGCGGCTGGGGTGCCAGATGCTCGGATTAAGGCCAGGGTCGCTCTCCTTGAAAATACATTCCCCGCTGCGAATGCGGCGTAAGAACTACTCTCCGTCGAGACACTCCTTGAGGGTGCGTTCGATATGTTTTTGCTTGCGAATGTTCTCGAGACGAGTGTGAAAGAGCGACCAGAACAGTGGCTGCGGAAGCACCTCCCGTTCATTTGCAAGTCGCAAAACCGTCTTCTGTAATTTCTCAATATCGACAGCCACAGCAGAGCGCTCTACCGGACTAGGAGTATTATCGTCATCATCATCCATATCGAGAGCCTACCCCCCTAAGGTCGAACCAGCCAGTCTGATATAACAATCAAGCCAAGTCGTTGATTATACGTAACCATCGTCCGCGTAAATAAGCGGTTAAACAACCAAACAGAATAATCGAACCAAGGCGTTAAGTACTCCCTTGGGTGAGCCGACAACCTTTGTAAGCACGATAGGATCGTGCCTCCGCACAGACAGCCTCTCCCCTCGCCGCTGAGCCGAGCTTGAGGTGTTGGCTACTCTGAGCGTGACCGCGACAAAGGAGTGTTTGCGACATGAGTGGTTTTAAATCTGACGGTTCTGACAGGCGAATAGATAGGGCGCTTCAGCACGTAGTGCGGCCGTGGTTTCCGATAAACCAAGACGTGCTCTCCATCGTGCGAAAAGGTTTAAGCGATAACAGTTACCAGAAGGAACCCTCAAAGCTCCTTAACGATCTTAAGTCTGACTTCGCCCTTTTTACCTATGTGGTGAAGGAGCTCGGTATTCAAGGGATGACCGAGAAGCTAGAACCTAAAATTCTCAACAACCCGATTGAACTGATCCGATGGGGCGGAACTGCGAGAATAGCGGACATTCTAGGTCCCGACAAAAAACTTCCCTCGACCCATTCCCTTCACTGGAGCGAGCCGTTCCAGGTGCAGCGACTCCGTGAGACCGCGGTTGTCGCGTCAACCGCTTCGGTATTGAGCGAGAAGAAGGACCTCGATCCAGAGGTCGGTTTCTCACGGGGCGTCATCAGAGAGATCGGACTTAATCTCATCGCTTGGAATTATCCAACCCTCTATTCGAAGGTGCTTAACAACCTTACGGCCGAGACGACGCTCGACGAGGAGCTCTCAAAGGAGCTGGGCTTCACCCCGGCGCTCCTAGCGATGCGGGTTCTAAGACCAGAGAATCCCGCCAAGCCCGAAGGCGAAACGGCTCCGGATGAGGAGAATTGGGCCATGTACGATGAGTTATGCTCGATCGGTGAAGCGCTTGCGCGCGCTGAGAACCCAGAGACCTATCCCTCCGCTCAGAACGATTGGAAGCAGGCCAACCAATACCTAAACGACAACGCTGGTAGTGGCGCGCTCGAGCTCATTAAGGAGCGCGCTGTCGAGCAGTCGAAGAAATACAAAGAGGTGCTTCCGGAGGTGTTCAGCACACTGGCTACGTTCGATCCGAAGAAGGCGATAGAGACGCACGAACGTATGTCCGCGGCGATCGCCGACAAAGACTTCCGCCTCTGCCCTCCCCATATTCAAGAAGCTCTCCGTACGCTCTACAGCGATCTGAACGGGTATGCGGTCAACAAGGCCGCGATTCAGACCCTTCTAAAGTCGATAATTCCACAAGCTGGATACACCGGAGGGTGCGTTTTCGTGGTAGATCCGAGCACCGCAAGCCTTAAGCCGAGGACGATCATTGGGGAGGTAAACCTTCGCACTATCTCCAATGTAAGCCTCGAGCCTGGAGATATCGCGGTAACGGCGCTCTCTCAAGGCGCGCCGATCTTCCAATTCGACGACAAGAACGCAGCCGCGTCTTTGGAGGGGATTTACAGCTCTCTCGGAAGCGCGCGGAAAGTCGGAGTGCTCTATCTTGAGAAACCGACTACCGGAATATTGATTCAGAACGACGAGCGCGAGCTCGGAACGTTCAACATTCTGAAGCAGGCGCTCTGCGACATTCTTCATCTTAAATAAAAGCAATGCACACAGAGGGACCATGGAGCAAGCTAACGTCAAACCAACAGGCAGAGGCCAAGCGCATCCAGCTGACACTTTTAGGGCGCCAGTGCTTGCCATCTTCAAGGATCAATGTCGATCTGTACTCTTGTTCCTTAGGGGCGCCCACGACAGGCAGGTAGAAAACGCAAAGCGCCTTGGGGTTTCTGCTGACGACCTGGCCCAGTATGCCTCAGCACAGACTCCGATCCAGAGAGAACGGGCTATCGACACGATTCGGCATACCCTTCGATCCGTAAATGAGGGTCACTCAGGTTCGTTTCCGGATTACCTTGGTGCGGCACGACGGCTCAAAGACTTCTATAAAGGGGTGGTGCAAGGTCGGGCAGACTGCGAGGCTGCAGATACGGCCGATCCTCGCTCGCCGGCCGCAGTAGCCCGTATTCACGCCGAAATGCTCTTTGCGACCCTGGGAGACTCCAACAATCAGGAGCAACGCGGTCAATGCATCCTCCTTCTCAACTCGCTGATTAACAGAACCGCTCAGTCCCTTCCCATTGTAAGCTCCGAATTGAAGGGAAAGTTCGATCGAAAACTCGAAACCGGGTTTAGCGCCCCTGCCTGGGCCACGCGCCACAACGGTTGATCTCGAAGACCTCCCGCCCGTACTCCTTCTATTGCTAAGGAACCCCAAGTTTGGCAGCCTCAGCCGTGCGCAACCAAACTCGGTCGGGGGCTCCATCGCCGTGCGTTGGTTGTGCGTGACTAACCTATGAGTACTCCACATGAACTCAACCTCAAAAATCCTCCAACAGCGCGCCCGCCGCCTCCTTTTGATTGTGGGCGTCCTTCTTCTCGCGACGCAGGAAGTCAATCCCTCCTTCGCAGAGGCGCGGCGCGAAAAGATAGGGCTCGTGTTAGCTGGAGGAGGCGCTCTCGGTATGGCTCACGTGGGCGTTCTGAAAGTACTCGAGGAGAACAGGATTCCGATCTCGTACGTCGCGGGTACGAGCATGGGCTCTATTGTCGGGGCAGCTTTTGCCACTGGACAGCGAGTGGACGCGATGGAGCGAGTGCTCATTGAGAGCAATTGGGACGAGATCTTTTCGGACGGTGTCAATCGCGATGAACTACCCTATCGGTCGAAGTCGGGAAGAAACCGCGAGATTTACGGCGACACGAAGATATCCCTCAAGGATGGTAAGCTTGTGACCCCCTTCGGCGTGGTTCAAGGACAACGACTCCTTCCGGTACTGCAACGCCTGTACGAAAACGCGCCCCCCTCCCCGGCCGATTTCAATACATTCAGGATCCCTCTTCGAGTTGTCGCCGCCGATATCGAAACAGGCCAAGCGGTCGTCGTTTCAAAGGGAGACGTATCAACCGCGGTTCGGGCGAGTATGTCCGTTCCTGGAGTGTTCGCCCCAGTAGAGATGGACGGGCGGCTCCTGGTAGACGGCGGAATCACCAACAACCTCCCGATGGATGTGGTGCGCGAGATGGGAGCGGATCGACTCATCGTCGTTGAACTTAACGCGGAATTTCAGAAGAGGGACACGCTCAGCTCGCCTCTGGCGATAGGAGGTCAGATCATTAGCCTTCTTCTGGCACAGAACTCCGCGATTCAAAAGAAAACCCTCACTAAAAAAGACATACTGATCGAACCAAACCTGACGGGCTATACCGCTGTCGATTTCGGTAGAGCGAAGGAGCTGATCGCGCTTGGAGAGGAGGCCGCTCGGAAGCTTGTTCCGCAACTCAAACACCTCAGCGTCTCAGAAGCTGAGTACGCAAAATTCAAAGCCGACCGAGAAGCCACGACACAGGAGGCCACCGTTGAATTCGTCACAATTCACTCCGATAAGGAGGGATCGAAGGAGTTCCTTGATAAAATTGTCACCACGAAAGCGGGCGATACGCTTGACCGAAATGCGCTCGACGAGGAGGTTGAACGCATTTATGACACCGGAGATTACAGTTCTGTCCGTTACGATGTAGTCGAGAAGGACGGAAAGACTGGAATAGAGATAAATGCCAAGCGCAAGGAGTGGCTCGACGACTACTTCAGGTTCGGCGCCACCCTTCAGGACGATTTCAAGGGTGAGACGAACTACACCATGGGCGGCGCTTACCGAATCAACGAGATCACCCCTCAAGGCGGTTGGTTTCAGGGGGAAGCGCTCATCGGCTTCTCGCCAAAATTTGCGGGAGAGTTTTATCAACCGATCTACGCGGGCAGCGATTATTTCGTCTCCCCACGATTTGATATCTCGCGCCAGACACTTTATCCGACCGAGGAACAAGAGATCGTAGCGGTGTACCAACGAACGCAGGAGCTTGCAGGGGCAGGCTTTGGTCGACGCCTGGGACGCTCGGGCGAGATCATCGCCGAGTATCGTCGTGGTGCCGGTAAGGCAACCCGACACATAGGAGACCCTGACCTCCCAGAGACGGATTTTGAGATTGGAGAGGCGGCGGCGTCGTTTATCATCGACTCGCAAGACAATCCAGATTTCCCAACCACGGGTATTATGAGTCGAGGAGGCTACACCTACTCTCAATCGGATCTTGGTAGTTCCGACAACTTTCAGCAGTTCAGTGCTGGCATGTCGAAGCCGTTTACTAGTGGGCGGAATACCCTCCTGATCAACGGAGATTTCGGGACCACGCTCGGAGATCTTCCGCTCTACCGGTCATGGGCATTCGGAGGCCTCTTCAACTTCTCAGGGTTGACCCAGAACTCGCTCATAGCATCTGATTACCGGGTCGGTAGGATCAACTTCTATCGGCGCTTTGATGAAGTGGGCAGCGCGCTTCTGGGCCTCGGCTTCTTCGCGGGTGGTTCAGTCGAGTACGGTTCATTTTACAACGACTCGTCGGCGATCGCCGACAATCCTGGACTCTTTGGCGGCTCAACATTCGTTGGAGTTGATACCCCGCTTGTGCCTATATATCTCGGTCTCGGTGTGGCAGAGGAGGGCGAGCGTAACTTCTACTTTGCTCTCGGAAGGCTCACGAACCGATAAGGCAATGAGGGGATTATTCGCCCGTGGATAGTAACTCCACGGGCTACTCTTTTTGTCTAACCCATTGTAATTGCACGCGTCAGTTCCTGAACCCTCGTATCGAGTGGCCTCATCCTAACGATCGGATTAGCAGTGCCTTTTTCTGTATCTGAGATTTCACGCATATCTGGACACGCGCACTTATGGAACAGATCGTATTTATCGGCGGGATGGGTCGTTCGGGAAACAACATGCTCCGTAACGTCCTTGATTCTCATTCGGCGATTACGGCTGGGCCAGAGATGAATATCATCGATGACTCAATGGCCCTCTACTCCCTTCTCTCAAGCTCAACCGAGAGAGATGGCGCTTCTCGCATTAGTGAGGAGGAAGTTCGAAAGACGATCGCTGGTTTTATGAGCAGTATGTATGAGCCTTACGCCTCCCGAAAGGGCAAGCGCATCGTGGTCGATCGCCATCCGGACTCAATTTGGAGCTTCCCTATTCTTGCCAAGATTTTTCCGAACGCAAAATTCATTCACCTTATCCGCGATGGCCGGGACGTCGCATGTTCACATCGTGACGTCGGCGTTCGCGCTACGAGCCGCGGAGTTGCCCTTGACGTAATCCGACAGGCCGCCGTCTCGAGCGTATACCACTCCGCTGCCCTATGGGCCGAGACGGTAAAATTCGGATGGAACGTGTGCGGACCTGAGTCAGAACTCGCCAATGAGGGGCGTTCTTTCACCACGTTTTATGAAAATATAGTGATGAGCCCCGAGTCCCAGATTCAGGCGATATGCGAATTCCTCGGAGTGGAGTTCGAGCCGACTATGCTGAATCCAGAGCGCTTTGAGCACGAGCAGACAATAGACGGCGTCTGGGCAACATCGGACGACCTCAACGCGCCCATCTCAATGCTCTCGGCTGGTCGATGGATCGACCACCTCTCACTAAAAGATAGAGTCGTATTCTATGCCGCAGGCCAATCGGGCCTTGAGCAAACGGGGTACGATTGCGGTCTTGAGTGGCTGTTCCGTGGCGCAACGACCTCAGTTCAAGACGCGACGAATGCGGTAAATCAGGCGCGAGATGAGATAATGGGAATCTGCGCTAAGAGCCACTCTGCCCATGCAGATAGCAAAGATGGTCGCGAGCCTCGGCTTCAGGTCGCCCTAGAGAAGATTATTTCGCAGCCAGTAGCATCCAACGGTCGGCTCCTTCCAGAGTTTGACGCGGTTATCCGAAACGCTCAGGAGGCGGTACAAGCCCTGCTTGGGCCCGTTCGTTAATAATCGCAGCTACGCCGCGGTCCGTAGTCTTTAAGTAATGACCGGGATCCGGAGCCATGTCCCCATGGGGTCTAGAGGCGTTCTCGCACACTCCGCGACGATCCCCAATCTCATTATGCGCCCTCGAAGGTAAGCTTAATCTTGCCGCGAGAGTACTGTGCCTCACGAACGAAACCGTGCTCCGGCCCCTTCTCGAATCCCATACGATCTAACTCCGCGGCCACGGTATCAAGATTGAGCTGGCTATCGATGTCAGCACAGATCTGACGGGCCAATCCAGTCCGCTGGTTCCTTTCGACTTCGTTCGGTCTTTTGACAAGGTCGGGAAATTTCACCTCAAGCACCGGTTTATCTTTATCGAACGATGGCACATCTCGTAGTTCCGACGCGAAGACCTCTTGGGACGCCGAGTGAAAAGAAACAGTGCATTCACCTAATCGACTGGGGACTCCATTAATCTCAACTGAGGTGAGGGAATCAACTTCCTGCGATGGACTCTCTTCTTGTTCGAACTCGGAGGCGAGCTCTTCGTTTGGCTCGACCGCCCTGTTAACGAGTCCTTCTTCAAGCGGATGCGTTCCCTCGAAACGCCCTAGAGCGATCGACCTTCCAAACACTACGGAGAAGCCTTTTTCCATTTTCCGAATTATCTGACCGAGTCTCTCCTCCCGAACGCTCTCTCCACTCAGAACTAGCCGATCGGCGTAGCGCAGCATACCCGAGCCTACAAGAGCCGCCGCATCGTCAGAGTCGAGAGCCGATAATGCGCTTCTCATCTCGCCATATAGAGGTTCAGAGACCTCTATGGTTTTTGGAAGCCACGAGAGATTCGACCGGAATCTATCGGAGAGATCTCGGTCAATCGCGGCGCGTTCCTCCGGAGTTTCCTGCCGTCTCGTCGAAACGGCAATCCCCGGCGCAAGCTGCGCCGAGAAGCTCCCATCGGCCTGACTTTGCCCTTCAACGTGAGAGCGCCTAACGCGAGCGCGTACCGATCCGAGTCCGAGAACGTCCCCAATTCGATCCGCAAGTATCCAACTCGACTCGCGTCCGCCATCCGGAAACGAGATCGTTATATCTAAAGCATTCAGCCGCCTTCGGGAGCGAGCGACGTCCCACGCTGGCTTAAGCTCCGTCTTATCCCAATCATAGAGTGAAACTTTATGACCAAGCTCGCGGAGCCGTCCCTTACCCAGGAAGAGATTACGCTCCTGCCGAAGCCAATAGGGGCTCAAAGCGTCATAGTCCCTGACCATGGCTACCGGATCGAAGAGCTGTCCGGATTCAAGAGATGGTAGAAGGTGCTGCTCGACTATGTGAGTGATCTCAGGACTGATAGAAGAGAAGAGATTCACAACAAGCTCTGGAGAGGCCGCCCTGACCGCCAGACTGACAACTCGCTCGCGCTCTATCTCCCGAGGCACAGAGAGGTCGAATTGAGGATACCTAACATGGTCGTCGCGTCCATCGTTACGCTCGCGCGGATCGCCCCTTGAATCGAACTCAGACATCAAGCCTCCCTCATATCGAAGTGCGCGCCAGTATAGACGATAGTGCGAGGTTATCTACCTTGAATTTGATTTCCAGCCTCGGCTGTTCGTATGTGTACGGTTTAGTTTATGTACGATCCGAGCTCGCCGTGCCAGCGTCGGTAGTCGTTCAGAATCTTCACCGCATACTGCATAACCTCACCCGGGATCCGCCTGCGTCCAAGGGAGGCCGACGCCACGTGTCCGGGCCCCCAATTGTACGCAACTAGGGTCAGAACTCGATTTCCACCATACTCGGATTCGAGTTGTTTGAGGTAGGTGATTCCAAGCTTAAGATTATGGCCAGGATCGGTGAGCCGTCCCCTCGGAATCGACCCCTGGTCGGCGAGCCAGGCCCCAGTCTTAGGCATCAGTTGCATCAACCCTTGAGCGCCTTTGTGAGAACGTGCAAGCGAGTTAAATGCGCTCTCAGACTTAATCACCGCGGCCACAAAGAGTGGATCGTAGCCCTGAGAGACCGCCTCCTGCACGATCGCCTTGGCGAGAAGCTCCCCCTTCTGAACCGGTCGACCGTGTTTTTGAAGGATTGCGAAAACCTTCTTTTCGAGATGCTCGGGTCTTGGGGTTTTTACCTGCATCTCAACCCGAACCGGAGCGGGCGGAATATGCTTTACATCGGGGATTGATGTGGAGCGAGGAGGGCTAGAGATCTGGATGCCATCAACGTTCGTAAGGCGGGTATACTCGACGCCTAGATCTTTGAACTTTTGCGATGTAGTTGCTCTACCGCGAAGGGGCTTTGAGACCTCAAGTTCGCCTTCGCCAAGCGGCTGGCTCCACATATATGCCGCGCACACTACGAAGACCACGGGAGTCACCACAAACGAGCATAAGACGCTGCCCGCGGTCCTGAGGGTGAGGGATTCCTTTGATAACGTGACACGCGCGCTCGACCCAAAGCATGGTGAATCGCCATTGCCACTTACGCGGTCAGACCGTTTTATAATCTTGCCCCGGATCGAGCGTATGGGAGGAGTAGGTATGTGCACCCCCTCATATCCGCAAAAACCAACGGATTGCTTCACCCGCAGGACAAGAAACCGCATTGTAGTATCAACGACTTAGCTGGTCGAATCCTAAGAAACAAGCTTCAAGATCTCTTCTCGCGAGAGGGCCAGCCCGGCACCCTCTCCAACCGCGGCCTGAAGCAGGCCCCGCTTGCGCTCCTGTAGCTCTAACACTCGCTCCTCTACGGTATCTCGGGCCACGAGGCGATGAACAAGCACCGGGTTTTCCTGTCCGATACGGTACGCCCTATCGGCCGCCTGGTCCTCTACCGCTGGATTCCACCACGGATCGAGGATGTACACATGGTCCGCCGCTGTGAGGTTGAGACCAACGCCTCCGGCTTTGAGCGAGAGGAGCAGAACACTAGGACCGCCCTCGGCCTGAAACTCACGCACAACCGTTTCACGATCTGACGTGCCACCATCAATACGAGAGAAGGAGATTCCAGCCTCAGCAAGTTTCGGCTCAACAAGATCGAGCAGCGACGTCCATTGCGAAAACACAAGAGCTCTGTGCCCCTGCTCAATCGACGCCGATAGTGATTCAAGAAGGAGCGCTAGCTTACTGGACGTCAGAGCCGATTGACCCGGAATGAGGTTAAGATGGCAGCACGACTGCCGGAGCCGAAGGAGGAGCTCAAGAATCGAGAATACGTCTCCGCCGTCAGCCAGTTTATCGACGATATCCCGCTGACACGCGGCGAGAATAGAGTCATAGACGATCCGCTCTTCATGAGACAACTCGCACTCGAGTACCACTTCCGTTTTCGGGGGGAGCTCCTTTGCGACTTCTCGCTTCATCCGTCTAAGGATGAACGGGGCGACTTTTTTCTTAAGTCGAGATGCCGCTACCACATCTCCGGCCTGCACCGCTCGCTCAACACTCTCACTAAAGGAAGCGCGGGAACCAAGTAATCCCGGATTAAGAAAGTGAAATTGACTCCACAGATCCTCGAGCGAGTTCTCTACCGGGGTGCCGCTAAGATTAATCTTAAACGCTCCGCGCAACTTGTACGCCGCCCGCGCGACCTGGCTCTCAGGGTTCTTAATCGTTTGCGACTCATCAAGAACGATAGTATCCCAATCGACCGCGCTTAGTTTCTCGATGTCCAAACGAAGGATCGCGTACGTCGTGAGCGTGACATCGGCCTCAGGAATAAGTTTGCGCGAAGCTCCATGATAACGGGTGACGCCCAGCGATGGTCGAAATTGCGAGAGCTGGTGCTCCCATCCGTACAGCACGGAGGTGGGACAGACAACCAGCGTCCGTCCCTGCATGACAGTCATCGCCTGAAGCGTCTTGCCAAGGCCCATATCATCCGCAAGAAGTGCCCCCATCCCGTTCTCTCGGAGAAAGGACAACCAGCGAATGCCATCGCGTTGATAGGAACGCAACTCTGCCCTCAGGTCACCAGGAAGCCTCGGGTCCTCTAGCGCTGAGGGAACGTCAAGCCCACGCCGTAGCCGACTAAAATACTCGGGCACACTGATCGAGAGAGAATCGCAAACCTCCTCAACGTCCGGTAGAAGCGCGGCAGTTGCCCTCTCTGGACTCGTACGCGCTGACAAGAGTCGCTCTAGAGCAACTCTATGTTCATCGAGCCACGCGCGAGGAAGAAGCCCCCATCCACCATCGACTAATCGAACGAACGACGAGCCCCCTCTCCACGCGGAGAGGATGGCTCCCTGCTCAGCCTCGCGCCCCTCAGCGGTGATAAAGCTTATCTCGACCCCGTCTCTGGACCCCGAGACTCGGGGAGCAAGATCGCGAGCCGGCACAAATGCCGTAGCGCCCTCTCCCCTCGTCTCCCATCCTTGTAGCTTCTCCACAAACCGTACCGCAGCCTCTCCGGAGAACGCTTTCGCCTCAAACAGCCGGAGCGTAAGCGCGCTCTGAACCTCGCGAGAGACCCGTGCTTCAGCAGCCCGGTCCCGTACAGGCACCTCAAGCGACGAGAGACTTTCAAGAACATCACCTCGAACTTCGGCGATGACGGGATCGCCGTATACGAGACGAGGAAGGACCGTGAGCTGGTCCCCACTTCCATCCCCAATCGTCTCGATGACGACTCTGGGCGGGAACCTTCGGGCCCTAGGAAGCCTCTTGCTCAGCACATGGACGGGCACACTCTTTTCAAGGGAAGGTAGAACAATGGAAGCAACCTCCACCGCTCGCGCCCTCGGATACCAGGTGCCATCACCTTCAAGGAGCTTTAGCTCATCGCTTGACAGGGCGACGTCGTTAACCGCGGCGATCGCCCCTTCGACGATGGCGGCTCCGTTATCAAAGGCCTCAGAGCATCCACCAACGGCTCTACGCCGCAGCCGGAAACCCTCGTTCTCATCTAGAACCTCCACCGTCGCGTCGATCGGATCCGGGCTCACTCTTGTGAGAAAACCATCAAGTTCAACGTGCGGAAATCTTGAGAGCGCCTTCAGCAGTAGTCTCAGCGTTTTCGGATCAAAGATCCCTGACTTTTTACTCGGGAGCACGTGATCAATCTGCAGCTCTTCCTTTGTCACAGCGACGGCGCCACGACCCTTCGTTAATCGTTCAAGCGCCGATGATAACGGAATATCGAACGCTTCTCTCTCGGCGCCCCACACGAAAGCTCTTTCAAACGTGAGAAAGCGACCAGATCGCCGAAAGGAGTGAACAAGCGTACCGCTCGCACCGCCCCGCGAACGAAGAACACCGTTCTGAGTCTAGCCCTGACGTTCAGCGATAATAGTCGCCAAGACATGTCGGCAGGGATCTTCAGTATCACTGCAGTCGCACTGCCACGACAGATTGCCCTCTGAAAGGGATACGGTAAGGACCTGATCGCGAGGGCCCCGAACCACACGAAATACCCGCTCGTCCGGATCGAGAGACTGCTGCTCATGAAATTCAGCGGTACGCGCTAGCTCAACCGCCTGCGACCAGGTCCGAGCCTCGGCAGCTTCACGCGCGGTCCTAAGAAGCTCCTCCATTAGGCAGCCTCCCTCCCCGATGACGTTGACGCATATATCCCCAACCTCGCAAGGATCTCATCATGCGATGCCATTCGCTTCAATTCATCAAACCAGGAGACGGTCCCGCGCTTATGCGCGTAGTTCAGCCACTGCTTGAGGCGAGATACGGAGCGACGCTCTGATTCATTACAGATCATTGATCGAGCGACTACCATAGACAGAAGGTCTCGCCACCTTGCCGGGTCTCCATCAAGCATGTCCACATGAGAAGGACCGATCTTCATTCCAAGGACCTGCGCGCACGCTCGGACTATTCCTGGCTCCGCGAGCGCTCCACGCCCAATCATGAAATGCTCACACCCGGTCTCGTCCTGACAACGCTTAAGATCATCGACGCCCCAGATCTCACCGTTAGCGACAACCGGAATATCGAGCATAGCGCGCACTTCACCAATTGGCCTCCAGTATGCGGGAGGGGTGTATCCTTGCATCTTTGTTCGACCGTGAATCGTGATCCACGATGCGCCACCACGCGCCGCTCGCTCGGCATTCGCGTGAATCGAACTCATACAATCCCACCCGAGACGCAGCTTCGCCGAGACAGGAATCTCGTGAGGTACGGCTGCGCGCACCGTGCCGACTATCTCCTCAATGCGCTCGGGATATTTCAAGAGGGTTGCTCCGCCGTCGTGACGATTGACCGTCGGAGCGGGGCAACCAAAGTTAAGATCAATACCTTGAGCGCCGAGCGCTACCGCGCGTTGCGCGGACGCCGCTAATCTCTCAGGATTGCCTCCAAGAAGCTGCACCTGTATCGGCGCGCCGCAGAGCGTCTTGCATCCATTGTTCAGCTCTGGAACGTCGGACAAAAAAACTCGATCGGACGGAACGAGAGCCGACACCCGAATAAACTCAGTAACACAATAAGAAAACGGCGAAATCTCAGTGAGAACCTCGCGCATAAGCGCGTCGGTTACCCCATCCATCGGAGCGAGCACTAAAGCCGGGGTTCTTCGTTGAATAAACATAGGTGCTCTAGGAAAGAGTGTCCGAATCGCGAAGCACCGCCAACGCTGGCAGGTCAGAGCGCAGCACCCCGCTTGCAACCCCAGGTGGAATAACGAGGTCTGTCGGTCCCATGACATAGGGCGCGATCTCGTACGGATTATAATGCAAGCGAAGCCCCTCTCGCGTTACGGCAAAATTGGACGGCAAAGCAAACTCACTTCCATCCGGAAATTCAAAGCCAGCTTCACGAAGAGAGTCACTCAACGGCACGTTTTTCACCTTTCGGAACTCAGCTTCCGCAACTCTTAAGAGGGGAACCCGAGAGCCTTGTCCCACCAGATCATCCCAGGAGAGCGCCTTGCCCGTTGTGGTATCAAAGGAGATGAGACGCTCATCATGAAACCCATGCGCCCCTCCTACAAACCCTTCGCTTGAGAGCTTTACACTTACGACGCCGTCATCGGCGGTCAACAGCGACGCCGTACGTGTCACTTCCCATTCTGAAGGTGCGTCGCTCGGTCTAAGGTCAAGATATTCCGCAAATTGGCTCTGAACGCTCTGGAGAAAGGTACCGCGGGACGGCGCTCCCGCTGATTCATCGAGAGGAGCGTAGAGGATCGCGTCAACCTGGGAGTAGATGAGCTCGCGCACCTCTTCCGGTATTGACTCGGAAAGCCTCGGAAGGTCCTGGGTGGCAACTTTGGCGCAGGGAACCGGGTCGCACGAACCAAAGGTTGTAGCCTCGGACGATGGCGCTAGTGACCTCTGTGAGGCTGCGCAACCAACAGCAAAAAAAGCTGTAAGAATCAGTCCAATCAATGTTCGCGGAGACGGTCGGTCCATAGGGCACTCCCTTTGAGTCTCCGACTATACCCTAAACGGGCCGCGACGTCTTGCCTGGTAAATCCGATGGCTTACGAGCGCTTTAGGCGCCCGAACGACTACTGCGACTGCATTTTCCCGCGAAGGGAGAGCGCCTTCTTCACCGTGCTCGACAAGAAGTCTCGGTTCAGCTGAGAGATGTATTTGATACTTATCCCCTTAGGACACGCTTCTTGGCACTCACCGTGATTGGTGCAGCCACCAAACATCTCCGCATCCATCGTATGTACCATGTCGAGCACACGCGCACTGCGCTCAGGTTGGCCCTGCGGCAACAGAGAAAGGTGTGTAACTTTTGCCGCCGTAAACAACATGGCCGATCCATTTGGACAAGCGGCGACGCACGCCCCGCAGCCGATACACGCAGCCGCGTCGAACGCCTCATCTGCCTTATCTTTCTCGATAGCGTTTGCGTTCGCTTCCGGAGCCGCGCCTGTATTAACCGACACATACCCACCAGCCTGCTGAATACGGTCAAACGCTGAACGGTCAACAACAAGATCCTTTACGACTGGGAAAGCCCTTGCGCGAAACGGCTCGACATAAATAACGTCTCCGTCCTTGTAGTTGCGCATGTGGAGCTGACAGGCCGTGGTTAATTTCTTCGGACCGTGCGGCCGGCCGTTAATGCTCATAGAGCAGGATCCGCAGATACCCTCGCGACAGTCGTGCTCAAACGCCACCGTCGGCTGCCCCGACTCGACCAGCCTCAAGTTAAGCATATCCAGCGTCTCAAGGAAGGATGAGTCTTCGCTGACGTCACTAATCTCATACCGCTCGAAGCCGCCTTGAGCGTCAGCGTTTTTTTGTCGCCACACAAACAACGTAAGATTCATACAACGGTCTCCTTATTTGTAACTACGAGTCGCCAGGTGGACATTATTGAACTCAAGGGGTTCCTTGGTGAGCTCGTGCCCGGCCCCATCTTGACGTTGGCTCCATACCGCAGAGTAGCAATAGTCCTTATCATTACGAAGCGCTTCGCCATCCTCGGTTTGATACTCCTCGCGGAAGTGCCCACCGCACGATTCATTTCTATCAAGGGCGTCGATACACATGAGCTCAGCAAACTCAAAGAAGTCAGCAACACGCCCAGCTTTCTCAAGCTCCTGGTTCAACTCCTCACCAGAGCCACCAACAAACGAGTTACTCCAGAACTCCTCTCGGAGCTCCCCGATTCTTTGAATCGCGCCCTTTAATCCTTCAGCAGAACGCGACATTCCACACTTGTCCCACATAATGCGTCCGAGGAGCTTGTGATAGTGGTCAACTGGCTTACGGCCCTTCATAGAAAGGAAGGTAGTAAGGCGTCCGTGCACTCGATCCTCCGCTGCCCGAACTTCGGGGGCGTCGAGGGACAAACTTCCCGGCTTAACACCGGAGAGATAGTCACCGATCGTATACGGGAGTACGAAGTAGCCATCCGCGAGGCCCTGCATTAAAGCGCTTGCGCCAAGACGATTGGCGCCGTGATCCGAGAAGTTGGCTTCTCCAGCCGCGAACAGGCCAGGGATAGTAGTCATCAGATTGTAATCCACCCAGAGTCCACCCATGGTGTAATGAGGAGCTGGATAAATCCGCATCGGCACTTCATACGGATTCTCCCCCGAGATATTGTCGTACATATCGAAGAGATTTCCGTAACGCGCCTCAATAGCATCGCGACCCAGTCGCTTGATAGCGTCGGCGAAATCGAGGTACACACCAAGCCCCATCGGACCCACGCCGAAACCTGCGTCGCAACGTTCCTTGGCGGCACGAGACGCTATGTCTCGGGGGCTTAAATTTCCGAAGCTCGGATACCGTCGCTCAAGATAGTAATCCCTCTCGTCTTCCGGGATCTGGTGTGGAGCACGAACATCCCCCTGTTTCTTGGGAACCCAAACTCGACCATCGTTTCTCAGGGATTCACTCATCAAGGTCAACTTTGACTGATGCTCGCCGTGAACAGGAATAGACGTCGGATGGATCTGCGTAAAGCACGGATTCGCCATGCCAGCCCCGTGTCGATACGCCCGCCAGATCGAGGTAACGTTGCACCCCATAGCGTTCGTTGAGAGATAGAAAACGTTCGAATATCCCCCAGTGGCGAGCACAACCGCATCAGCGACGTGGCTCTCCATCTTGCCTGTGCGAAGATTTCTCGTAACGATCCCCTTACAGCGCCCCTCCGACACGATCAGATCGAGCATCTCAGTGTGCGGATTCATCTGCACAGCGCCTGAATGGATCTGTCTATTCAGAGCGGCGTAGGCCCCGAGAAGAAGTTGCTGGCCGGTCTGCCCTTTGGCGTAGAAGGTCCGTGAAACCTGGGCGCCTCCAAACGACCGGTTAGAGAGAAGTCCGCTATACTCTCGAGCGAATGGAACCCCCTGGGCGACGCACTGGTCGATGATACTAACGCTCAATTCAGCGAGTCGATACACGTTAGCCTCCCGAGCACGGAAGTCGCCTCCCTTTACCGTGTCATAGAAGAGCCGAAATACACTATCGCCGTCGTTCTGATAATTCTTCGCGGCGTTGATGCCACCCTGCGCTGCGATACTGTGCGCGCGACGGGGAGAATCCTGAAAACAGAAGGCTTTGACCCGATACCCCAGCTCTCCGAACGAGGCTGCCGCAGAAGCACCAGCGAGCCCGGTGCCTACAACGATTATAGAATATTTTCGCTTATTGGAGGGATTGACCAGTTTGATAGAGGCTTTATGTTTGGACCATTTTTGCTCAACCGGACCATCGGGAATCTTGGAATTCAACTCTAAGTGCATATCGTGCCTATCTCTCTGAAAACTAGTTAGTGCCAGCCTGCGCGATGGGCGCAGGAAGCGCGCCTATCGAGATCCCTACAGGCACGCTTGAAAATCCTAAAAACATCGCCACGGCTACTATCTTGGCCGCCGTTCTGATCCCCTTGTTCCAACGCGGGGTGTCAACGCCCAACGTCTGAAACATACTCCACGTACCGTGGTAGAGATGCAAAGCAAGGAGAGCCATCGCTACAACGTAAAATCCGGCGATACCGTAATTTTGAAAGGCGCTGTACACATTCGAGTATACCTCGCCTTCCACGAACCCCCTAAAGTGTACCGTGCCCGTGGTAAAATGAAGGATGTGATACGTGATGAAAACCATTAAAAAGAGACCGCCGTAGAGCATAGTCAACGAGGCTGCATTGGCAGACCGGTATGAGCGAACTTCGTATCCGACCGGCTTCGCTCGACGATTGAGGCTGGCCAGCTGAATTCCGGTCAGCGCGTGAATAACCACACACGCCAAAAGAACCACTCGCACGATCCACAGAACTCCCGAGTGCCCTAGCATCTCAGCGCCCATAGCCCTTAGGAATCTACCGTAGTCATCGATCTTGTAGTCGCCTGTGGCGAGATCTACTCCAGCAAAGATTTTAAGATTGCCTGCCATATGGCCCAACACAAACAGCACAAGCACGATGCCGCTTAGCGCCATCGCCATCTTCTTTCCGACCGTCGAACGGTAAAACTCACGAACTAGACCCATACACTTGGTACCTCTTAGAGGAGGACCGATGATTAGCCCCCTCCTTAAAAATTCCCCTGGTTCTTACACGGCATAAAAGGCCGGCGCAACGCCCCCCCACCCTGCTCCGTTTTATGGCCGAAGTGCGACAAGAACCGTCAGGGAGAAATGTACCGGAGAGGGGGTATTGGCGAAACAGATAAACCGAGGCCATCTGCAACGAATTCAGCGCCTTTTAATAGCTTACGTTGTAAAAGCACTCCCTAGGAACCTTAGGGGACCGAATGACCAAACGCCTCGGGAGCTTTCACAGAGAGCCCCACGCCAGGTGGAAGAGCGGGCCTAGGCGGCGACAGAGGGTAAAAACTCGCCCCCCGTGGGTCCGATACACCCCCGCTCATTCCGTGAACTCTGCGCTCAACCCCCGGAGAGGCCTCCGTGATCACCCAAGGGCGCCCGAATTCAAAACATCGACCCAAAGAAACATGCTTTGCCTCCGACCGACCAGCGGCTATAGTA
>CAIXKI010000083.1 GCA_903920005.1 uncultured delta proteobacterium
CCAAAGATCTCAAACACAAGTGCATTAAGCGGAATTTCTCCAAGAAAGATAGCGACCGCGAAGATAACATACAGCCAGTGCGGAATATAAACTGCCGGCGGTCGTGCGTATTTTTTATACAAAGTATTGTATCGCTCCTCGGCAACCTTAAGTCGACGGTTCGCCTCCTGCGGGAGATACGCGGCCTGCACATCTTCGACATAGTTGCTGTTATGCTCATCAAGCGTCCCTTGCTGATACGCTACCTCTGTTACGCGCGCCCCCTCCTCTGCCTTAATAGCCGCATCAACGAGTTCAAGACATTTCTTGAACTCGACGACAATTTTACTGGCGAGACGTGAGCTTTCATGGAGCAACTGTTTTTCGAACGGTGCCAAATCTTCGCTATCCAGAGAAGGTATGTTGTGACTCGCATCTTCAGCCGCTTTGCCGGTGATAAATGCTTCGTTGTACTTCTCGTTATGCTCCGTCACCAAGTCATATATCGCACGAGAATCTGGCAGCGTTATCCCTTTCAACTCTGGCAACATGGATCTCTCCCTTCGCGCTAGCCGGCTTATTTAGTACCATCTGAATCGCTCAACGGCTCGATCTGTCGCTCCTGCGCACCAACCTCACCAAGATATTTCGGCAATTCGACCCCCGCCATTCCGGCGATATCATGTAATGCCGGAAGGGATTTAACCATACTACTCAGAAAATTCGCGGTGGCACTCCCCTTCTCAGCATTGCCACCATCCCAGACGGTAATTTTGTCTATTCTCAGACTACGGATAGCTTCCGCCTGAATGGCGACCAGCTCCTTGATCTTTTCGACCATCAGTAGTGTCGCCGCCTGTTTCGGATCATTCTCACAAGCCCTTACAAGATTCTGATAGCCAACCGCCTTCGCATCTAGAACGCGCTGAGTTCCGGTCGCTTCTGCCGAAAGAACCGAAAGAATAGCGTCGGCTTCACCCGCAGCCTCTTTTCTCCGTCTCTGGGCAATCGCGTCAGCATCGATCTCAACCTTCTGCTTCTCAATCGACATCGGTACGATCTGTTCAGCCTGAAGGCGCGCTTCTTCGGCAAGCGCAGTCTCTCGCTGAATCGCCGCAAAAGCCTTTTGTTGCGAAATCTGACCACGCTCAGCAGCTTTTGCTTCCTGCTCGGCAAGGTCCGCATTAAAGATTGAGATATTTGCTTTAGCCGCGTTTTCACCCTCTACGGCAGACGCATTATAAGCAGCGACCTGTATACGTTTTTCCTTGTCAGCTTCGGCAGCTCCGATCGCTCCCTTCTTTTCCTGCTCGGCAACGTCAATTTTTGCCTGGTTGATCGCTGTTGAAGCGGCTTTCTTACCGATACTTTCGATATAACCGGACTCATCCGTAATGTCCGTGATATTCACGTTGATCAGATAGAGCCCGACTTTTCTAAGTTCAGGATCAATGTTGTTGCGTATCGCTTCCAGAAATTTTTCACGATCCTGATTAATCTGTTCTATGGTCAGCGAAGCGACTGTCAAGCGGAGCTGCCCAAAGATAATTTCACTTGCCATCTTCTCGATATCAGGAGCTCCCAGACCAAGTAGACGTACCGCCGCGTTATTCATTGACTCTGGAGTCGTATTGATTGCCACGGTAAACGTGCTCGGGACGTTGATTCTGATATTCTGCATCGAAAGCGCATTTCGAAGCGGTATGTTAATCGCCATCGGCGTCAGGTCGAGATACGAATAATCCTGTATCAGTGGCCAGACGAATGTGCCACCGCCATGGTAACAGCGCACGGAACCACCGGTAGCAAATTTGCCGTATACTGCAAGAATTTGATTCGAAGGACAGCGCCTGAATCTGCTTGCCAGAAAAGAAATAATGGAAAAGAAGAAAACAAGGGTAACGACGACGCTGATGACAGTAAAGTTCATGTGAGTCAGACTCCTCAGTTCTTATTAATAGGTTTTACAATGACCGTGGCGTTATCAAGAATTCGTATAACTTCAACATGCGTATTTGACTCGATGACGACGTTATCACTGGAGATCGCATCAAGCTCATGCGTAAGACTCGATATCGCGATTTGAATCTGTCCTTTGCCATCGACGGGTATGCGTGCGTACACGACCGCGACTTTACCTAGTGCCTGACTAATATCGAATACAGACCCGTTGCTGGCCAACCTCTTCGCCGACTGGAAGATCTTGGCCGTGAGATACATGGTAATAAAGCCGGCACTCAGGGCACAGAGAAAGGTCAGTAATGGATCGAGATGAAACTGCTCGTAACATGTAAGCCCGATCCAGCCAAACATCATCACAAATCCCGTCAATGAGGTCAGAGATATTAATTGAAAGGCCGCATCCGGGCTGCCGATTCCTTCATGCGTGGTATGGTGCGAACCGATATCGAGGTCAGTGTCAACGCCACTGACCATGCTCAGGACTGTATTTATCAGAAAAAACCCTGTGCCACAGAGTGCACAGAACCAAAAAGTCATTTGATAGGCATTGAGGTTTTCAACCATCGGATTTCCACTGAATATTTTGTTCAATTTCACTGTTCGGAATAATGGCAGGGAACCTTAAGGTGTAGTTGGAACTAGATGAATTTATAACGAAGGTTGTATTGCAGCATGCTGTATAGTCGGGCACGACCTCTCGCCCGAAGAGCCACTTCCTTGCGTGCCCGTGCCATGAAGCATCGTTACTCTGCAGAGCCCTAAAAGAATCTCTCTCCAACCGCAAGTAACCGCCGTGATTGGAATGTCCCCTCTCCCTGGCGCCAGCCTACATCCAACTAAGCCCGGTAATGAATCGCTCGGTTCTCCCCAGAATATTCGCGAGGGACCTGACACCAGTGATTAGAAGAGCGGTTTAGCATGGCCTCGAGCCTACTAACTACCAGCGGCTCGCATAGTGGTCTGTAGCCTCGCTCCAGTCTTTAAATTCTACGTTACATTTGTACCTGCGGTCGGCGAGGCCGCCGACCCTCCATCGCGCCCCCCACATTTGTACCTGAAGGACCGGCGGCTCGGCTTGCCGCAACCCTCCAACGACCATGGAGGGGCACCGGCCTCGGTGCCCAAAAGGCCTCAAAGCCCCTAACTCACCGCTATTTCCACCCGGTTCTAACAGCTCAAAACACCCCGTGCCCCTTTCTTAGGTCCGGCGGGGACGAATAAGCTTCCGAACACCCAAAAAACTACATATCAGAGAATAGGAGATAGTGTGCACGGATGCACCGCACCGCAGCTCCTTCAAAGGATTGTAAAACATGGTCAGTCTATACGCCCCCGACCGCCGGTTGGGTCCTCGAAAGCAGGACGATATCTCTGTCCAGCCCAGCACACGGCTTGATACTGCCCACACCCCAGACGCGGACGCCGCCCTGGAGCGAAAGCGGATCCTGGACAACGTCTCTCTCGAACCAGAACATTCCCTCACACGTCGGGAACGGGAGCTAAAAGTTACGTCTGCAGACCATGCCCCTGAGATACGTGCGACCCATGAGACCGAACATCCCCTCCCCCCTTCTCCTCCTGCTCTCCAAGAGAGTGTTGGCTTCTGGGGCTCTGTACGATCGTGGGGCACCTCGGCTGCTCAGTTCGTCTCAGACGCGACCGGTGTTACCAATATCTACCAAGGAATTCGCGACAGAGACGTCAAGAAACTCGCCATCGGTGCGTGTCAGCTCGCAGGCACAGCGCTCTCTCTCACCACAGGTGCTGGGCTTGGCATGATAGTCGTGGGCGCCACACTCGAGAATGCCGGCTCTATCGCGCAGGCGATCACAGCCGGGAGTCCAGCCGCGATCGCCGGAGCCGTCGTGGGCCTCGGTGTTAGTATTGTATGCAGTAAGTTCGGAAACGGGATCGCCCAGAAAGTTATGGGAGCGCTCGCACCGGTTAATAAAGCGGTCCTGAGCGAATCGCTCGCTGTAGTCGGACAGGGATTAGGTCAACGAGTCGGATCAGACATTATCGCTACTCACGGAGCTAGCGCGCTCACAAAAATGGCGACTGAAGCCGGAACGAACGCCGGGACCGTTGTCGCTCGAGAGCTCGATACCTTTATCGGCCCCGCAATCACCGCCGCAAAAGAGGCTTTCGGGGCAACGTCAGAAGAGGTTCGGCGCGTAGCTACTGAAAAAATGAGCGCGCTCGCTGAGAAATCCATCACATCCGAGGTCGACAAGATTATGACCAAACTCGGAGTCACCGATCGTGTCTCTTCGATAGTGACAACCGAATTAATTGACAAAGCCTCCAATGCCGGGGTGCTCGGACAACTTGGCTTCGGAGGCGGAAGAGCCCTTAGCTATCTCGGTCTCGGGAATAGCTCGCTTACCGCATCGATTAAGAGTGCCGCTCCTGAGTTAAGCGATGAGGCCGCAAAACTTCTCTCAAAAAACCTCTGTAGAGCCGTCCAGCAGGGCGTTCATCGAGACATACTCACCAATTCACTCACGGATGGAATTACTGACGGACTTCAAAAGAGCCTCCGAGAGGTCCTTGAAAATCCCATGAAGAAGGCGTTCATGGACACTATTGATGAGCCGGTGAAGAACTTTCTCAGTAAGCACGGCATCGAACACCTTCAAGACGATATGCTTAAGGCCGCTGAGATTGGCATGGAGGCGGGATACCGCAACGTGTTGCGAGCACATGTCCATGCCGGGGTAGAGAAAGCCGTATCCGGAAAGAGGAGCGATAAGTATGGTCCAACTCTCGGAGTGCCCGCATCTGCCGAGGCGCGCGATCTGTCTACAGCGGCACCGGCACTTGAGAAACCGGACGCACTAACACCTAAAACACCTGAGGAGCACGGAAAGGGAGACGGGCATGTGCGAGTGCACGTTATGACCAGAAGAGCTGTCGTTGGCAACACGGTTACCGCCGAAGTTATAGAGGTAACTGAGGGACGACAAGGTACGGAGACTCGAATCCTCGACTCAGAGGTGGAACAGGTGCAACGGGACAAGTCGGTATAAGCGGGACGGGAGGCTTTTTTAGCTGTACCCGGGCTACTCTACCTTCTCAATAATGTCAGCTACCCAAAACTCGGCTCGATTCGGAAATCAATTCAACCAATCGATAGTTCGATGTTTTTCAAGTAGCCCCAGTACAGAGATAAAAATGAAGACTGGCGCCCGTTTAACTGGCGTCAAACTGTTCGATAACGCGGGATGGACCCCTATCAGCCTTAGCAACGAGCACTTATGGGTCTAGGGTAACACCAACTCCCGCAAACCCTCATGTAAAAGGGCCTTAACTCCCAAGCTCCAACGGCATGATCCGGATCATACTCTAACGAAGCCGTGCCAAAGTTACCAAGAAAATTGAGGGGTCCCGATGTACGCTCCCATGCTATCACCGAAATCAAATCCGCATGGCGGCCTCATCCGTGAAAAGAGATCCCCCAAAAAGCTCTGTCATCGCTCGTGTCTTAGGCGCGTTGGCTGGATACACCCCTCGCATCCGAAGGGTCCATCGAACGATGCCTCCAGAGATAAAACTTGAGGCTGTGCTAGCGGCGATGACTGATGCCGTAGTGATTACCGACAAGAACGGGAACTTCATTGACTTCAATGAAACGTTTGCGCACCTCAATCGATTCAAAACGAGGAGTGAGTGCGCAATCGCGCTCGCCGAGTACCCGCCCACCTTTAAAGCCTATTCAAAAGACGGTTCTCTCGTCCCCCCTGACCAGTGGCCGATCCCGCGAGCCCTTCGGGGGGAATCTGGAGTTAACGTTGAGTTAAACGTTACGAGAACTGGCACCGGTGAACACTGGGTGGCGCTCTATAACTATGCCCCAATTGCGATGGAGGACGGCTCAATTGTTGGAGCGGTTCTCACAGGTCGTGACATTACAGACCAACGGAAGACTGAGGAGCACTTAAGGAACTTATCCTCACGTCTTCACCTCGCTCTGACATCGGCGCACCTTGGTGTATGGGAGTGGGATGTCGCACACAACAAACTCTCGTGGGATGACCGGATGTTTGAGCTCTACGGCCTCGAGCGGCAGCACTTTACCCCCGCTGTGAACACCTGGGAAACGAGTATCCATCCCGGAGATACGGAAGCTACCATACAGCTCCTCCATGCAGCGCTACGGGGAGAAAAGGAGTTCGACACCCAATTTCGTGTAGTTCATAAGAACGGTAGGATCCTACATCTCAAGGCGAACGGCCTCGTCTTACGAGGGCCCGACGGAACCCCGGAGCGGATGCTTGGCGTGAACTCTGACATTACAGAGGAGATGATCGCAAAAGACAATCTTCAAAAATCGTACGCGGAGATTGAGGCAAGGGTTGTTGAACGCACCGCTCAGCTGGAGGCAGCGAAGAACGCCGCCGAAACCGCTAACCAGGCAAAGGATCTCTTCTTAGCGACCCTTTCCCACGAGTTACGAAGCCCCCTTTCAGCGATCCTGTCGTGGACTCAACTCATGGAACGAGGCGTTCTCTCAGCGGACAAAATGCAGGTTGGAATTCGCACCATTAAGGAGAGCGTATGGGCACAGAACCAACTCATAGGGGACCTGTTAGATCTCTCCAGAATTAGCACCGGGAAACTCCACATCGATCGCCAACCGACAGATGTGAGGGAGGTTCTTCGGACTGCCATTGATCTGATTCGGCCGAACGCTGCGCAACGGGGATTACTGATTGAGGAGCATTTTGAGGCTCATGATGTCTGTATTATCTCCGCCGATCCCGCTCGGCTCAAACAGTCTTTTTGGAACGTTCTTACGAACGCCATTAAGTTCACCCCCCCTGGCGGAACGATTACGATCTCTCTTACTTGCAAAAAAGAAGCCGACGCTCATACGGTAAGGGTGACGTTTAAGGATACGGGAAAAGGTATCAAAAGCGAGTTCCTTCCTCATCTTTTTGAACGATTTAGTCAGGCAGATGCCTCAAGTGTTCGCATCCATGGAGGTATGGGCCTTGGACTCTCTCTTGTGAAGAGCCTTGTTGAAATGCAAGACGGCACGGTCACCGCAGAGAGCGCTGGCGAGGGGCTCGGCGCGGCGTTTACCTTCTCCTTTCCCCTCATCGCGCAATCTCCCCGGGTATCAGCAGAGGAGATCAGGCCCCCTCCGGTAATCGGCGCCGCTAATGGACACAACCTACGCGACCTAAAAATTCTCCTAGTCGAGGATGGAGACAAGGCGCGTGTAGCACTCTCGCAACTTCTCACGATTCAAGGCGCGAACGTTCAGGCCGAGGCCTCGGCAAAAGAGGCGCTTGAAGCGTTTTCAAGATTCAGACCGGATGTGATCGTTAGCGACATAGCGATGCCCCAAGAGGATGGACATAGCCTCATTCGAAAGATTCGTGCCCTCGGTCCTGACAAGGGGGGCGACACACCTGCCGTCGCCTTGACGGCATACGCGGAGCCCCGTGATAGAGAGGAGGCTTTCGCGTCAGGGTTTCAGGAGTATCTCAACAAACCGGTAGACGCAGGGATGTTATCGACCACCATCTTGAAATTAGCGGAGATACGGAAGCCTTCTACCGCAACCTGATAGTTCTGTGTGGTGGTAGCGCAGAGGGGTACCAGTCGTCTTTCGCGAGCATCATACGAAACAGGCGCCTGTGGCATGCAACAACCCTTACCAGTCGTAGACACAGTAGCCTGGCTCCAGAAGGTGTGGCTAAGTGGCGACATGACTCCTGAGAGCGACCCGCCACCTACTTCAAAACATCAATCCCTTTGGAATCGATAATGTTAAGGAGCCGCAACGCTGCGTTCTGCGGCCTTACCTTCCCCTGCTCCCACTTTTGAACCGTTGACGGATTCACATTAAGGAGCGCAGCGAAAACTCCTTGGCTGACTCGAACCCTATTCCGCAGGTCCCGAATCTGTCGAGCACTTAAATCTTTCGCGACCGGGATATCAAGTTCCTCAAGTTGTGCCATTGTCGCCCTGGGGAAGCCGAGCTCTTTAGCCGCGTCGATTAGGGACTGAGAGAGCGTTTTTCTTTTCATATACCTAACCCTCAAAAGCGAAGAGCCTTCCCTCGGTGCACAACCTAATCCGAGCTGCGGTAGATAGCGCTAAGAACTGCTGCGCGAACA
>CAIXKI010000084.1 GCA_903920005.1 uncultured delta proteobacterium
AGAGCCCTTAATCAACAAACGCCTCCCGGACATGATCAAATACGCGAAAGATGTCGGAAGCGCTGAAAGAGTCGACACAACCACAAACGCCTCATTATTAACTCCGGAGAAAGGAAAGCAACTCATCGATGCCGGCCTCGATAGAATCAACATATCGATCGAAGGAGTGAATAATGAGCAATACAAGTCCTTCTCGGATGTAAATCTTGAGTTCGAGCGAATCGTCGACAACGTAAAAGCCTTCTATGCTAATCGCAAACAGTGCGAGATGTTGGTCAAGATCAATGGCGACGTTATCTCAGAGGAAGACAAACAAAAGTTCCTGGAGACCTTCGGCGACTATACCGATAAAATCTACGTCGAGCATATCATGTCATGCTGGCCAAATTTCGAACTGGACGGTCTTGAGGAGAATAAATCCAAGGGTATCTACGGCCAGGAGATTAAAGAAGTTGATGTGTGCCCTCATGTGTTTTACTCATTCTCTATCAACTCAGATGGGCAGGTCAGTTTGTGTTTTCTCGATTGGTCCAAGAAATTGCTTATAGGCGATGTCCGCGAATCTTCAGTAAAAGATATCTGGCAGAGCAAACAGATGCGGCAATATCAGAAGATGTTTTTGGAGGGGAAAAGAAAGAAACACCCGATCTGCGGAAATTGCGGCCAGATGAGCCACGGCAATCCCGACAATCTCGATGGCCACAAAACCGAGATCCTCACACAACTTAACAGCATAAACTATTTTCGCTAATCGACTAAGGACCTCCTCGCGAGAGAACCAGAATGAATCGAATACTCTTGACCCCTGGTAGCAGAATGTTTTCTAGGTTTCCCACCGTCGCCCCACGTGCCGCGGTAGGAGCGAAGAGAGTTGGGGTGTCGCGCCTGTCAGGACGTACGGTTGTTCAATCATCTTCTCTCGTCTATCTTTTTTTCTAAGGAGCACCTATGTCCAAAGCCAAAACTACCAAGGTACTTCATCTAACGCCCCACTTTGGAGGTGGCGTTGGAACCGTTCTACTCGCAAACCTGCTTTATTCCCACAAGACAGACCCTGAGGTCGAATGTTCGGTCCTGTGCCTTGATTACCTGAATGAACACTCCAAGGAGGCTATCCAAGCCGCCAACATTCCGTACACCGAGCTCATGCATACTAAGCCAGAGCTCGTCCTTGAGCAGATAGCGGCGGCGGATATCACGCTCATCCATTGGTGGAACCACCCACTCCTCACCGACTTCCTCATGAGACACCCCTTGCCCCCTTGCAGGCTTCTGATGTGGTGTCACATCACCGGGTCACCCGCTCCAAACAACTTAACGAGCCGTTTGTTCACTTATCCAGACGAATTTATCTTCACAACACCCGTAAGCTGTGAGGAACCCGAATACAAAAACCTAACCGCCACGGAACTGAAAACCGTATCAACTATCTGGTCAACCGCGGGGGTGGAGCGCCTTGCCCACGTCCAACCTCGGAAGCACGATGGCTTTAACGTCGGGTATATTGGGAATCTTGATCCAACTAAGATCCACCCCCAGTTTGTTGAGCTGTGCAAGGGCATCAACATACCGAACGTTCATTTCACCGTTATTGGCCCAGAGAACAAGGAGCTAACGAGACACGCTCACAGCCTCGGCATGGGTGATACGATAACTTTTACTGGGTTCATCCCAGAAGCTCAGAAATGGGATCTGCTCGCTACTTTCGATGTCTTTGGATACCCACTAGCGCGGCACCATTACGGCTCATGCGACCAAACACTCCAAGAGGCGATGGCTCTCGCGGTACCGCCTGTAGTCCTCAACAATAAGATGGAATGCTACATGGTAAAGCACGAGCGCACCGGCCTCGTTGTGGAGAATGAGCAGCAATACATCAAAGCTATAGAGGAGCTGAGCACCAATTATGAGAAGCGAACGACGCTGGGCAAGCAGGCCAAGCAGTTCGCCACTGAAGAATACTCGATTGAGGAATCTCGGCGTCAATGGAGAGAGGCTTTTGACAGAGTAATGCTCAAGACGAAGACTCCAAAATCATGGGGCCGTTTCGATCACACCTCGCCATCCGCCGCAGAGATCTTCGTTGAATCTTTGGGCGATTACGCAGGCCCTTTCCAATCCTACCTGCAATCGACCGACAAGGAACGGAAACTTCAGATTGAGAAGATCAAAGAATTAGCGCAGTGTGGTAACTGGATGTCCCCTAACAAGAGCACTGTGTATCAGTTCTTAAAGTTCTTCCCCGAAGATAACACGCTCAACGAATGGGCTCGGATCATGAAAGGCGAAATGTAGTGACTCCGTACAGCCGTCGCCTCCTCGACACGAACCCGACCTGCACGGATGCTGGACGGCTGTTAACTTCACTCTGTGAGACCCCTTTCGTTTTTACCTCGCCTGTCGTTGATGGTTCGGTGGCGCTGTACGGCGCGGGCAATATGGGGCAGATGGCTCGCGACTATTTCGGGTTTCTAAAGATCCCGATTTCATGCGTAATTGACCAACGGTTCAAAAGCGTCCCGGACGAAGATCGGTGGAACGGACTTCCCGCATTCTCTCCGACTACAGCTCCCATAAATATCCGTAAAGACACGTTGCTCGCGGTGTGCGTGGCGACAAGCCCTTACGTCGAGCTAGCGGACACACTGCGTGGCTTAGGTTGGCAAAGAGTAGCCCCCTTCTACGACATCTCTGAAAGCTACCGAGCTCAACATCCCCTCTCAAATGGATGGTATGCGCCCCCGTTCACTGAAAACGAGAGTATGATGATTGGGCAGGTACTCTCTCAATGGGCGGATGATAGGTCGAGAGCGCACCATCTTCAGTTCGTGGCGTGGCGACGACTCCGCCAAGAATGGATCCTCTCAAACGCGGAGGTCATTCCCGAGAATCGTTTTTTTATTCCGGAGATAGTATCCACCCTAGGCTCCAATGAATACTTCGTTGACGTTGGCGCGCATGTCGGTAGCATATCGCACCGATTCCTTGCGGAGGTGAACAACCAGTTTCATCGGATCGTCGCGATCGAGCCCGACTCCCGTAATAGGACGGCGCTCTCGTCAAGCCTATCTCAGGTCGAAAATCGAAATAGAATAGAGGTCCTGCCCCATATCGTTGGAGCTACCCACGCTCCTTGTGATTTTTTTGAGGGTCTCGGGTACCCCTCTCAGCGATGCGAATTCGGAGACACGAAAGCCACCATGGTTACGCTCGACGAATTAGACCTCTCCCCGACCGTGCTTAAACTCCACTTAGAGGGCTGGGAACTCGAGGCTCTCAAAGGGGCAACGAAAACAATTGAGCGATGTCGTCCCACCATCATGGCCACCAGCTACCACAATGCACTGGGGCTGTGGGAGTTACCGCACTGGCTCATGAGCAACTGCGAGCAGTACTCGTTTTATATGCGCCAGCATACGTGGTGCGGCACCGGATGCGTCATATACGCCATCCCGTCTGAAAAGATGACCGCGGCCTAAGCGAGGCCCCTTGGAAGCTATTTCGCGCGGCCCTCTTTTGGCACCGCATAGCACACCGTCTCCCAAAGAGAGCCGGCTTTGTGATGCCGCATGAATACGTTATAAAAGGGGTGATTATCCATTAGAAATAGCGGAATCTGGAATAGTTCCGCCGTCGAGTGGTACGTACACACCGCCAATTTTGGTCGCTCTCGTTTAATCACACCACAAGCGCCGATGAGTGCGGGAATCTCCGCCCCTTCGATATCCATCTTTATCAGGGTCGGTCTATGCCCCTCAAGCACCCTATCAAGGGCGGAACTTGTCGACGAGCCTTCAATGACCTCGCCTCGACAATTATGCAGATGCAAGCTACCTATGTTTTCTTCTCCCGTGCCAATGGCTGTGCATTCGATTGGGATATCAGAGAGCCCCCGCGCCGCCAAATTATAACGAGCACGTTCGGCATTCTCACCATCAGCTTCAAACCCGAGAGCCGACCAATTCCGAACGCCTCGACGCCACGCTTCAATTGCGAAGCTCGTCAAAGAATCCCCATCGAACACTCCACAATCAACAAAACATTCCCCTTCTTGGACGAGGAAGAGATCTTCCGGAAAATACTGTGGATACGAAGCACACCTATCCGTAAAAAGATTTCCGCGCATCGGAAAATTGAATTCTTGAAACATTCGAGCAAGAAGCACCGAAAGAAAAACGAACCGGGACCGGTCGTCAGCTAATCCCGCTGCAACTCGTTCACACTCAGCTCTACTCCTTGCGATGAGGTGCCCCGGAAGAGCTCCCACCGTTCCATCTCGCTCCGCATAGACGAAGGGAACCCCTATCTTCTCTAGCAACGTTGAGATCCCCACGACATCCATGCAGGCAACCACAACCAGCGTCCGTGCGGAGGCCTGCCGAATCTCCTCAGGGCTCTTCACCGGATATCCCTGCCAAACGGAGCCCCACTTATTTTTGTTAGTGTCCACCAGGTATCGCACCGGAACAGAGCGATCATTCCACGCATCAAGGACAGATCGCGCGAAATCACCTGCACCGTACACAACGACCTCTTCGGCACGCGCAAGGGCGTCTTCACAGTCCCTCAATCCAAGGCGCTCAGACCGAAAAGAGAGCTCCTCATCAAGTGCCGGCCAAAGAGCTGAAACCGTGGAAAGCTCGGCGAGAGTTCGTAACAGATGCACGGATGATTTTGTGGTATTCATGTAAAGAACCTCCGAATCGGACGGGCTGAGATTCGCACGAACGACTATTCGATACGGCCCTACCTAGGAGCCCTGCATCGTATTAGATGCAGCAGATACAACAGCGAAACCAGACACTTTGCCAGTCTATACATTCTAGGTAGATACGTCGCAAGATCAATACGTTACCCTGTTCTAAGCAACTTTATCTATTGAACACCTACTCCAGTAACGGCGACTCAACCGCACACACCAACTAAGCCCGGCAGGCGTCCGCAACTTCTTAAGCAGCACTTCGATTACCCCCACATCTTTTATACGCGGTAACTCACCAGGAGTCTTATTCCTTTGGGTGGCCGCTTTTAATCTGGAGAAGCTATGTCCTCATCAATCTCGACTACAATAAGTCAAACATTCACACCGACAATCACCGAATCAAATCCAACCACGACGCCGACTCAGACAGCGACGCCGACACTGTCATCGGCGCAATCAATCGAACAGAGCCTCTCGTCACTCTCAACCACCCTCTCAGGCCTGAACAAAGCCACCGCACGGACAGTAAGAAGCACGCACCTCTTTACGAGGATAGAGCGAATTCTCAACTCTCTCACGAAGTTGGTTGAAGCCTTTGCCAAGTTAAAACCCCCGGAAGCCTCGCAGATCGGAGCCACAACACCTACAACAGCTCAACCACTTTCATCCGGGACCACGACACCAACTACACCCACTCCAACGCCACTCATAGAGGAGCAGCCCTCTGATTTGGCGCCCCAGATACCAGACGATCCGACACCCTTTGTCGCGGCGGAGATCATCGCGCCCCAGAGCACTTCAGTTCCCATTGAGGCCCCGACAGAGACGGATGATTTCATGGACACCTTCTTTAACACCGCTCGAGGGCCCATCAATCTCGGGTCTCAAGTTAGCCGCACAGGGGAGTTCCTTTGGAAGCCTGTTTCTGAAAAAGATGGCCGATTGGCGATCCTCCTTCCATCCTCAATGACTGGAAAAGTTTCGGAGGTGTGCGTTATTAAACCCGATGGTTCGCGAGCGCTCCAACGAGGGCAAGCATCCGGTGTTGGAAATGGGAATCGTGAGCATTATCGATTTTCTAAACCCGGGGGGAGCTTCCCTGATGGATCGATCGTGTTGATAAAAATGAAGGACGGCACGAATCGCCACATGAAGATCTCAGAAACGAGCAATCGCGTGACGCGGTAACGTTAGAGCCAACCTTCCAGCGAATACGCGAGTCCGTTTTGGAAGGTTGGCTTATCCATCGAAGGCAGCGCTCTATAAAGCTGGTTCGCTTACACGACAGTGACTAAGGCGGCTTGCAGCTGCTCAATCGAGAGATCCCATCCGATGACAGCCCACCGTTCATTTTCATGCACCAGAAGGCATGAATGACCTGTTTTAACTTTGTACGGCGCGGCACATATATCAATCGATGGTGAGAGAAGCGCTCCAAATTCACGCAAGCGCCCATTACTCGTCACCACTATACTTGTACCCGGTGTCGAGGCGACCGCTTGAAGAAGAGTCTGCGCGTCGCTCCTGGCTTGTTCGGCGCTAGGCGTAAAATCTATCCCAGACGGTCGCTCTCCCCGCTCCTGCCATGCGTGTAGCGCTGCTTCGCCGGACAGAGCGACGATCTCATCGTTTGAGAGTCCGCTCCATGGGCCGTAATCAAATTCAACCAGACGCGGTTCGAGAACGATAGCGCAGGATGCCCCGGACTCCTCTTTAACCCTCTCCGCGAATATTCGCGTTCTCTGAAGGGGACCGCTTAGAATATGGTCAAGTTGTAAGGCACTGGCCCGTAGTACCCTACCAACATCTCTCCCCTGTTCTTCTCCGTGCGCCGTAAGAGGAAGATCCTCATGTGCGCCGACCATAACAACCTTATCGCCCTTCTCGAAGGTATTCCCGTGACGAGCCAGTATCACGACCGACCTCATACGAGTTCACCCTCTGCGCGAATAATCTCCTCGACGCGAGCGACATCTTCTGGATTGTCCACCGACCACATCGTTCGGCCCTTAAAGGAAACCTCAACGACGCGAATCGGGAGTCCATTCTCCAACGCCCGAAGCTGCTCAAGCTGCTCAATCTCTTCGAAGTGCCCCATTGGGAGTTCTATGTATTTTTTAAGCGCTTGAGTCGTGTACGCGTACACCCCGATGTGCTGATACACCGGCGACATCTCTCCTTGGGAGAGCGTGCGAATGAATGGGATAATGCCCTTAGAAAAGTAAAGCGCGTCTCGGTTTCGAGTAAAGGTAACCGTTGTCCCCGAGACTATTCCCGCCCCCTTCGTCGCCTGCATCTTCTCAAGCTGAGCTTTAGAGAGTCGGACTGCCGGTGTTGCTATCTGAACAGAGGGATCTCGCTGCATCTCTTCAACGAGCGAGCCGATGATCCACGGTGGCATGAGCACCGCGTCCCCCTGAAGATTCACCACAACTCTCGGCTCCTTCTTGAGTACGGAGAGCGCCTCAAAGACCCGCTCGGACCCATTACGGCACGTATCAGAGGTCATAACGCTTACGCCGCCAAAGCTCTTCACATGCGTTGCTATTCGCTCATCATCGGTAGCGACAACCACCTGAGATACGCCGGGAATCGCTGACCCGATCCGCCACACACGCTCCAAGAGACTGCGACCAGCGATAGACGCCAGAGGCTTTCCGGGATATCGAGACGACCCATAACGGGCTGGTATTACAATTATGGTTTCCATACGTTTTCCGATGTATCATCCTCGATTCATGACAAAGAGGGTAGCCTATCAAGGAATTTCAGGGTCGTTTAGTAGCATGGCCGCTAGAGCCATGTTCGGCAACGAGCTTATACCAGTTCAAACCAAGCGCTTTAGAGAGATCTTTGAGCACGTTACCAGAGGGACCGCTGACCTCGGAGTAGTGCCCATAGAGAACGCCCTGGCGGGCTCCATCCATGAGAATTACGACCTCCTCTCAGAGTTCTCCTGTTCCATCGTCGGTGAGTATTTCTGCCCCGTTCAACTCAATCTATTAGGACTATCGAGCGGCATCCCCATATCTTCTATCTCAAGGGTATTCTCTCATCCCAAGGCGATCGAACAGTGCTCGGACTTCTTTGAGCAGAACCCTACCCTTTCGCCGATCGTGTTTTCTGACACCGCGGGCGCGGCTCTCCACGTAAAGGATCTTGGAGATCCGACGGTAGCGGCGGTCGCAAGCAACGAAGCCGCATGCGAATACGGGCTCGCCATTTTGCAGCCCGCGATCCAGAACCACGCGTTGAACGCGACCAGATTTTTCGCGATTGCGGCAACTCCGCTTCCGATCAAAGACCCCTCAAAATGCTCATTGGAGCTAACGCTCCCTCATAAACCCGCAAGCCTCTACAAGCTCTTGGGATCGTTTGCGGAGCTGTCGATCAACGTGACGAAGATCGAGTCGCGGCCGATTCCGGGAAAGCCGTTCGAGTACACGTTCCATCTTGATTTAGAAAGCGGCGAACGGCAGGGAGAAATACTAAGAACAGCTGTCGTTAGAGCCAGGCCCCTTGCGGGAGAATTGCGAACGCTTGGATTCTATTCGACCGTCAGCTGAGGGGAGCGGTCGTTTGCGACAAGATTCGCACGCTTCCAGCGTATTCACGGAACACACTTCATCACCAACTGCGCGCCCAACAAAAAAGCCCGGAGGTTTCCCTCCAGGCTTCCACAACAACTCTCTGTCGCGCGATTAACGCTTCGAGAACTGTGGTCGTCGACGAGCTTTGTGACGACCGTACTTCTTACGCTCAACCTCACGAGAATCTCGTGTGAGCATTCCACCAGCCTTAAGAGGCGGACGAAGCGCCGCGTCCACAGCGACAAGAACACGACCAAGAGCCATGCGAAGCGCGCCGGCCTGGCCGCTCTTTCCACCGCCAGTTACGTTTGCGAGAACGTCATACTTCTCGACAACACCAGAAACTACGAGGGGCTCCTTGATGAGAAGCTCAAGGCTCACTCGTCCAAAGTACTCCTTAGTCTCGGTCCCATTGACTAAAAACTTGCCGGTTCCCGGCCTGAGATACACACGAGCTACCGCTTCTTTGCGGCGTCCGATTGCGTGAAATCCACCACCCTTGATCATCTCGACTCCTTACCTATTACTTCTTCTTAATGGAGAGCTGCTCAGGCATTTGCGCTGCGTGAGGATGCTCCGTACCAGTGTAAATCTTCAACTTGCCCAACTGCTGATGGCCAAGAATTCCCTCAGCAAGCATTCCGCGAACCGCGAGCTGGATCGCCCTCTCAGGCTTATTAGCAAGCATGTCAGCTCCAGATACCTCTTTCACGTGCCCGATGAAGCCGGTGTGGTGACGATAAAATTTCGTCTCCCCTTTGTTGCCGGTCAGGCGAACCTTGTCCGCATTCACAACAACAACGAAATCACCGCTGTCTACGTTCGGTGTATAGGTTGGTTTGTACTTTCCGCGGAGGACGTTTGCAACTTCAGTTGCAAGTCGACCAACTGGAATCTCAGCTGCATCGACTACCCACCACTTTGCTGCCTTTCGAGCGGCTTCTACTGAAACAAATACGGTGCTCATAACTACTAATTTAAGACTTTACCGGTCTAGAGGCCCCTTTTTACGCCTTTGGGTGGCCCCCGCTCTACTACTAAGCAGCGCGGAGAGACGCCTCATTACTAACCCAAAACGAGTGGCAGAGGGTACCACAACCACTTTCTCGGTCAAGTGCGCACGATCTCAAGGATTTCAACTGATTCAGCTCCCTTTCGCGCCACTCATTTCCGCAATAAATGCTGTAAATTGAGCTGGTTGAACACCCATGCGAACCGCTACAGAGATCGCCGTTCCTGCCACCTCTTTTCCAGTAGATTGAAGCGCCTCTACTTTTTTCGCGGAATTTTCATGGGGCCATCGAACGAACCGCTCAAACCACAATGTCCGTCCGGCGGTTGCTCGCGACCAAAGATCTGTAACCTCAGCTCCATACGCGGTATCGGCGATGGCCCCATCCCCCTTTCGAGCGAGAGACGCCGCACACGTCGCGGCCACCACATCGAAC
>CAIXKI010000085.1 GCA_903920005.1 uncultured delta proteobacterium
CTCTTCGGAAAGCGCCTCATGGCCATTGTAGTCCACGATTGTCCACTCGCCTGGAGTACGGAATGTACGGGCAAACTTTCCCAGATCGTGAAGGGGAATGCTGATGTCGAAGAGGTCGCGTTTTGTATGCCCATCTATTCTTCCCGAAAGGTGAGCGGTGACCGACTCCGCTAGGCCTTCTCGGTTGAGTAACGAGGGCAGCTCGGTACGGTATGCCTCGGTAACCTTTCGGGTGTGAGTCGCTATCCCGAACTCGTGCCAGTGCGGATAGTGTTCTTTCCAGTCATCAGGAGTCCGTTTGAAGCGGTCGTTGTCTGGAATGTCCTTGATAAATCGACTGCCTAAATCGACCAGCTGATCGAGCAGGTTGTCACTGAATCGCTGGAAAGATGGGGCATGACTTGGGATCATGGGGTTCGTTGACTAAGAGAGTCGGTTACCACAGTATACAGAGCAATTGACCAGTAAGGAAGCGAGGCCGGCCTCACTTCTGGACGTAAGGCTTCCGGTATGCACGAAATCACCCCGAAACCTCAATCCGCCGGGATTCTCCCCTCGATAGACGGCAACGTAGTCGAAGGTGGTGAGAAGTCATTTCAAGCTAAGATTTTTCGTTTAGGAGACAGGATCGCCAAGGTGTACGATAGGATGCACCTCTACGGACTGGTGGATCTGCGGGATGACTCTGTTCGGCAGGAGCTAATGAAGCGAGAGCTCACTTGCCTCTCTTCTCTGTCCCCGGGGCTCGAGGCGAGGATTGAGCCAGTTAAGTTGGGCGATGGGTCAACCGAAGCAGCTCTCACGATGCGGTGTCTCCAGCCTACTGATTTTTTGGATTGTCAGCTTGCGACTGGTAGAGTGCCTACGCCCGAGGCTCTCACACGCCTAGCGAAAATAGTAGCGGACTTCCATTTCGACCCAACGTGCGCTCCGCAAGCTCGTCTCGACCACGAAGGGCTTTGTGGCTTTCTCACCGCGCGGCTTGAGGGTATGGAGGCAGAGCTCCGCGAATATGGTGACACAGACCAGATTGAAGCCGCTCAGAAGACGCTGTTAGATGACATCTTCCTGCGAGCAAAAGTAGCTGTAACCGGCATGAAGTCCGAGCTCCTACATATGCAGGAAGAGCTGAGTGAGCCAGTTATTGGTCACGGTGATTTGAAGACTCAAAACCTCGCGATAACGGAGCAACAAGAGATATTTGTTCTGGATAGCGCTCCGTACAGCGCATGGCAGATCAACACGAGGGGAATGGATGCCGCCTTCTTGCGAGTGGAGTTACAGTTGCTGGGCCACGCGGCATTGGCAGATCACTTCCGGGACGCGCATCGCTCTGCATGTATCTCGAAACTTGCCGAGCGTCAGATCGATGTGGAGAAGATGCCAACACTTGACGCGGCTGTACGGCTCACGGAGGAGATCGGAGGATTGCTGCGCGCCGCGATATTCTATCGCCTGACCTTCCTCGGTGTTGATCCTGAACGCCGAGACCCTGCACTGCAGTTGATGCGCAGTTACACCGATCGTGCGGTCCAGATAGCTTGTAAGAGCTAGTTGAGAGCCCCCGTCCTGATCAAGAAATTTTAATTCTGCGCGACACACTCGTTTTAGCGTGCTCATACGAAGACGCAAAAATGCCGCGGTTGAGGTGTTCATGGAATCTAAACCAACTGAATCCCCCCCCTGTGAGATACGGAATCACCCCGGGTTGCTCGGCCTGAGTATCTCAAAATTGACTTCATGTGGTTTGTTTCAGCTCAAACATCGTAATTTCGCACGTTCTCGGTGAGCCGGCGGTGTTGTGGCCGAGGGGATCCTGGGAGTCGTGTGCTAGCGTGGATCCTCCTCGGCCATAGCGTTGGAGGTGGATTAGTCACAATGCCTCTTGAGCGCCTATCCGCTCGGAAGCTGGTCGTTATCTCGGTGGGGTGGGGGCTTCTCGAACGTGACTGCGGGCTTGTGAGTCGGCGTGGCTTCGAATAATCGGGAGCCACGTGTATTGATGAAGGCGGAGAAAATCGTCGCAGATCTAATTACTCGTGAAGAGAAGCCACCTTAGTTTGAGGCATCACTGCTCGACGGGTACTACCGAATGAGATGTTGCGTGGCTAAAAAACCCAGAGATGGGTGCTACATACCCCCGCGTTATGAGCTTGGCCTGGAAACGATTCCAAGCATATGGCGATTAGAGTAGCATGGCCAAGGATTCATCTCGTCTGAACGATACCGTGCCGTCTGTGAGGACTGCTGCGGCTCACACGGTGATGCTCGATAATCCGCTACCGTTCTGAGACACTCTTCTGACAATTTCGGCAAGGGTACCAAACAGGCCTTACCCCTTTTGCGCACGCTCTTGGAGTTCCCGAATGAAGCTTGCTTGCTCATCTGGGGTCCGGGTTACGACGATTAGCCGAGCTTTGCTCGCAAGGTGGTTGTACCCTTGTAGCAGCACACCACGCCCCTCCGTGACGATAGAGTCAGGTGATGAATATTTGCCCAGCCGCTCGCATAGTTTGAGCCAGGGTAGTCCCGGTTCAGAGACCTCCAGAGGTACTCTATTTTTGATAGAGAGGGTGCTACCTGTTACGGATTCGACCCATAGTTTAGCCATCGCTCCAGCGGTGTTTCCAGAAGGGCGCAGTCCGGGGTCAAATAGCACAACACTTCCATCGGGACGTTCGAAGTAATCGCACATGAGAAAGCCCCGCGCATCAGGGCACTTCGCCTGGATACGCTCAACCATATCTATGATGGCTGGTCCGATGCGCTCGAGACGGTCGGCAGTGACTTCGTGATTGACGCTCCCTGCGTACGTGACTCCATTTTGACCTACCAGTTGATCCGTCAGCGCCACCACCTGCAGATTAGACCTCCACTCATCGGTAATGAGCACCTGAAAGCTTTTGTTTACACCCTTGATGGCCGGTTGGATGATAACAACTGATTGGAGGCCTGGAGTCGCATGAAAGCGCTTAATGGAGTCATTGATGACGGTAATTGCCTCGAGTTCTGACTCTACCCGAAAAACTCCTCGGCCGGCACTCTCGGTATCGCTCGTCTTGACGTACACCGTACCCTCTTGCAGAAACTCAAGTATCTTTGAGACCAATGGGCTTGCGCCCTCCCGCAGATCTCCCCGGAATTCGTGGGGCGCGTATGCTGAAAGTTCGGATACGAAAGCTTTCGAATTTAACATCCGCACTGTGCGCGCGGAGTTCACAGAGATGTCGTCGAAATCGTCCGGTAGATCATCTATGGAGTAAACCTTTCTTCCCCGTTCGAGAGCTGTTTGTTTAATCTCCTCCAGAGACTTGATGTAAAAAACATCGTCGCCCACGAATCCATATCTTTGAAAGTACGCGGTAACGGAACGATCCGAGAGGTGCGGGAGGAAGATTCCGTTTCGTCCCGGGGAGCTGAGGTAACAGGCGGCCTGCGGCATCACGAGCCGAGTCCCCTCGCCGAACAGACGATCTGGATTCGGCCGAAACGCCTCACGCCGTGGATCGTAAAGAGAGTCATTCCACTCCATGCTTATGTCCACGCTACAGAGAGCCTCTCGGATTGAGCGGAAAGAGGGCTTCGTTAGGGAAGCCAGGGGATGCCCCGGCGGAAACAAGTGGGTCGCACTTTTTTGTAGGTCGTTGGGTGGAAAGTATGGGGGGCCGGCTTCATGAGTGTGAGCGTGCATTTCCATAATGACCAATCTCAGCTGGTTTACGAATCTCTGCGGAGGCCGCAGAGCAGGAATTCTATCGTAGTGGCGAACGCTAGGAAAGTTTGGCGGCAGACTTGTTGGGGAGAGTATGTACCTCGGACCAAGATCGCGAAAAGGAGGCGTCTACTCCCTCCTTTTGCGTCTAGGATCTCATAATAACGAGCAGGAACGATCACCTTCTCTTTTCTGCTCCGTTTCTCTGTACCGGGACTACTTTTTCTCTGTACCGGGGCTACTTTTTTCTCTGTACCGGGGCTACTTCTTTTCTCTGTACCGGGGCTACTTTTACTTTCTCTGTACCGGGGCTACTTTTACTTTCTCTGTACCGGGGCTACTTTTCCCGCAATCGTTCACA
>CAIXKI010000086.1 GCA_903920005.1 uncultured delta proteobacterium
AGGTCGTTGCTTCCCCCCAATTTTTCGAGTAATGGTCCTCCATGACGGTTGTAAAAAATCCCCCTCCCCCCGACGGCGCCCCCCAACTCACAAGTAGCGAAACGGACGCCCTTCTCGAACAACTTAATATAAAGTGGCCTCGCCACGTGACGGAACTTCACGTGCATCTTGGAGGCTCGGTTCCCCTCTATCGGTTGTGGGAGATCGCAGTCGATCGCGGAATCCGAGGTATCGGCTCTGGCTATGAAGACTTCATCAACATCATCAAGATTCAAGACGGTAAGGTGAAGGACCTCGATAGCTACCTTGAGGTGTATGACAAGATCGAGCTCATTCAGTCCGGCCCTGCTTCAGTTCGCGAAAGTATCATCATCGCGATCCACCGTGCATATCGCACCGGCGGCATGATCAAACTTGGGCCAGGTGGCGAGGGAGGATCCCCTGAAGGACTCTTCGCGATTCGACGATTCGAGCTGCGCTGGAATCCTCTCAAACGAACGGGAGCGGTATTCCTTAAGGGAAGCCACGCGGGTCTCTACGACATGGATCGTGTCATTAAATCTGCCGTGAATGCGGTCGAGGAGGTTGAGATCGGTTTCCACGGACAGATCCAGGTCGGTCACATCTTCTGCTTCGGCCGCGACCTGACCTTCGAGGCTAATATGGCGCTCGCGCGCAAGACCCGCTTGTGGAGAGAGAAGACGAACAAGATCATCGGTATCGATCTCGCGGGACACGAATCCGTAAATCCCCTCTCGTCGCCGCGCAAACTTGAGGAGATGCGGATCGTGTTCGAAGAAGCCGGTCCGGGCCTAGGCCGCACTGTTCACGTTGGCGAAACCACGCACGTCGATGTTGAGACGTTCATTAAAACGGTCGAGGTACTCAAACCAACACGCGTAGGACATCCGATTGCGGCGATCCGCGCGCTTTGGGACAAGAAAGACGATCGCGGAATTAAGATACTCAAAGAGCGCGGTATCGTGTGCGAGCTGTGTGTGAAATCGAACCTTCTCACGGGTGCGGTGAAAGACCTTCCGGAGTACGGACGGATCCTCTCCACTCTGGACAACTATGGTATTGAGTACACCTTCTCAACAGACGCGCCGTCTCTCCAGGGAACGTCGCTGGCGGAAGAGCTACTTATGCTCCTCTTCTCCAAGGCAGCAACCCCGGATCAGGTGTTGAAGGCTTTGGAAGTGGCGGACCGAGCGAGCTTCCTACCACCTCATGCGCCGGCCTAGGGGACCTGCGGACCCCCAATCGATCCCGCGACGTTCGTACCTGCGGTCGGCGAGGCCGCCGCCCCTCCAATCGATCCCGCGACATTCGTACTTGCGGTCGGCGAGGCCGCCGCCCCTCCAATCGATCCCGCGACATTCGTACCTGCGGTCGGCGAGGCCGCCGACCCTCCAATTGATCCCGCGACATTCGTACCTGCGGTCGGCGAGGCCGCCGACCCTCCATCGATCCCGCGAGAATCGGCGCCCCCTACCACGACGCCCGCACATCCCCCTAAATCCTCGGACTGTAAAGACAAAAAGAACTAATGATTAGGCATCTCTGTACCTTGTAAAAACACCCCCCGGGGCTTATTCTCACCCCGAACTCGCGGCGCTGGTCGAAACCGAGTTTGCCTGCTCATCACGTTTAGGCTCCCAGCAGAGCGCTCTAATTCGCTCACTTTTTTATGAGGTAGTTACATGGGTCTTGAATCACTTACTAAAACATTGTGGAGCCGCCAGGGGCCGTCAGAGGAAGCAGTTCTGAAGGAGCGTCGCACGAAGATCGTCGCGACACTTGGACCATCCTCCCGCGGGCCAGAGAAGATCCGAAGCCTTATCGAGGCCGGAGCAAACGTCTTTCGACTCAATTTCTCACACGGGAGCCACGAGGAACACCTCGCGGTCCTTAAGGATGTGCGCAAGGTGTCCGCGGAGATGGGCGCTTGGGTAGCTATCCTTCAAGACCTTTCGGGTCCTAAGATCCGAATCTCCAACGTAGAGGGCGATTTCTGTCCTATCTCGGATGGCGACACTATCCATCTGCGCGTATCAGAGGGGCAGCTCTCGAACGCCACCGCGATCTTTGTCGAAGCCGTTAATCCGATGAAGGCGCTCAAATCCGGACACCGCGTGTTTCTCGCGGACGGACTCCTTGAGCTTACGGCTGAAGAGGTAAAGAGCGATCACGTTGCTTGCCGCGTCGCCAAGGGCGGTCGGATCCGTTCCCGCGTCGGAATAGCTTTTCCCGACAGCGATGTTGACCTTCCAGCGACCACGAAGAAAGATCTTCACGACCTTGAGTGGGGAATCAAGAACGGCGTGGACTACGTCGCTATCTCGTTCGTTCGTTCAGCCGAAGATGTAATCAAGCTGCGTCACGTTATCAACGACAAAGGCTCATCAGCCGGCATCATCGCGAAAATCGAGCGTCGCATCGCGCTTGAGAACATTGACGAGATCATCGCAGCATCAGACGGATTGATGGTTGCTCGTGGAGATCTCGGTCTTGAGGTTCCTCTTGAGCAGCTTCCGATGCTTCAACGTCGACTTATCGAAGAATCAAACTACCGTGGTGTCCCAGTCATTGTGGCCACACAGATGATGCACTCGATGATCACGGCCGTTCGACCAACTCGCGCGGAAGTTTCAGACATCGCCGCGGCGGTTATGAGCGGCGCGGATGCTGTAATGCTCTCGGATGAAACCGCCATCGGCGAGCATCCCCAAGAGTGTGTACGATACCTGAGTCGTGTAGCGCTTGCCGCAGAACAGACCTTCGCGTTCGAGGAGTATAAGCTCCGACTTCGCGACTCTGATTCAGCAACCGTCCCTGACGCGATCGCGTATGCTGCATGCGCAGCGGCGATCAAAACCTCAGCGGCTGCTATCATCGCGTGCACGGAAACCGGAACATCGGCTCGCCTCATAGCGAAGTACCGTCCAAATCAGCCGCTCTACGGCCTCTCAAATAAAGAGACGTCGCTCCGTCGTATGGCGCTCTACTGGGGAGTTCGACCTATCTCGTTCACCCACGGGCAAAGCCATGAGACCGAGGTTGAGGAAGCACTCAAGATCGTACAGGCACGACAAGAACTCGCGAACGGATCTCGCTCGGTTGTTACCGGTGGTCACTCCACTCGCACGC
>CAIXKI010000087.1 GCA_903920005.1 uncultured delta proteobacterium
CACAAGAAGCCATTTCAACAAAAGACCACGCACCCGTTCCGAGGCGATGTATCAAATGGAAAACGCGGAGACGCCTTCGTACAACCAGACATCGACAACGCGTCTTAGAAAACATTCCTCACAATGTACACATTGTTGTTCCAATTTTCTCAAGAGCCTCTCGCTTCGTGCCGACCGTAGGTGTGGAGCGAGAGTAGCGCAGATCGTTTTTGGCCTGACGCGCCTCCATCTCCCTTGAAACAAGGTTGTTCATAAGTAGTTCGATTCGCCTCCGGCCGGACGCCGAATTGAAGCGGCTTAGCAACTAAACGTACTGAGGAGTAACATGGTACGCTTAGCCTACAATATAGTGCACATTCCAAAAATTGGAGACACTCAACGGTTCACTAAAAGAGCCGCGGATCTCTTTGCCGCCGCCGGCATCGAAGACCTAGGAGTTCCATCCGTTCACACTCCCTCGATGAACGAAGTCATTCAATTCCACGAGAAGAATCCAAATTTCCGGTACAAGGCACACGAAGTCTTCGGCACGCCATTCCCAGGTAACTGCGGCGTGGTAGGAGCGTTCGCGAGCCACTACTCGATCTGGAAACACATGACGGAGACTCGTCATGACGCCGTCATCGTTATCGAGGATGACTCCTGGTTAACAGATGATTTTATGCACACCATTAATTGCATGCTTCTGTGCGCGCCCGCGAGCTTCGACTTTATGAGCCTCTTCGTGCCGCAAGCACAAAAGGTCCTTTTCAATCCGCAGAAGCATCAACACGTGTCACCTGGTCTCTGCAAATCATATCAAACCGCCAGTTCCGCCGCCTATATCGTGAGTCAGAAAGGGGCGCTTACGGCGCTCTATGACATCGGGCTCTTCGGGTTCGCGCTTCCGATCGACATTTATATATGGGGCCGAGGTCCTGGAAAATTCTCCAATTATACCCTGATGCCGGACCTCCCTCCGATTGTTCAGGTGGTGGGAGACACAGCCGGACAGAGCGCTTCTGGCGAACCGTTGGCTGGTCCGGTAGAGGAATTAATAGAAGTTGAGACGGTCGATGGCTCTAACGACGAGTTGATGCATTAGCGTGTGATTTATAGGGGTCCGATGCCCCTTCAATTCATTCCACGTTGCATTGGTACCTGCGATAGTTATGGGATTCATAAGAACCCGCGACGATCGCATCTGGAGGGCCGGCAGCCTCGCCGGCTTGCCACAACCCTCTACCAATATTTCTCTACGTGGAGATTTCCGGGGGCCTTCTTCGAATGCACGGTGTATCCGAGCTTCGTTGTGAGGTCTCTCTCAAGGTCATCGATCATGGCGGGATTACCACACAAGAATACGTGGTCCGTGGCCGCATTTAATTGAAGCGACCCATCCTCAAAGAGCGCCTGAACTCTTCCCTTCCGACCACTAAAAGACTCCGGAGCGCGGCTGGCTATCGGCAGATACTCAAAAGCTGCGCGTTGAGAGACGAAGGAATTCAGCTCATCCGAGTAGGCAAAATCCTGGGGATACCGAACGCCATGGACGATCGTGATCTTTCGGCTGGAAGTCCATGTCGTTGGAGTACGAATCATCGACATAAAGGGAGCAAGCCCAGTTCCGGTCGAGACAAGAACGAGGTTGTGGTCATCAGGAATCCCCTCAAGGGTGAAGGTGCCCGTCACTTTTGGTTGCGCGAAGAGTCTGTCACCTGGCTTCACAACCGCGAGTCGCGAGGTAAGGGCTCCATCTGGGACGATTGCGATATAGAACTCAAAGTATTCTCCGACCGCTGGCGATGAACCGATCGAATAAGCACGCTTTATAAGCTTATCAGCGGCAGGAGCTTCGGCTTCTCCCGGCGCGCCCGGATATCGGGGTGCCGATCCAGGCAGTCCTAGAGCTACATACTGCCCAGGTTGAAAGGGAGGAACACCAGCGTCCGGCTTGACCTGAAGGATCATGAGCTCGGGGGTTACATCGACACGGCCTACAACTGTTGAATTTAACATGATGAATCTATACCCTACTCGGCACACAAAATGAATGGGAGGCAGGATCGCAGATTATCCTACTCCTGAAAAGCGCATCGGATATCAAGACGTGGATATAGTCCTTGTAGAACCCCAGATCCCCCAAAACACTGGCTCAATTGCCAGGACCTGCGCTGCTACTGACACCGCCCTGCACCTCGTCGGACCTCTCGGCTTTGACCTCTCCGAGAAGGCGGTGCGCCGAGCGGGCTTAGACTATTGGCCCCACGTAAAGCTTGCTCGACACGGAACGTGGGAGGGATACATCGAGTCGCGAGCGCCCTCCAAAGTATGGCTCTTCTCCAAATTCGGGAAGCGGCTCTACACAACGGCTGACTTTGGACCCAACGACGCGCTTGTGTTCGGGAGTGAGACCAAAGGATTGGGAGAGGAGTTTCTTGATCAGTTTCCATCCGATCAGATCCTAAGAATACCAATTGTAACCGAATATGTTCGAAGCCTTAACCTCAGTAACGCGGTCTCGATAGCTCTGTACGAGGCTCGCCGCCAACTTGCTCTCGATACCTAAGCCCAACTCTTGAGTAGCTGACGCTCGACTGGTATCCAAGAATTCAGAAAATCGTCTGCCTGAGGAGCAATCGTTGTCCGATGTCCACTCAAGAAGGCCCCCAATCATCGGGCCAAAATGACCCTGCAGCGATAATCAGACATCTCGTGCGTTTCTCGGCACCAAACTCCTTGGAGACGTTGCAATCGCTCCAGACCCTCTCCCTGAAAGCTGAGGCCGCTCGCGATTTTGACACGGCGCTTTTGTACAATGAGGCAGGTAAGGAGTTTATCGAGCTAGCTCCACCCTCCTTCAAGGCCGCTGAGATAACCTTGCAACTGAGCCGGGGGCGGTTGCTGTTTAAATCCGGTCGATACGAGGAAGCAGCTATCGCTCTTCGAGCGGCACTAGAGGTATCGGCTCACACTACTTTTCTGACCCCAGAACACCGCAATCTTACCTGTTATCAGGCGTGTCACGTCCTGTCGGGAGTTCGCTTCAAGCAGCAAAATTACGGAGAGGCCCACAGCCTTCTTGAGTATGCAAGCACCTTTGCCAAAGAACGATTTGGCGAGGGAAGTCTTGAATTCATCGGGCTTCTTCTTGAAAAGACCCAAACAAGCGCTGCCATGAATCAGGGCATCACGGGCATTCTCTCCGACGCGCTCGTATGTAAACGAGCCATTTTGGGACGCAATGGACTTTCAGACGAGCAAACAGCGGCACTCGCTTTAGACTTAGCCATGCTCTACTACGAGCACGGAGTCTGGGACGAGGCGAATGTCGTATTGCAGGCGGCAGCGACCCTATCAAAGGAACCGCTTCGAAAGACGAAGGCCTTGCTGACCCTCGCTCACATCGCATTTCATCAATCGGAGACGGTCGAGGTTACCACCTACCTTGACGATGCCATGAAGATTTGGATGGACCGGGCTTTTCCACCACACCTTGAGCGGCACATGGCCAACCTACGGGGGCTCGTCGCGCAAGCCGAGGGAGACCAAGCTACCTATATAGAGCATCTGCAGAGATCGTGTGAAGTTGACCCATCAGAGGGGCTCTCCTTTGAGGCTCAGATCGATCTTCATTGCCGTCGCGCTACGTTTCTACGCTTGAAGGGATTCCAGGACGAAGCCGCACTCGAAGTCGCGCAGGCGGAGACGCTGGTTACTCGCGGCATCGTGAATCCACTTCAGCAATTCAAATTCTTCCTCGAGCAGAGTTACGTTCATTATACAGATTGCAACTACGACACATCACTCGCTGGAATCAATAAAGCTATAGACCTCGCCGGTAGCCATCTTAAGAATAATCCGATCCTCCTCGCCCGCGCGTATGCGCTTCGTGCGTACAACTGGAGCGCTATGCTGAGCGAACAGAGCGCTATGCTGAGCGAACAAGAAGCATCCTCCTCTCCGAAAAAATCTATAAAACGGAGCCTTCTCAAAGATGGGGAGGTGGCTCTAAAACTACTTTCGGACTCTGACTCCGAGCACTCTCTTCAGAAGCAGATACTCAGGCTCCTCATCCGCACGTGCGAGGACCACAACGTACGGAAGCCTTTAGAGGCTCTCCAATCGAAGCTTGACCAAGTATTGTTCCGGTTTCCGGACTAGCGGAAAACCGCCCCTTAACGTTAGCCCCCTCGAGACAAACTCGCCCATAACCACCTAAAACGCCCCGGGTTTACCAATCGCGCACTACGCATCCAACCCTTCAGGGAACCCACGAGGCTGCCGATAAAACGGTAGACGCATGAAGCAGTTACAGACAATCTGTCGGGAGCCCCATGAGATTACCTCCTAACGAAAAAGAACGAGTGGCCAAGGTGAAAAGCCTTCGAATTCTGGAATCTGAACGGGAGGCCCTCTTCGATGGCATCACAACTCTTGCCGGACAGATCTGCGACTGTCCAATCGTTTTTCTCTCCCTCATTGATGCGGACCGCCAGTGGTTTAAGAGCCGCATAGGATTTCACGTTCAAGAGATAAGCCGAGATATCTCCTTCTGCTCTGAGACGATCCTTGGAAATTCACTCTTCGCCATACAAGACCCCTCGAAAGACCCTCGCCTCGCAGAAAATCCCCTCGTGAGAAACGAGCCTCACGTCCGATTCTATGCGGGCGCTCCTGTCATTACCAAAGACAACTTTGCTATCGGAACTCTCTGTGTGCTTCATACAAGCGCACACTCGTTAACTGAGGCACAAACGCTAGCCCTAGAGACATTGGCCGCTCAGGCTGCTCGCCACATCGAGATGCGAAGCGAATTGAGCCTCTTTCAGGCAAAGGTAAGCGCGCTTGGTGAGAGCGAGCGAAGATTCAGGACGATCGCCGATGCATCCCCGATGCTTTTGTGGATCTCGGACGAAGCGGGAAATCGCACATTCTTCAATCAAGCGTGGTGTGAGTTCACCGGGCTTAGCCGTGAGGACAGTATCGCGGACCACTGGATGCGAACGATCCATCCTGACGATCGTGACGTCTACAATCGAAAATGGATCGACGTTTCGACCCAGCGTCACCGTTTTCAGCAAGAATTTCGACTCAGGCATGCCAGCGGAACCTACCGATGGGTTCTTGAGCAAGCTATGCCTATGTTCTCCTCGAGCGGGCGACTTGAGGGATACGTGTCATCCTGCGTCGACCTCAGCAGCCGATTCGCCGACGAGCTTCAGTATCAAAACAATGAAGCACGATTTAGAGCGATCAGCGAAGCCGCGCCCCTCGGGATTTTTGTTACCGATTCGGACGGAAACTACATTTATACTAATCAACAATTTCAGAGGATATCGGGACAGAGCGCTGAGGAGAGCTTCGGCTCAGGGTGGCTTCGTGCTATCCCTGAGGAGGACCGCGAACGTGTCGCTTCAAGCTGGTATGCTGCCACGAAGACGGCAAAACCTTTCGAAGAGATCCACCGCTTCATTAGACCAAACGGAGAGATCGCTTGGGCGAGCGTGAAAGCCGCCGCCGTGAACTCTACAGATACGGTGAGTGGTTGGGTAGGAACGGTCGAAGATATTACCGCGCGCAGACAAGCAGACGCGGACCTTTTCGCCGCCAAGCAATCTGCCGAGGCCGCTATGCACGCGAAGGGCCAATTTCTCGCCAATATGAGTCATGAGATCCGCACGCCGCTGACGGCGATAATCGGATTCGCGGAGGCGCTCAGGGATGAGAAAAGGCAGAATCCAGAAGATCTGCACTGTCTCGATGTAATCCTTAATAATGGTCGTCACCTCCTTGAAGTAATCAATGGGATCCTCGACCTATCGAAGATTGACGCGGGCGCGCTCCAAATTGAGCAAACGCAATTCAACTTGATCGAGCTGATTGAGGACGTTCGAATGATGTTCGCCCCACGCATCGCGGAGAAGGCCATATCATTCTCAGTCAATTACGAGTGGCCCCTCCCCGCTGAGATACATAGCGACGCTCTTCGGCTTAAACAGGTGCTCATCAACCTCCTAAGCAACGCGATCAAGTTCACCGAACGGGGATGGATCGAACTTCGGGTTATGTACGATGAGTCCAAGAGAACGCTTCGATTTGTCGTCGCTGATTCCGGAATCGGTATCGAAAATAGTCAACTTCAAAACCTCTTTCTGCCGTTTTCACAAGCGAATGAAAGCATTACGCGCCAATACGGTGGAACGGGCCTCGGCTTAAATATCTCAGCGCACCTCGTGCATGCGCTCGGAGGCGAGATCTTTGTTTCCTCCGAGGAATCTAAGGGTTCTATCTTCTCCTTTTATATCCTCCCTGAGCAGAGGAACGCCGTAAAGCTTATTCACGCGATGCCGGTGGACGAGGTTCGCGCGTCACGCTCGTCTACTCCTCGACCCAAGATTTCAGGCCGAGTGCTCTTTGCTGATGATGCCCTCGATAATCGTAGGTTAGTAGATCACCTCCTTCGGAAAGCTGGGGCCGACCCAATCCTAGTCGAGGATGGACAACAAGCGATCGACGCGGCTTTACATGGAGCGTTTGACCTTATTCTTCTCGACGTACAGATGCCGAACGTCGACGGCTTAAGCGCCGCTCGAGCTATGCGACAAGCAGGGATACGCACCCCAATCGTTTCTCTATCAGCGGGCGCAATGACGAGCGACGTACTGAAAGCGATAGAAGCTGGATGCTCAATGCACCTTGCGAAACCGTTCAGTCGAGAATCGTTTTACGAAATGCTTAAGAAGTTTTTAGACAGCGAAACACAATCCGAGCTCCCCTCCTCTGTCGTCGTCAGTCATAAATTAAGTGACGACGCCGAGATGAACGAACTTCTCGTGGAATTCATAGATACCCTCACGCCCCGTTTGCACGAACTTCGAAGCGCGTGGCAGGGGACCGATTGGACCAAGGTAGAGGCGCTCGCGCACAAGCTTAGAGGGAGCGCAGGTCTCTATGGCTATCCTCACTTGAGTGCGCTGGGAGATACCCTGGAGCAACAAGCCAAACAGGGGGATGAGGCCGCTGGGGATACCCTTTTAGAGGTGGCCCGCGAGGTAGAGCGGGTCGTCGCCGGGCGGGAATATACCGTCCATGGCGGTATCGCCCACGCTCCGTAAGCCCACGAAAAGCAAGCAAAAACCACGTAAAATGCTGTATTGCCTATCTATTTCCCATTCTGAAGGCTCCACTGCCATAGTAAAAAAGTATTTTGAATTACTGTCTTAAAGCCGATATACTGGTAAGGTGGTGAGAAGATTGATTTCTCCGCTTCGTAAGCTGTCCACAGGGCATCTTACGAAGTGAGGCGTTCAGCTTAACTCAAGGTTACGAAGGTTATTCGCTAGGTTTGCACAAGCTTCATTGCATGTGCCTGTTTTGGGTATTTGAACCGGACTCCCGAGAATCCATAGTGGATTTTCATTACAGTGGGTGCTCAGGAGTCTGGTTCATTTTTCTCATGGGTTATTTTTTTCCGATCGATTTTGTCAGTGTTTTTGTTTTCTGAACGTCCTCCCTTCAACTCTTTTTATTCTCTCCTCTTCTTAATCCACTAACAAAAAGAATTTCTACTTCACGACGCTATAGGTGTGCGCGCGATCATGTGGGTACGCGATGCCTCTCCAATGTCATTCCACGTTACATGTGTACCTGAGGCCGCCGGCCCTCCATTCGTTCTCGCGAACATTAGGCGATTCACATGACCCCGCAACATTTGTACCTGGAGGGCCGGCGGCCTCGCCGGCTTGCCGCGACCCGCGACATTAAACGCATCGGAACATTTGTACCCGTGGGCACGTAGGCCGTTGCCACTACTACTCATTCCTGGTTGAATTTGTACCTGCGGCCGGCGAGGCCGCCGGCCCTCCAATTGAATTCCACGTTGCATTTGTACCTGCGGCCGGCGAGGCCGCCGGCCCTCCA
>CAIXKI010000088.1 GCA_903920005.1 uncultured delta proteobacterium
ACTACCGAAATACCCCCATCAGAGAGTTCAGTCTCTCCTCCGGGGCTAGCTCCCAGTTCGTTCAGATCCATCCCTAATACTTCAAACTGGCTGGGCCCGACCCCTATAAAAATGTGTATACAATCAGGTGAGACTTTACAGGCCTCGCCGGCCGCAGGTACGAATGTTTCGACGAGAATAATGTCGAGGGTTGCGACAAGCCGGCGAGGCCGCCGGCCCTCCAGGTACCAACGGCGCGGGTTCGCTGGCGGGACGGCTTATCAATGCTAGGGTGACGCTGCGTTGAGCAGCGAGAGGGGCGACAGCCCCTGGGAGAGGAGGCGAATATCAGCCGAATGGGATAACAACGAGGCCCGAGCCGGATTCGAACCGGCGAATGACGGTTTTGCAAACCGTTGCCTTAGCCAACTTGGCGATCGGGCCAGAAAAGAGTCTGGACTCTGGTTGTACCGTGAGAAAGGGGAAATATCAATAACTCACGGGCACTTGGGGTAAGCACGGGGGCCTGGGCATGATCCCTTCACCATATTAGCCACTTATCTTTAACGGTCTTAAGGGTAAAAGGGCGCCGGTTTGTCCTGCTTTTGCCATAAATGCCGACACTACTTCTTAGTGATACAACGGTATCCTCTCTGCACGGGTGGCCCTTAGTAATGGGGGCCACCCTTTTTATCCCCAAAAAACCCCTCCCTAAACCGCTCTAGCGCTCTTTTTAATAGCGGCTAGATTATGTAACATCCACGCCGTAATAGTTTTTTTAGTACGGATTGGTGGTCATGGCTTACGTCGTTACTCTTAACTGTTTGGGCACAAAGGATCGTTCTTGCGTAGAGGTCTGCCCCGTTGATTGTTTCTATAACATCAAGAAGCAGGCTTATAACGATAAGTACGGCCGCGCGGCTAAGGGTGATGATGTTGGTATGCTCATGATCAACCCGGACGAGTGTATTCACTGTGGCGCATGTGAGACTGAGTGTCCTGTTGAGGCGATATTTGAGGACACAGGGGTTCCTGAGAATCTTAAGGAGTTCGTGGCACTCAATTCTGAGGAGACCACCTCGATGGCTGAGGCGGACCTTGACGCCGCTCGCTGTACTTCCAAGTAGCGCGCTTGGGCTCAAGGTCAGAGCCGAAAGCTTCGATACACATTTTTGGCGAGAAGATTGCGACTTTCGGTTGTGCCCTCCGGTACGCCGTGTCACTTTACTAGTGACGCTGCGGTTGATTCTCTCTGTGGTTCTTATCCAATTCTTAAACGTAAAGGCCATGTCTCTTCGAGCTGTCCTCTCTCTCTGTTCCTCACTATTTCTGGGCGGTCTCGTTGCGCGAGCCGAGGCGTCTCCCGTCTTTGCTTCGAACGAAAGATATAACGCTAGCGCCACTGATGTATCAGAGCAGGGGCCGTTTGGTGTTCCCGCGAAACTTCGCGGTCGAGTAGATTTCTGGAAGGATGTCTTCGCTAAGTACGGCAACAAACAGGTTGTGGTGCATCATCGAGATTTTCCCCAGATAGTGTTCGGCGTGCTGGATTTTTCAGCTGAGGCCCAGACGATGGGACCAATCGAGCTGGATCGTCACATGGATCGCGTCGAGAAGCAGACTGTCTCTGAGATGCGAGAGCAGATTCGTGCTCTCATAAACGGGCAAGAGCCGAGCACCGCGTTCCAAAAGAGCTTTGTGCAGAAGATGCAGCAGTTGCCGCCAGAGGCCCGATCCTACAAAGATCTGCTTGATGAGGATCTCATTCGAACACAGACCGGAATTCGTGAGCGGTATGCGCAGGCGATGATGCGCGCGTGGCGTTATCTTCCGACGATGGAGCAGATTTTTGTTTCAGAGTACGGACTTCCGAAAGAGTTAACCCGACTTCCGTTCATTGAGTCTTCATTCGATTATACGGCGTACAGTAATGTCGGAGCCGCGGGAATATGGCAGTTCATGCCTCGTACTGCCCGCGCGCACCGAATGGTTGTTGGACGATACGTGGACGAGCGTCGGGATCCGATTAAAGCGACTCGTGCGGCCGCTGAATATCTTCGCTCCGCCTATCAATCGCTCGGCTCATGGCCTCTCGCTATTACCTCATACAATCACGGTGTAGGAGGAGTCCGGTCTAAGGTGCGTGCCGCCGGAACGGACGATTTGGCTCATATGGTAGAGCACCCCGAGGAGCGATATTTTGGGTTTGCGTCCTCGAATTTCTATCCCGAGTTTTTAGCTGCCGTGGAGATATTCCGGAATCATGAGCGATATTTCCCCGAAATACCGGTCCAACCGGCTCTGCGTCTAGCCTCGTACCCAGTGCGTTCGCCGATGTCCACTACTCATGCTGCTCAACAGCTTGGGATCTCGATTGAAAGCTTGAAAGAGGCAAATTACGCGCTGCTCGATCCAGTTTGGAAAGGAAGAGCGAGGATCCCAGCCGGCTACGTTCTGCAAGTTCCCGTTAAGTACAACGATAAGATGGCGGAGATTGATACCCCAGAGCCGCTTCACTCTAAGATAGTAGAAGTATCAGAACATCCTCGTGACAACGTTGTTGAGACGGTGAGGCGAGGGGAGTCGGTCGAGAGGTCCGAGTCAGACGATGCCACAACCTCTCCGCAGCTTATACAACTCAATCAGATGTCCTCACGGTCGCTTAAGGGGGGACAGCCAAGTATCGTCGCGACCGGGCCGGCGCGCCCGAGTGCCAAAAAATCAACGGCCAAAACTAAGAGCTCAAAAACGAGTATCTCGAAGTCCGTCCACGCGAAGCACAAAGTAAGAAATGGAGAGACCCTCTTTTCAATCTCGCAGCACTACAGGTGCTCAGTAAACGATCTAAAGCGTTTTAATAGGATTAAGGGGACTCGTGTCGATGTAGGACAAGTTCTCGTCATTCCGTAACCATACCCGGCTGTACCGGTCTTGAATGGGTGTCCTGTTGTGAGTAGCCGTAGATGTGCGGTATCTCCGCGGACGTGGCGAGCACGCTTCTTTCTACCACGGGCGAGAGGTTCCCCGTTCGCCTTCCCTCTGAGAGGAGCGCCGCTAAGCTGCTTGTTCTTAGCTGCATCGTTACGGATTCATCGTGAGTTGCTTTTGCGATGTTAAGAAGAGCGGTCAACGCGCTCGGATCGGTGAGAGCATCGCGCGTCATCGCCGCGCATACTCCCCTAAATTGTGGGTGAGAGAGCCCCGAAAGGGTTCCCAAAGCCCTAAAGTCATCAACAGTGAGCCGTTGAGGTGTTCTTTTCACGGGCGTCTCCGCCAGTATCGAAAGAAGTCGAGCGGCTCTCGCGATCTTATCCTCAAGGCTCTCCTCACATGGCGCGGGTGCATGTTGAATTCGAGAGAGGGTGTCTGTTCGGGTGCGGCGGTGGTGAGCACCCAACACGAAAACCTTGTAGGCGAGCTCCCTCAAAGGGCTTAAATCCTCCGAAAGTTCTCCGGTACGAAAGCGGTGAAGCACCTCTCTTGCTATTGTGGCTCGCTGTCGATCGTTCGTTTCGGAGCGGTCGCTCAGAACTTGATGAATCAATTTTAACGCGGAGTCTCGAAGTGTGGGAATACCAAGCGACTCAATAAGTAAGCGAGAGTAGGCTCGAATAGTTGGAGAGGATTGTTCCGAGATGACGGGGAGGTCATGAAGTCTCTGAGTTACTGCGTCGAGTATCTTCCCGGAAAGTTCTCTTGTTGATCCGGAGAGTGTTAGTAAGGAAATTCCCAATCGGCTCGCCTCAATTGAAGATGGGTTATGTATGGCAAATAATGAGGCAGTCGCGATGATCTCAGTTGTTAAATTGGGATTCGTGACCAGAGCGATGAGTAGGGCAGCGGAGATCTCCCTGTTGGTTGACTCAAGAAGTCCTTTCGCCTGACTGAAAAGGGCCAAGGCCTGACGCTGCGTGGACGGGCCGCTATCGCTCTTATTAGTGAAACTCTCTAGGGCCTCGTGTATCTCTTCTGACGAGGGAATATGCTCAGCGGATCTTTCGGGTGTGGCTACCATTCTCATAACCTCTAGGTCTCTTCATCCTTGTAAAAACCTTTGCTCCCGAGCCCGGGCTGTCGCGCCGCAAACTTCGAAAACAGGGAGGACTCTCACTGGTACGAGAACCCCTCACTACGAATATGGGGATAAGTGCTCGAGATGTGACGTAGAGAGGTTATTTTTAGCCCGTTTAGGCTACTTTCAGGAAAAAAAAGCCATATCACGGTAGTACGTAGCTGGTCATTATGGAGAGCAGCTGCACTCATTGGAAAAGGTGTGTATGTCGATTGATAAATTTACCTCACGAGGATTCGGCGCTAGTGGTGCGGCGGGTAGCGCCTGGAAGGCCCCACGGGAATCATACAAGCCTCAAAATGTAGACCATGGAACGAGCTTCACCATGGGCGGCGGAGGTGTGCGAGGACGTCCAAAGGTGGATGATAAAAGAGGTGGGGATTCACCATCAAAAAGTGACAGGTATCTCGACGATTCGTTAGGCAAGGAACCGAAAAAGCACGCCCGGCTCCTCGATCGCGGGGCGATTATCCAAGGGGCCTCGGTGTTAAGAGCGGGGGATCGTTCCTCTTACTTTTTCGAACAGTACCGTGTGTTTCTGGGGATTGTTGTTGTGGTTCTCGCCGCCGCGTTTCTTATCCGGTGGTTTGCCTTGGATTCCGAGGAAACTGAATGGGTACAGGAGCGTCGCTCCATATTTTCTCGACATCACGCTGATTAGGGTACTACCCGTGGGCACCGAGGCTCCGGCTCGGCTAGCCTCCGGCGAGACGGGCCGGTAGCCCTTCATGATTATTCAGGGTTGCGATGAGCCGGCGAGGCCGCCGGCCCTCCAGTAACGATCGTTGCGGGTTCGTGTGAATCGCATATGTATCGCGAGAACGAATGTTTCACGAATTTGATGTCACGGGTTGCGACGAGCCGGCGAGGCCGCCGGCTGTGTGGCTAGGCTCTCGCTGTATGCTGAAGGATGAACTCGTGAATTTTCTTTTCGAGTTCCCCATTGCTGCGTGGGATACAGGAGATGTGGTCCGCATCCTCTATGATAACGAGCTTCGCGCGCCCCTCACTTGCTTTAAGAAGTTGTGACGCCATGGAAGCGGGGACGATAGGATCCCTATTTCCGTGAATGAGCATTATTGGAGCGTTGATCTGTGAGATCTTAAGGTCGTTACGGAATCTATTCGGAAGGAATGGCCATAGAGGAAGATACGGGTAGAGGTGCTGAGCCATCTCCCGCGAATTTGTGAAGGTCGCTTCAGTGATGAGCCCCGCGACCTGCGCGTTTTGGCATAGCTCCATGGCGACTGCGCCTCCCATGGAGCAGCCATAGACGATGATTTTATCGGCCGGAGTGTTCATCTTGGTTCGAATGAGGGCGTATGCGGCCCTTGCGGCGGCGTATGCGGCGCCTTCTGATGGCGTTCCATGACTTTGTCCGTAACCGGGATAGTCGAAGGTGAAAAACGATTGGCCGATGTGTGTAAAGAGGTCGTAGTGTTCTCTAAAACGGGTGATGTTGTGGCGATTGCCGTGGAGGAAGAGGGCCACTGATGATGAGCCGTTGTGAACGAAGGCCCCATCGAGATCGAGACCGAACTCGCGACCAAAGCGAATCCGCTCATGCGGGATTGCATTGAGGCCGCCGTGATCCTCTCTGGTAGGTTTGAAGATTAGTCTTTGTTCAATGAGTCGGAGCACAGGCTTGGCCCATAAAAAAGGGGCATGTGATAATCACACGCCCCTTTTAGTGTATCCAGGTTGTCCCCGGATGTCTCCACAAAGGTGGAGGGTGGCTTACGCCTCTTGTACTTGTTCGAGAGCTTGTTCAGCCTCAACCATAGCTTCCATATTCTTCGGCCAAAGACAGATAACGTCCTCTCCTGGAATTTGGTAGACGCCAAGCTCATCGCCATCTCTGCGGAACCCGTAGCGAACTGCTCCGCCGTTGTCGCGTAGAAGGTCTCGAGCTGTCTTATCCTGGCCGCTGAACCAGAGTTGCTGGTAGCGCTCAAGGAGGGAGTTGTCGTCGAGAAGTTCTCGGTCCAACATCGCCAAGCATCGCGTGTCGATGTTCACCTCGCCCAAGAGCTCGCTTGCTTCCTTAACAGCGTCGGTAGCTGGAAGAGCGTCTCCCTCAGGATGAACCACGATCGTATACGCGAACGGATCGCGCTCAATGCGATACGTTCCACGAGTCACTGAGATAACCTTTCCACCGAATTCACGGATTACTTGGTTTTTTACCTCAGCCTGTTCATCGATTATCGCCGCCATCTTATCAATGAATTGACCGTTCGCGAGCATGAACTGGTCTATCAGAACGAGATCTCCACTTTCGATGGAGATCCTCTCTCTCTGATTGCCGCTTTCAGCGCTTTGTCTTGGATGACGGCGAGCGTGTCTATCTCCACCGCGACCTCTGTTTGAACGGCCACGTCCGCGGCCTCCTCGGTTAGAGTGCCTTTGATTGCCTCTGTTCATACGAGTTATTTCCTACGTTTAGATGTAATTCGTTACACTTTGCCATTTCAGGGCGGAACGTGACCGGTTAGTTCTCGCTATTGCTAAAACACACCGTCACCGTGGAGTGCGCGTCGAACGAATCTCTGGGTTTATCGGTGTGAGTGAGTTTTGAAACTTAAACACGCGCGTGTTCCCCAGCTCGATACTTCACCACGAGTGCTCCCTCGCAAGTCAGGTGAACGTTGGCGAGGTTGCGGGTAAAGCCCCTAAATGGCTGAATCTATTGGGAGCATAGCAGATAAGGGGGGAGGTGTCACACATATTCTAACTGACTAATAGTATTAACTTTATCAACCTGTTGAGTTTGTATTTTCCGCGTCTATGACGGTGATTGGCCTACAATCGTAAAGGTCTCCGGCGGTCGCTCCGATAGTACCTTACAAGTTGGTAGTGCCTTGAATGGCACTGAGGAATCAAGACCGACGTCAGGTGGTGTAAAGAGTGTGGGCCTGACAATCGGACGATTCCCACAGGCCCCCCCTAAAAAGGGGGCCTGTTTTTTTTACCCCCCGCTCAACTCGAATATTATGCAACAAACTGGATTTGAACAGTCGCACGGAACGCACTTGCCAGCGGTTAGTCTCGGCCTTTGGTATGATGCAGAGCGTTTGGTTCTTGAGGGAATCTACCTGGATGAAGTGTCGGCATACCGCGCCAAAAAGAGCTGGGTTAAGTCCTTTGAACTCAATTTTCTCTTAGAAGAGATTCACGATTTTAAAGTTAAGGTTGGGTTCGATCCGGAGAGTGCTCGGTACCACGTGCAATGCACGTTTACGAGCGC
>CAIXKI010000089.1 GCA_903920005.1 uncultured delta proteobacterium
ACGATCATCGCTGGCGTAGGTGTGTTCGGGGCGATTATGGCGGGCCTTTTAGGAGATTTTCTCTCGTGGCGCACTTCATACATCGTTGGAGGCGTTCTTGGATTATTGCTTCTGGCGCTTCGAGTGTCGGTTGCCGAGTCGACGCTCTTCGCATCCGTAAAAAGTCACGAGAATACGACTAGAAATATCGTGCGGCTCCTAAGTTCGAAGCATCGATTCACGAGGTACCTCATGTGTATCGTGCTGGGTATCCCGATTTGGTACATCATCGGTATTTTGCTGGCCAACTCACGGGATTTAGCGTTTGCTTTACATGTGCCAGGGGTTCCCAAGACTGGGTATTGTATCGCGCTCTGTTACGGTGGGCTTCTCATTGGAGATATCGCTGGAGGTGTCCTTAGTCAGTACCTTGCGAGTCGAAAGAGGCCAATAGCGATCTTCCTTATGTTAAGCCTCGTGTTACCTCTGTGGTTTCTTACGCGGGAGAGTCTCTCTTTGGGAGGGTTCTATTTGAGCTACGTGATGCTGGGTATCGCTGGAGGATACTGGGTGCTCGTAGTTACAATGGCGGCGGAGCAGTTCGGTACTAACGTAAGGGCGACGGTAACGACCTCGGTGCCGAACTTTATTCGTGGCGCGATCGTACCAGTAAGCGAGGGCTTCCTTCTTCTTAAGCCGAGCGTTGGGATTATTAACGCCGCCATGTATATCGGAATATTTGTTGGGGTGCTTGCGACTATCGCGCTGGCGACGTTGAAGGAGACGTTCTCTCAGGATCTCGATTTTATTGAAGAGTAGGGGCGAGTGGGATTAGCCGTGGATTAGAGAATCTTGACCCGCCACTCGGAGACAGGCTCAATTCCGTGGTCTCGAAGCATCTCGCGTTGCTCGCTGCATTTGACTGGCGATACGACGATTACCACCACGGCGTTCCGAAAGCGCGCGCTATTCTCGCATGCTTGCATGAGCTCTTTTCCGACAGTTTTCCATGCATGAGCGTGCCGTACGACGAAATCATCGACTAGGCAGACCGGCCCACCTGGGTCGTAGACGGGTGGGGCCTGGGTGATAAGGCCCGTGATAAAGCCTTGGACTTGGCCGTCCTTTTCATACACAAGGGTGATCTGATTTGGGCTGTTGATGAGGCCTTTCATGTAGGTGATATGGGTCGGGACTATCCCATCTTTCTTTCGCCAGAAGACCGGGGAGTAAGACTGAAGGAGGTCTCTAAAGCTATCGCTTAGGGCTGCCATCTCTGGCGCGTCGGTCTCTTCGGCAACTCGAATCATAGTGAGAGTGTATCGAGATTCTGGGGCTCGGCACCACAGTTTTTTCTCGGGACATTCAACACCCGAAAAGCCCGCGGTCGTTAGGATATGTGCCCCCCCGCGCTAGGTAGGCAGCGAGAAAGAATCTCCTCTTCCACATTGAGATAGTGTGGGCTCCTCCCCCATTAAAGCTTCGGCGGGCCGGGCAGCTCCGTTAGAGGTACTGAAAAATCCTCAATCTATCGCTAGGGATAGATATACGGTTCTTGGGCCCCTTTGTTCTAAGCTCTCAAAATGACCGCGACTGCCCCGTTTTTCAATGCCCTGGGAGCTATTTGAGGAAGTGCCTCCTCGTGCTATTTTCTCCTGGTCCTCATCGTTCATGAGGGGATAGAAGCCCGTAGGGAGGGCTAGGACGTGACCTTATCGTTTCATGATTTACGTTTGCGACATTCGGCGCTCCGCTATCGCGGATATACTCTCGTGCGCGCGGGTGATGATGTAACGGTTACGTTTGCCATCACCCTTGAGCCCGCCATCGAATTTCGGCCAACCCTCTCGTTCAAGGCGCCTGATGTTGAAGATGACCGTCTTGCGCCGTTCCTTACAAATATCGGAATCGTTGAGCTGATTAGTTACTGGAAGGCTGCGTGCCCAAAGAGGGTGGTGCTTGAGGGTGTTCGGCTTTCGGATGAGCAGACGGCTTGGTGGCACGACCTCTTTATTCACGGCCTTGGGGAGTTCTTTTTTCAAAACGACATCGACCCAAGTAGTCCGGATTTGTTGACGATTGAATCCAGTGGAACGCCTTTGCCACGATTATCGCCGATTCAAACGAGAAGGGGAGTCGGCGATTTGGTGCTCGCTGCTGGCGGCAAGGATTCATCGCTCACTCTCGAAATGCTCAAGAGCTTTGATGTTTCGAGGCCCCGAGAGGTTATGATCCTAAATCCAACGCGATCAGCTTTGGAGAGTGTATCTATTGCTGGATACCGAGAGCCCCATATCGTCCGGCGTACGGTCGATAAAACCCTGCTCGATCTGAATGGGAAGGGCTATCTCAACGGGCATACGCCCTTTTCAGCATACTTGGCGTTTCTGGGAACTATGCTCGCTGATATTCACGGGTTAAGCTCAGTCATCGTTTCAAACGAGCGAAGTGCTAGCGAAGAGAATGCTGTCTTTCACGGATTACCCGTTAATCATCAGTACTCAAAAGGGCTACGATTTGAGAGGCGATTTAGAGAGTACGCCGCCAAGGAGCTTCCGGGAAGTGCGTCTTATTTCAGTATTATTCGTCCCCTCTATGATCTTCAGGTGAGTGGACTCTTCGCGAGCTTGGCGCCGCAACATCTCTCTTCTTTTCGCAGTTGCAATGTAGGTCAACGGGAGGATAGGTGGTGCGGGCGGTGTCCAAAATGTGCCTTTGTCTCGCTTACCCTCGCGCCCTTTGTGACGAGTGCTCGCCACACCGAGATTTTCGGCGAGGCTCTCTTTGAACGAGGGGAGATCCTGGGGGCGATTGAAGAATTAACGGGGTTACGAGACCACAAACCGTTTGAGTGCGTAGGCACGCTCGGCGAGAGTCGTGACGCGTTGGTGCTAACCCTGAACCGTTACGAACGAGCTCAGGACACGCCACCTTCAGGACTCGTTGAGATAGCGCGTGCCTTGCAAGCACAGGGGCTTCTGCCCACGAAAGAGGCTGCCGAGGCAACACTTCGGACTTGGACCGATGAGCATTACCTGCCGGACCTTTATGCTTCGGCGCTTCGTACTTGTGTACAGGAGGGCGCGTGGTAGCTGCTGAGCTGAGAGGTCAGTCCTTTCTTATCGTCGGATATGGCCGAGAGGGGCGCAGTGTTCGACAGTACCTCCGTGCGCGCTTCCCTAGCGCCAGGATTGGCCTAGCAGATCGACAAGGGTTTTCACCGGAGGAGGTTTTTGACGCACATACGGAGCTATTCAGTGGCGATAGTTACCTTAGTGGGACGGCTGCCTTTGATACGGTTATCCGATCTCCAGGAGTACGTATACAGGAGATCTCCCCGCACCTCGGAACTGCTACCCACCTCACATCGGCCACGAATATATTCTTTGCGGAGTGTCCGGGAAAGATTATTGGCGTCACCGGTACCAAAGGTAAGAGCACGACCTCGTCCCTTACCACGGCCATATTGAAAAATGTTTTCTCTGACGTTCGTCTCGTTGGAAATATCGGAGCTCCGATGCTTGATTATCTTCAAGACGCGAACGAAGAAACGCGTTTTGTCATCGAACTGTCGAGCTATCAACTTGAAGACTTAAGGCGTAGTCCGCAAGTTTCCATTTTGCTCAATATCGTTCCTGAGCACCTAGACTATCATGGTGGGTTTGAAGCGTACTGCTCGGCAAAGCTGAACATCGCTCGCAACCAAATGAGTGAAGATGTTTTTATTATCAATCAGTCTTTCTCACTGCTCGCTGACCAGACAAGAAAGTTTCCGGGAAGGCGCGTCACCTTTCGAGAGGTTGACGATGAAAGCGCTCTAGTGGTTGTGCGTAACGGAGCAATCTTTGCTCAAAAGTTGAGTTCAGAGCCTCTGATGAATGTGACGGACCTTCCGGTGATGGGGCCTGGAAATCTCCAAAACGCGCTCGCTGCTATTTCGTGCGGAGTCATTCTTGGGGCGTCGCCAAATCAGATCCGAAAAGGGATTGAGGGATTCGTTCCGCTTGAGCATCGCCTTGAGTTCGTCGCGGAGCGAGCCGGCATTCGATTCTACAACGATTCTCTTTCAACTATTCCTGAGGCCCTGGCGCATGCATTGGCGGCCCTAGGCGATGATGTTGAGACGGTTATCGCCGGGGGATTCGATCGGGGCGTGGATATGGCGGTTCTAGGTCCAGCACTGGCGGCCTCTAAAGTGAAGACGTTGATCCTCTTTCCAACGACCGGGGAGAAGATATGGGAAGCAGCGTGTGCCACATCGCGAGGACGTGAGTATTCTCGGGTGGATGTGCAGACTATGAATGACGCGGTGCGGACGGCCTATGATTTTACGGCCTCAGGAAAAATCTGCGTACTCTCTCCAGCCTCCTCAAGCTTTTCGGTGTTTCGAGATTACCGAGATAGGGGAGACCAATTTAAGGACGCTGTTCGACGTCTTGCTCCTTCCCAACTCGCAGCGGAAGGAGAGAGGTAGTTGTTCTGCCTAGAATTAACCTATTACCCCAAGCATGGTCTGTAGCTTGCTTTGGAGGGCTTCGGCTGAGAATGGCTTGACCATAAAGTGGGCGATTCCGGCTTGGAAAGCCTCGATGACGTTAGTTCTTTCAGCCTTCGCGCTGATCATGAGGAAGGGGACTTTTTTATGCACAGGACTGCGCTTTAATTCTCCGTGAAACTCCAAGCCTGACATAACAGGCATCGTCCAGTCTGAGATGATAAGTTGAAAATCCTCGCATCGTAGTTTTTTAAGCGCGTCTGAGCCGCTACGAGCTTCGACTACGTCGTTGTACCCCAGTACTTGAAGGGTGTTTTTTAGGGTGCTTCTCATGCCCGATAAGTCGTCCACGACCATTATTCGAATATCTTTTCTTTTCATTCGACTCCCAGTTTAGCGTGATGTTGGTCTCGCTGGTTCGCTTTCATCGTGGGGATGAAACCTTACCGCACTGTATTGCTTTCATCGTAAGGAGTCGGTGGATTGCGAGAATCGCTTTATGAATCACCGCACAAAATTGGGCGGCTGTGAAAAAAGGTATTCCGCGAGGAGAAAAGCGAGTGTCCCCAGAAAGTTAGGTTTTCGAAACGATCGGCTAGGTGAAGTTTTGAGACCACCGTCAGATGGGGAGTGGGCGCGGATTTTGTACGAGCTTTTCGTATCTTGTAGCTCATTTCTGGTCCAAGGGTTTCTTCAACACAGCCGTTTTGAGGGGATGATGCTAAAACCTCGAAGTCTCCCTTTTGATAAAAAAAGCGGTTACGCGGGGAGGCGCGTAACCGCCCGAAACGAAGGTAACAAATTAAGCAGCTGACATCTGAAGGTCTTCATCCTCGAACCGCGACTCGATGACTGCCTTATTACCGGTGTAGTCTTCGTAGTAACGTTGGAGCTTCTTACGAAGCATGATGCGCGAACGATGAAGTCTTGATTTAACGGCGGGTATAGAGAGGTTAAGGATCTCTCCGGTCTCCTGGTTTGATAGCCCGTCTACATCTCGAAGGACGAAGACCGCGCGGTATTGGTCTGGAAGTCGATTAACAGCGCACTGAATAACCGCCTGCATCTCATGCGACACCGCGACATTTTGTGAATACGAGCCGCTGAAAGCATCTTTATCGATGCAGTATTGCTTAATAGCGGGAGAGAGGTCGTCCATCGAGACGGTTTGGTTCTGTTTACGCTTACGCAGCTTCATGAAAGCGGCATTTACGACGATACGATAGAGCCAGCTTGAGAAGGCGGATTGTCCGCGAAAGCCGTCGATCTTTCGGTATACAGTAGTGAATACATCCTGCATTACCTCCTCAGCGTCTTCCTGGTTGCGAGTGAATCGCAACGCGAGGCTCATAACCTTTGATTCGTATCGGGAGATGATCTCCTCAAACGCCTCAACAGCTCCAGCCTTGAACTGATTAACAACCTCTACATCGGTAAGTCTCTTCTCTTTCATTGGTTCCTCCCTAAGTTTCGTTTCGATTGATTGAGTGTTGCTCAACCAACGAGGTGAGGTTTTCGCATGAAAAAGTGGGGTGGTTGTCACAGCTCTTACCCAGCTTTGTAAAAAGATTGTGTCAGTTTGGACCGGTTTCGCGACAACTGGGTTAAGTAGCCAAAGATACGGTAGTATTTTCTTGATACTTTAACCGTTTTGAAGCGGATTTATTGAGATTTTTTTGAAAATAATGGGATTCAAAGTGATCTTTTGCACGAATCTTGAGTTTATTTGTGCAAAGAGCGGGGACTTTTTCTTATAAAACAAGCCTTATTAGGCAGCGATAGTCTTCGGCTTTTCAACCCGAATATTCTTCACGGAATTGTCTGGATTAAGAAATACGACCTTCGGCTGATGAAGATGAGCCGTTTCAGCGGGAACGTGCGTAAAACCGGCTATGATCACTGTATCGCCCGGGTTTACGAGATGTGCGGCAGCTCCGTTAACGTGGATCTCTTTGTTGGCAGCCTGACCGTCGATAATATAGGTCTCAAAACGCGTTCCTTGCGTGATGTTCCATACGTGAACTGCCTCATGGGGTAAGAGCCCTGTCAGCTCAAGAAGGTTGCTTGGTATGGTGATGCTCCCCTCATAGAGGAGATTGGCCTCGGTCACCGTAGCCCCATGCAGTTTTGCCAAGAGTAGCTTTCGAAAAGCGCCATTCATATCGCGACGTTACCTCCCTCATAACGATAAGGTCAAGCTTAAGTGCTTCGGGAAATCTGCCGATATAGTTGAAGCTAGGGAAGTGTCAGGGGCCTCAGGCCCCAAGGAGGAGAGTCATGTTCGACGACCGTTACGAAGAGCCGCAAGTGCTTGTGGTAGACGATGTGAAGGCTACCCGGGAGCTTCTTTGCGATATGCTTAAAGAGATGGGATTTTCTTCCATCGTAGAGGCTGTGGATGGTCGGGAGGCTCTAGAGAAACTAAAAAAGCATCGAGCACAGCTCATAATCTGCGATCAAGTCATGGAGGATATGTCGGGGTTGGACCTACTGTATCAGCTCAGAAATCACCCCTATCTTGTAGATATCCCCTTTGTAGTCGTCAGCTCGTGTGGCGATGTGCCTGTCATAGATACAGCCCTCGAGCTCGGAGTAGACGATTACATTATGAAGCCAATCAGCTTCAAACTTTTCAAGAAGAAGGTTTTTGATATTTTACGCCGACGGGCGGATACACTCGATAAGGCGGGGTAGGAGACTATTCCATTCCACCTAATTGCTTCATGGCTTGCTTGAGAGCTTCCGCGGTCTTAGGGTCCATCTGCTTCATCGCTTCAGCCATGGCCTCGTTTCCGTATCCGTCTTCCGTCACAGCCGCGTCGAGGTTGTTATTCTTAAACTGAGATGCCGCAGCTTTTACGTTTCCGACAGCCTCATTCATGTTCATCTTCATGCCGTTAGCCATGATGATTTCGCCCGGTTTCATATCCGCGCCACAGGAACCGGTATGTTTCGCGGTTATCTTTGTCGTTGATGTGCTTTGTCCCATGAACGGGGGAGTAAATGTGGAAACGATCTCGCCAAAGTACGTTTTCTTAAAGTCACCCGAGAAGGTCGCCTTAGATTTGATCGTTGACCCCATCATCTTGCATTCAGAGTTCGATTCAAATCCTGCTGACGTCTTTTTGAGCTCTTGTTGGGAGCAGGTACCATTCATCGATTTACTGATATCTGTGCCCATCCGCATCATCTTGGCATCGGTCGCCGAATCGATACACTCCTTCATGACTTGTGGGGTTTGAGAGTTGCCGCTGGTTACAGAGACCTCCCATAACCCTGGCTCGCGATCAGGAAAGGAGTCCGCTAGAGCTGGCGAAGCTATCAGTGTGAGCACAAGCGATAGAAAAGGAATCGTCTTTCTCATAGGGGATCCTTGGGATTGATTATCTATGTGAATGTTGCCCCAGAGGTTCGGGAGCCGCAAGTCCTATCAGGAGACGGAACGTACGCTCTACGAGCGGCTGGTCCGTAACAAACTCGTGAATGTACGGGACTAGTCCCTGAGGCCGTTGAGGAGGTCATGGAGCTCTCCCGATCCGATAAATATGAATTCATAGCGAGCGAAGCGTACGGAGTCGCCGCCCTCAAGAAGGACGCGTTCTCGACCCAACTTCATGCCATTTACGAAGGTGCCATTTGAGGATGCCAGGTCCTGGAGGTAATACCCATCACTCTCCAGTTTAATTACCGCATGCTCGCTTGAGATAGCGACATCTACCATCTGGATGTCACTATTTTGGTCTCTCCCTACGCGAAAGATCTTCATCCCAGAGGAGGAAACTCCGGTGAGTGGCTTTCGCAGGAGGAATATCGATTGCTCGATATTTCCTCCTTGAACGAAGAGGTTAACCATAGACGGCGAGAATAGTTGTGTCTTTTTGCGTTTGGCGACGGGTTCGGAACCCTGCTTCATCAATTCGCCGTCTCTGACGGCGGAACCTACGAGGGCGGGACAGTGAACGAGGTCAATAAACTCATGTTGAGTTGTTGATGCTACAAGGCGTGAGAGCGTTCGGTAACACGCCTTCCCTGGGGTTTTGAGGAGGTCGTCCAGAGATTCGATGAGGTGGTGCTGCTCTGCTGGAGTAGCCGCGCCAGCCGATTTCAGGCCTTTTGAATGAGAGACGCTGCCTACTAACGATTTAAGCCATCTAAACATGACGTTCCCCGTACTCAAAAGATATAGCCCTTTGTAACGAACACTTAGGTGTATTGTGGTGAGGTTTCATTTCGGTTGCCTCATGGATTAATAGAAAGGAGAGGGTGTTTAACTACTTGCTCAATGAGGCTTACAACTGACGTTACATGCTCATAGAGCTCTCTGTGAGTGGATAGCGCGCCCGCTCCATCTCCCGCTCTGCTTGCGGCTTCTATGCTAGCGGCTGCTTGGGCGGCTTTCTTCGCTCCGACATCAAGGAGGAGTCCCTTTATTGAATGAGCGGGAATGACAGCCGAGCGGAGGTCCCCTTTCTCTAGGGCAGCCTCTAGCTTGGCAAGGGGTGCGGTGTAGGCAGTCAGGAAAGAATCGAGAATCATTTTTGTTCTTCGGAGAGATTCTCCCGAGCGTTCGAAAGTGTCCACGAGGTCTAGGGTATAGCCACAATTGTTGTCCTGCGAGCGGTTTTGCGGAGGGAACCTCGCTACGATTTCATATATCACGTGATTATCACCCCGAGCTGGTATTTTGGATTGAGAAGGTGAGCGCGCGGCAGGATCTAAAAATGTTTTCAAAGCTTCATCAAGGCCATTTGGTGTCACCGGTTTTGGAACGACGAGTGAGACGCCGCTGTTGTGCATCGCTTTTCGCTGTTCTAAAAGGGCATGCGCGGTAATCGCGATAATCGGAGTTGGATGTTCTACGTTATACTCACGCTCCAGATTGCGAATTGCTTTAGAGGCTTGAAGACCGTTCATGCGCGGCATCTCAACATCGGTGATGATGACGTCCACGCCCGCGGAGCCGGAAGTCGCGTAGGACTTTTTTAACTTCTCAACGAGCTCCAGTCCATCGTTTACGATATCGATGGAGTAGCCGGCCTCTTCAAGCATCTCTCTCAGAATCAGTTGGCTTGTTGGAGCGTCGTCAGCAACGAGGAGTCGATGGGCCGAAGAGGTCTTTGAGAGAGAGAGCTGTTCATCGCTCGAAATATGTCGCTCTCCTTTCATCCCAGATCGAATAAGAAAGATTATTTCATCCGCGGATATAGGCTTGGTGACTCGAGTAATGCCTGGCATCTCTTTGAGGAGTTCGAGAGAGCTCAGGTCTGAATCATTTACAGATGCGAGCACTGGACAATCGATATGGATGGTTAGTTCTTGAATATCCGTGAGGAGATTCTTCGAGAGAGCTTCTGTAGTCAGTACTATTATGAAGTCAGGCGCGCCTTGAGAGAGGTATTCCCTGATAGCTGATGGGCCTTTCTTATCGGAGAGAACGTGGGCGGTACACCCAAATCGTCGCAACCGGTCAGCCAGAAATTGCGCGCTGAGATCCCCATCGCCCATGATGAGTGCTGAGAGGCTTCGCGAAGCCTTTGGCTCGATTGCGATTTCAGCGGAATTGAGAGGTAAATAGACCGAAAAGGTAGTCCCGACGCCGAGAGCGCTCTCCACTGAAATAGTACCCTGGAGCTGCTCAGTCAGCTGTTTGACGATAGAGAGTCCAAGTCCTGTGCCAGCGAATCGCGCTTCGATAGAGGCATCAGCTTGTTTGTAAGGTTCGAATATCTTTGAGAGGCGATCTGAGGCAATTCCCGTGCCGGTGTCGGCAACCTTGATGAGCAGTTGGGGCGGGGTGCTGCCTGGGTCCAGCTCTACGGTGAGAGTAATAGAGCCCTCATGTGTAAATTTCGCGGCGTTACCTAGGAGATTTACGAGGATCTGCTGCAAACGAAAAGGATCTCCAATTATGAAGTTGGGAACTCCTGGGTGAATATCAAAAAGCAATGAGAGTTCAACTTTTTCCTCAATTTTATGGGTAACGCTTTTCAAGGACGCTCTTATCGTGTCGCGAAGAGAAAATTCGATGTTTTGCAATTCAAGAGACCCTGATTCAATTTTTGAGAGGTCTAGAATATCGTTGATAGTCGCAAGAAGGGTGGCGGAAGACTCCCGTGCGGTCTGAATAAGGTTGCGCTTGTATAGAGACTCCTCCCTTTTAAAGAGAATGCGAAGGATTCCTGCTAAGCTGTGAATAGGTGTCCGAAGCTCGTGCGAAACGTGAGCTATGAAAGCACTTTTTGCTGAGTCTGCTCGAATCGCTTGATTACGAGCCTCTGTAAGTTGCAGAGTAGATCTTTCAGTTGTCTCTAGAAGAGAGTTGAAGGTTTCAGTGAGGGTTGAGATCTCGTCCCTCCCCTCGGCCGGTATTCGCGTCGAAAAATCTTGGGTCTTCGTAATCGCTTTGATTCGCGTCGCGAAACGTTCAAGACGTCCGATTACCGCTTGGTTGAGGAATAGAAGGAGGGTCGCATTCGCCACGACTAGGAAGAGAGCCATGAGTTTTACCATCACATCGCGCGAGTTCTGGCCTTGACGGTAGATCTCTCTGGGGGTGGTAAAGCGAACTCGGAGAATCGGCGTATCCCCAATATCTCGTATCATATGCTCTGCAGATATCTCGGTTTCAGTTGTGAGCAGTGTCGTGTGTGGTGATGAGGGGGGGGATAATGAAGGCGTCATCGGCAGAAACTGAAGTGGCAGTTTCGTTCTTTTAGCTACCTGCGCTTGGAGCGTTGAAGAGAACGCTCGAGTGAATATGAGAAATCCGTTCGACGGGTTGCGCCTCTGGTTATCCGTGACGGCTGATACCGCGACGAAAAGAGGAGTGGAGTCGACAACGATTATGCCCTGCAGGGGAGTCGAAGTTGGGTTGTTCAAAAAATGGGCGATGGCTGGCAGCGATATAATCGCCGAGTGCGCTTGCTTCGTAAGGGGAAGCACCTCTTTTTTCTCAGCTGAGATCTGAAAGCCACTAACGAGCCGTTGCTTTGAATCGAGAATTGCTATGTGCACAAGCTCATAGGGAGAGAGCGCCTCATAGTTCATGTTCGACTCAAGATATTCAGGGTTCTTTCCCGCCAAAAAGGTGTAGGTCTCATCCCACATAGCCCAGTCGATGACTCGAGAAGTCAGGTCATCACGGAACACTTCTAGCTGTTCGAATACTCGGGACATGTTTTTTTCAGTTCTCTCCCGCTCAATAAGGTCGAATTCCTTCATGAGTACGTGCGAGAAGAGGAGATATGTCGCGCTGATGACCGCCACGAAGAAGCAGCTAATAATAAGCGCCGTTTTGAGTCGAAGCCCCATGGCGTGTGATCCACAATAAAAAAAGGTTCCGTGTACCTGGATCGGTGGTTGGCATCAGTAACTTGAATAGTTATCTCAGTGGGGAGGAGGGAGCGTTCTGTAATAAGGCAGTTGAGTAATACGAGCAAATGTAGAACGACGGTTGCTTAATAGTCCGTCTACGTATTGTTAGGGAAAGCCCGGAATTTTTTGTTAGGAAAGCCTCGGAATGTGCACTATAGTCCGCCACTAAAGGTCTTTTTCTAAGTACGGCTCGACCAACGGAAATACGTAGACTTTTAGAGGATGCATGACAGCCACCGCGCAGGTAGTCGTTCCACAGCTTCCCGTTCATCGCTCGGAGAAGTCTCCAACTCGGCCTGAGTCGCGAGGTTCTAATTGGATTCACCCCAGCCTTGAAGTTCGAGAGACTCGCACCTGTGGATATGGCGTATTCGCGCGAGAGCCCATCCTTGTAGGCACCATAGTGCTGGTATATGGCGGGATCGTTATCACGGAAGAGGAATTTAACGCTCTTCCAGATGAGCTCCAGCACTTTCCATTTAACGTTGCTGACGGGCTGTTTCTCGCTCCTAGGGATATGAATGATCTTGGTGTCGGAGAGCGTGTTAATCACTCATGTGACCCGAACATAGGTTTTTCAGGACAGATAAATCTTCGGGCGTTGCGAGACATCGAGAGTGGTGAAGAGGTGACCTTTGACTACGCTACATGTGTTGCTTCGGAGGAGGGTGCGTTCGTTCTGAATTGTGAATGTGGAGCACCGACATGTCGGTCCGTTGTAACTGGGCGCGATTGGATGCTCCCAGACGTGCAGAAGCGATTGTTCGCAAATTTCCAACCGTTCCTGCAAGAGAAGGTGCGGGGTGTCGAGGTCGCTGGATTTTACGAGAGAGCTCAGAACTCGGATCGAGTTCAGGGGCTCGAACTACACGGTCGTCGGTTTCTTGCAGCCGTTGTTTCTCTTCAGAGATCTATTATTGGGTTCGTTGTTACGGCCCTTACGACGGAATGGATGGCGGTTCCGATTTGCGTTCTGGCAGGCATTCCGAGCACGATCATCACCGTGCTACTTATGACCATCATTGGTCCTTTAGCGAAGGATAGTTTCCTGTTCATGAGCGATACAGGCTTTATCGCCGGATTTTCTCTCATGACTAGCGTCGTGGGATATCTTACGTACGTCTCGCTCTATTACATGGGGATGCTGTGTAAGGAGCGAAAAGATTGGAGGCCCAATGGACGCGTTGATAAAGCGGCGCTGCATCAAAAGTTCCGAATTATCAAGTATGACTTTATTGCTCACCTACCATCTGATCTCTGGGTGATGCCGATGATCGGAGCCGCGCAAGGAGGCCTGATGCTCGCGGGTTCCTCTCAGATGTGGGCGATCGTTATCGCGCACACACTTTCCGATGTAGCCTACGCGATAAAAGAGCCTCTCTATTGGCACGGCGCAAAACAGGTCGTTATGTGGAGAGACCGAGTTCGTAGCAACGCCTAGCTGCGTTTGCTCTTCAGTTGTCGCGGAGGCCGACATGAGAAAAGAAAATAATGTGGCGCCCCCGACTAATGCAGATTGACCTCGTCTCGAGTAAGTAGGTCGTATGCGTGGCGCACACGTACGACGATGTGATTGACTCTAGCTTGCTCCACTGGAGATGCTCGCATATAGAGGTCTGGGTGGTAGCGCTTCATTAATTGAAGATATGCCAGGCGAATCTCGTCATTCGTTGCCGACGATTTGATGCCTAGAGTCGTAAATGCTTCGCAAAGAGCGTCGTGAACAGAGTCGAGGGACGCGTCGGAGGAGTTTCCCTTTGTCCAGTCCTTTCCACACCACTGGGAATCAGCGAAATTGGTCCACTCATCATCTTTCATCTCTCGAGTGTGCCTTTGGGAGTTACCTTTTGTTTCTGAATATATTTTTGTGACGCGCCCTGTTCGACCCTTGCTCAGGTAGTGGCTAAGGCGGCCAAGTCCAAAGTTTATTCCGGTGACTACAAGATTGAGAGTCTTCAGTGTTGCCTTTGCGATCATCGAGAGGGCCACAAGGCTCAGGCAGTTTACGACCATCAGGATGATGAACGGCTGTAGGGTGTTTGTGAGAGACGGCTGCCCATCATGGAGCTGCTGATGCTGGATGTCGAGCACCGTTGGAATGACTAGATTGGTAAAATCCCGGAGAGCCTCGTCTAGAGTCATAGAGATCCTTTAAGCGCCCATTCCCAATTTTAGCACTCCCGACAGAGCCGCCGAAAATCCTTTCCGATTGCTCTGCACAGGGATGAGTATCAAACGCCGTGCCATTTTCAATGGGATTAGCGATTTAGGGGCGAAAGAAGGCTTCTCTATGGGTAAGTATCTGAACATAGGATGTGGCTCAGGGAGTCACCATCTTTAGGGGGGGGGGCGAGTCGAGCACGAAAGTGGAACTTTTGTGCCAGCTATGTGGCACACTTTGCACGGCCCTCTGACACCCCCAGCTCTGTTACGACTCTAGAATGTACGAGAAAATAAGGGGTGCCACTATTGATGCGTCCGATTCAATCACGAACCTAGGAGTGTCTCCGCTTAGTTTCCCCCACGTAATCTTTTCGTTCGGTACCGCGCCGCTGTAGGAGCCGAAAGAGGTCGTGCTATCGCTAATCTGACAGAAGTACGACCATTTCGGACACTCTCGTTGGAGGTCCTGATGGATGAGTGGGACGACGCAGATCGGGAAGTCTCCCGCTATTCCTCCTCCTATCTGGAAGAAGCCAATCGGGGAGGTAGCGGAGTTTTCAAGGTACCACCCAATGAGGAATCCCATCTGCTCAACGCCACTCTTTACGACGCTGTACCGAGAGATATCTCCCGTAATGACATGGGACACGAAGATGTTAGCGAGGGTCGAGTCCTCCCAGCCCGGGGAAAACACAGGAATGTTCTTTTCTTTAGCCGCGAGCATCCACGAGTTCTTTGGGTCGATCTGAAATGCCGATCGCACCTTTGGATCGTCAAGAAGCTGATACATGAACTCATAAGGGAAATAGCTCTTTCCCTCCTTGTCCGCTTTCTGCCAGAGCTGAAGGATCTCCTTCTCGATAGCTCTAAAAGCCTCGTCTTCGGGAATACAGGTGTCAGTAACGCGGTTCATGCCGCGCTCGTAGAGCGCAATTTCGTCCTCAGTTGAGAGTTGTCGATAGTGAGGGACTCTTTCGTAAAAGTTGTGCGCTACGGCGTTAAAGATATCCTCTTCCAGATTAGCTCCGGTACAGCAGATCGCTTGAACCTTGTCCTTCCGAATCATTTCGGCAAGGCTGATGCCAAGCTCCGCGGTACTCATGGCGCCCGCCATGGTTATTATCATCTTGTTTCCGGCTTTGAGCTGGGCGTTATAGGCCTCGGCTGCGTCAACGCAAACGGCAGCATTAAAGTGGCGGAAATGATGACGCATGAATGTTTTGATGCTCATGGTGGTTACCCTTGGTTCGCTACACGTTTTGTTTCTACTGGGGCATTGCTTGGCATGAACGAGGAGTTTGGAGATTCCCACAAAAGATAGGTATATCCTCCCAGGCTCTCTTTGTATCGTTGCATGAATTTCGCGGAAGATTCCGCGCTCATCATGCCTCCACGCACGGCGCGATCGATTGAGTAGTTGATGCCAGATAAGAGCTCTTCACCTGTATATTGAGCGTATCCAAGGACCTCCTTGATCGTATCTCCCTCGATAATACTGGTGATAGCTGGAATTCCGTCTTCGTCAAGCTCTACGTGTACCGCGTTGGTGTCACCGAAAAGGTTGTGAAGATTTCCGAGACACTCCTGGTAGGCGCCGACAAGAAAAACGCCGATGTAGTAGGGCTGGTCTCCCCGGTAAGGGTGTAGGTCTATGTAGCGCTGAATACCACGGAGGTCGATGAACTTATCTATTTTGCCATCGCTATCGCACGTAAGGTCTGCGATGACAGCTTTGCGAGTCGGCTGCGCCGCCAGGCGGTGAATCGGCATAATCGGGAAAAGCTGCTCGATCGCCCAATGGTCAAGGATTGACTGGAATACGGAGAAGTTGCAGAAGTATGTATCTTTCAACATCCCTTCCAGTGCCTCGAAGTCCTCTGGTACGTGCTTTAAGCTCTGCTTAAGATTATTGATCCTCGTGAAAAGGTGTCGAAGTGTCAGTTCGGCAAACGCCCGATCTTCTAACGAGATGTTTCCTTGAACAAAGCGTTGCAAAAGTTCTTCCCGACTTGAGAGCGCGTCGCTAAATGTTTCGTGGCAGTTTTTGATGCTCAGATCGTTGTAGAGGTTTACTAACTCAACGAGCTTGTCATCCCGAGCGGAGTCGATCTCGATTGACTCGGGAGGGTCCGGAACCTCGGCGACATCCATCACTTCGGTGACGAGAACCGCGTGGTGAGCGACCAGGGCGCGGCCAGATTCACTGATGATATTCGGATGCGGAACGTTCGCTTCATCACACGCCGATGCTATCTCCCATACTACGTCTCGCGCGTATTGCTCGGTGGTGTAGTTCATGGATGAGTCGAAGTTCGTTCGGCTGCCGTCGTAGTCGACACCTAATCCACCACCAACATCGAGAAACTCAAGGCCAGGACAGAGCTTGCGAAGCTCTGTGTAGACACGAGCGGCTTCTTGCATGACCTTCTTGATAGCGTTGATCGAAGTGATTTGGCTTCCCATATGGAAGTGGAGAAGCTTAACGCAACTCTCCATCCCTCGAGCTTTGAGTTGCTTAACTGCTTCGATAATTTCGTAGAGCGCGAGCCCGAATTTCGCGTTCTCTCCCGCAGAGCTTGACCAGCGACCGGCTCCACGTGAGGACGGGTTCATGCGAAGTCCAATTTCGGGGGTAATTCCCGTTGCTTCACTCGCGCGCAAGATAGTGTCGAGCTCGTAGAGCTGTTCGACGGTTACGATTGGGCGGAGGCCCAAATGGCTGGCCATGAGGGCGAGCTCGATGAATTGGTAGTCTTTGTATCCGTTGCACAAGAGGAGACCGTTTGGTGTGTTGTGTACCGCAAGTACGGAGAGGAGTTCCGGCTTACTACCGACCTCAAGGCCGATCTTCCTGCCGTTAGCGCATTGTCGAACGCTTTCTACGACGCTGTGTTGGGTGTTCACCTTGACGGGGTAGGTAAGCGTGTAGTTCCCTTGATAGCTAAATTCCGAGATAGCTTTGTCGAATGAGTCGTAGATGATTTTCGCTCGCTGTCTGATGATTCCATCAAAGCGAATAAGATGTGGCGGTTTTACTCCGCGACGCACAAGGTCTTCTACGATATTACAGAGATCGATGGAGCCTCCGTTGGCATCGGGGGAGACCGCGACGTTGCCTTTATCGTTGATCTTAAAGAAGCCAGCTCCCCAGCCCTCAATACGGTAGAGATCGGCGCTGTTAGAGATTGTCCATTGGCTCATGGTGTTACTCCTCTAGGGGTTTGGTTAGAGTGTTGTATTGGGTTGGTTGTCGACTACGGAAAAATCCCCAGCCTTCACGAGTAAAGGCAGAGTGTTCGAGGTCGACCTCGGCGATTACAAGCTCTGGCTTGTCTGACCCTTTGGCGAGGATTCGTCCGAAGCCGTCACAGATGAAGGAACCTCCCCAAAATGTCGCGTTGCCTTCGATCCCAACGCGATTTACTGGGCACACCACCACGTTGTTGGCGATAGCGTGCCCACACTGAACGGTCTCCCACGCGTGTTGCCAATCTCCCTCGTTTTGGGGGATGTCCTCGACTCGCGCGATCGCTGTTGGATAAAAGATAATCTCCGCGCCCATAAGCGCGAGGCTGCGAGCGGCTTCAGGGAACCATTGGTCGTAACAGATGAGCACTCCAACTTTTGCAAATCCGAGATCGAACACCTTGAATCCTTGATCTCCCGGCTCAAAGTAATGCTTCTCGTAGAACGATGGGTCGTGGGGGATGTGAACCTTTCGATAGGTCCCACAGATCTCACCGTCCCTGTTAATAATGATCGCTGTATTGAATCGCTTGTTGTCAGCGGTCCGTTCGTATACTGAACCGGCGACGATCGCGATGTTAAGGTTTTTTGCCTCAGCGGAGAGGACCTTTCCGACCTCTCCTGGAACCTCTTCTGAGTAATCCACGGATGTATGTGCGTCGCGACAGAAGTAGGGGGTTCGGAAGAGTTCTGGTAAACAAACTATGTCAGCTTTTTGGGACGCGGCGTCCCTGATTGAGGAAACCGCCGTTTCAAGATTCTCGGCGGGAGATGCGGTCATGGCGAATTGAGCCAAGGCTACTCTTACTGGACGGGTTGGCCATGGCGGGGGAGTTTTGTCGAGTTTGTTCACCGTCTCTTGGGTTCCTCTCTGATATACAGCCCACGGGCTGTCGACACTCTTCTCTCGCTGCTCCACTACCTCCAAGGGCCGCTCGAGAATGCGAATGAAACATTAGCTGCAGTATAAAGCAATACCTTGCGAAAGCGCACAGTAAAAAAGAGGCACAGTATGTTAGAGCAGTGTTACGGAGGCAGTGCGTGAGGCTTACTCGTTCGACGGTTCTTCCTTAGCTATTTCCGAAGAGGCTTCGGAGGAACTTTCAGATACAGCAGGGGATGTGTCGGAGAACACTAGCGCGGCAGTCTCGGATTGATCGTCTGCCTTCTCTGCGGGCTCAAGAGGCCCTTCGCTTCGGAGGATAGATGTAGAGGTGTCCACTGGCGCAAGAAGAGGAGCGCTCGCGACGAGCTTCTGTGTCTTTGTGTCGTGCGCTCCCGCGGCCGTCGCAAGCCCTCTGTTTTTAGGTTTTCGAATGCATGAGGCAAGTAGTGCTGCCGCAAAGGTAAAGAGCATCGGGTAGAGTGGGAGAAGATAGCGTGGGAACTTCACTTGGAAATGGCCGGTGGCGATGAAGAACACCGCCGCAAAAACGAGCGGAATCATCTCTGGAGTAAGCGACTTCGTAGCGAGCTCTCCACGAAATACCTTATCCAGGAGATCCACAAAAACTCTCCCGGAAGCGACCACGACGCCGAGGGCTACGGCTATGAAAACAGGCCAGCCCATCGTGTACCACAGCATCTGCTTGAGGTGATAAAGGTACGCCACGGTGTTTTCGTACTGAACGGTGTACGGGGGGCGCCAAATACCCCGAACCATGTTGGTTTGCTCCTGAGTTTGTCTTGAGAAAGTCTGAAAGTCGATGATGGCGTAGGGCTCAGCGAGAACGAAAATCAGGGTGCCGATACTTAAGCAGGCGAAGAGCTTGGAGAGCGCCAGAGACTGCTTTCTGAGGAGGAGTGAGATGCCGAAAAGGAATGGCACAGAGAGGGGGATGAGGAACGCTTGTTGGGCGATTCGTTGATGAAAGATGCGCGGGTAGCCCTTCCAGTAAGTAAGAAAGAGAGAGGCCCCGAGGACCGTGAGTCCTCCGACGATGATGGCGAATATCTTTGTAAATCGGACGGTGCCACCGGTAGGCGGCCACTCCTTGATAACGGCAAGGCCGATTACTAATCCAAGGGGAGCTAGCAGGAACACGGAGCTGATCTTTGTCGCTGTCGCCAACCCAGCGCAAATTCCGAATACCAGAAAGGAGGCGAGGCTTCCTCGTTGGTGCGCCTTAATAAGAGCTATGATGGAAATGAGGCTGAAGGTCGTAAGAGTGATATCAGAGGTAAAATACCGAGATAGTTGAAGGTGAAAAACGTTGCACCCCATGAGGAAGGCGGCGATGAGCCCCACCACTGAGCGCCGATAAATGAGAAGAGCTAAGTAGTAGGAGAGAGCGACGGTAAGGGTACCCATGACCGTGCAGAAGATTCGACCGGAGTAGAAGAAGCCGTCGTAGGTTACGGCCTGTTTCCAGAAGGGTTGAAGGAGATGGGCAAAGCCCCATGCTGCGTAGAACGAAACGCTTCCGTACGCGAAGGATTTTGGATTCATCTGGTTACGGGTAAGGGATTCAGTGACCTGAACCATGTGGCGCTCGTCCGGGTGAAAACCGATGCCGTGGGGGATACCCGGGATGCGGATAAGGGAAGAGCCAATCACAATTACGGCGAGGATGATGAGGTCCCAGCGTTTAGAGATGAGCCAATGTGGACGGGCTTGAGGTTGGGTAATCGTCATATCTCAAAAATACCTCTAACTTGAGGCGGGTGTATAGGGGGCAATCAGTGCAGATCTCCCCTCGCCAAAGTCGATGGAACATTTGACAATAGTAGCGTATGAAACTCTCCGCTCAAATTCGCCGAATGCTTCCCGTGCTCCCCCTTGTCTTTGTGTTGGGCTACGCGCTTGTGTACGCGTTGGCGTGGATACAGCTGTACTTTCAGCCTCATCCTTATTTCGAAGCGTCGAAGTGGATGTTCGAGAATATGCCTCAGGGGAGCATCCTCGCTGAGCCGCACTGGGATGATAAATTGCCTCTCTCTATTCCGGGCAAAAATGCGCCGACTTTTTTTGTGATGGAGGGGAGAGAGAATGATCTCCCAGTGTATGAGCGGGACAGCGTTGAGAAATTAAACCTTGTATTAAAACGCGTTTCAAAGGTTGA
>CAIXKI010000090.1 GCA_903920005.1 uncultured delta proteobacterium
AGGCTCCGAGAGTAATTGTGCCTGAGTGTATCATCGCGTCTCGGGCGTTAAGGATAACGTTCGTTAGGATCTGGTGTAGGTGAGGTAGGTGGGCTCGTACGGAGAGGAGCGGGGAGCATGGCTCTATCCGTAGAATTACCGAGGGAGGTGTGATGTGTCGCAAGCTACTTACGATGGTTTCTAGGAGTCCCCGTACGGACACGAATTCTCCGGTGTTCGATTCGGAATTACTTCTGCCGAGAGCGTGGCTGGTCATCATTGAAGCGAGCTTGGTCGCCTCGAGAGCTTGACGAAGGCATTCGGGACTCGGATTGTTGGAAGTTGCCTCGGAGGTAAGCCCCATCTCTAGTTGGCTCCGGATCACCATAAGCTGGTTGTTCACGTCGTGGATTATTCCGGCGGCGTAAGGGGTAATAGAAGATGAAGGGTGCTCCGCTAGCATATTCGATCGCGTAGCGGGATACGCGAAGAGATCAAAGTAGTCGAGCTCTCCCGTCGAGTTTATGTGGGCAGCTTGGCGAATCATGTAGGCGGAATACGTCTGATCATCGCTTCGGAGGCGAATCATACATTCGCGTGGAGCCTCTATGCCGCTCTTCCGGTGCTCGGCGAGTTTTTTAATAGCCTCTTTGTCGGAGGGATGCGCTACCTCGCCTAACATTACATCAAGGGTTATATTCCCAAGAGAGCTCATTCCGAGAAGCGTTCTGCTGTTCTGGCTCGCGTAGTCGATGCTCCCATCCGGGAGCGCTCGTAGAAAAAGCGTATCCGTCGTCTCTACGAGGGTTCGGTAGTGCTTCTCTGTTCTCCCTAGCGCCCGAATGGCTCGTGCCAGTGTCGTAATGTCACGCAGGATTACCCAAATTCTCGTCAGGCGCTCGTTGTCAATCCGACCGTAAATTGCGGCGTGGTAGACTATGTTGTGCCCCTTTCGGTCGAGCGCGTGCACGTCGAATCCTTGTCCGGTGAGCGAGTGTCTGTGCCATTCACGAAACATCTCGTCGAACCCTAGTCGTGGGGGAAGGACATCTGAGAGTGAGGCGTTGAGGAGGTCCTCTGGACGGAAAAGTCCGGCGCTGTCCGCAAGACGGTGATTGCCCTCTATGCAGCGGGCGGACGTTCTATAGATCTCTTGAGCGAACGCGTCGCCAGGGAGATCGCAGCGGATCGGAGCCTCGAAAATAAAGCATCCGATCTCCGCCGAGCTAATGTGAATCAGGTGTCGAAAGTCTTTGGTAGAAAGCTCTTCATCAGAGGGAGTTTTCGCGTTCGACCCATCACCATTTTTGCTAGGGATGAATTTAAGGGGGGGGCGCGCTCGAACCAGGCGAGTACGTCGCTCGACGGACGTCGCTCCGCCCTCGGATGGAGAATCTCTCATTCCATTGCGCACGTCGTCTGCCACTGTGAGCTCCGAATTTCATTGGTGGGTCCATTGTGTTCGCTGGCCCCTGCTTGTTCTGAGCTCTGTCGGTATATCACGATTCGCGAGTGGTCGATCCCAAAAAGTACTTTTCTGAACACTCCCCTGCCGCGAAAAAGAAGAGGCGCTCCTCGGAATGACCGAGGAGCGCCTCTTGGAGTCTACTATTTTACTCAGTACTCTCTAGAGCTTAAGACTCAAGTGCCTTAATTCCAGGCAGCGAATTTCCCTCAAGGAGAGCAAGGAATGCTCCACCCGCGGTCGAAATGAAACTGAATTTGTGCCCGAGTTGCATTTGGTGGATCGCCGCGTCGGTATCGCCACCGCCGACTACCGTGAGTCCGTGCGAGTTGGCGATGGATTCGCACATCTCGTGGGTGCCCTTCGCGAATTCCTCGTTCTCAAACGCACCCATTGGGCCGTTCCATACGATCGTCTCAGCTGAGTGAAGGGCTTCTCTGTAGAGGAGGCTTGTTGCTGGACCGATGTCGAGTGCCATCGTGTCCGCTGGAATCTCTTGTACTGGCACCGCACGCCCGAGACCTTTGCTGCTTAGGGAAGGAGCAACAACTACGTCAACTGGCAGGTACACCTTGCAGTCTCGACGGGCGAGGCCCCCGAGCAATTCGAGCGCTTTGCCCGCAAGATCTGGTTCGAAGAGAGATCTCCCGACTTGCATGCCCTGCGCGGCAAGGAATGTATTCGCCATCGCTCCGCCGATAATCAGCTTATCGGCCTTGGAAGCGAGGTTTACGAGAGCGGTGAGTTTACTCGATACTTTTGAGCCACCGATAACGACGCAGAGTGGCTTTTTCGGATTCTCTAGAGCTTGGTGGTAGTAGTCGACCTCTTTCTGCATGAGCAGACCGGCGGCCTTCTCTTTAAAAAGTTTTGGTACCCCTACCATCGAAGCGTGGGAGCGATGCGCGGTGGCGAAAGCGTCCCCAATAAACACCTCTCCGAGTTTCGCTAGCTGGGTCGAGAACTCTGGATCGTTCTTTTTCTCTCCTGGTTGGAAGCGAAGATTTTCTAGGAGCAATACCTGTCCGTCTCGAAGTTCGTTCGCGAGGCGTGTTACCTCCGGTCCGATGCAATCTGGCGCCATGATTACGTCGGTACCGAGAAGCTCAGCTAAGCGGCTGCTGACCGGCTTAAGCGAGAATGCGGCTTCACGGCCTGACGGCTCTCCGAGGTGAGACATGAGAATTGCGCGGCCGCCCTGAGCCAATACGTGTTGAAGAGTGGGCAAGAATTGCTTGATCCGGTTGTCGTCCGTGATCTCAAGTTTTTCATTGAGTGGCACGTTGAGGTCAGCTCGAATAAGAACTCTCTTTCCGGCTACTGCAAGGTCTTTTAATTGACGCATAATTCCTTAGATTCCTGTTGGTTCACTTATCCAGCACGTTTCTACACGAAATTCCCTTTGGAGTACACGTTCTAGGGCGCGAACGCCAAAGGTCTCGCTCGCGTAATGGCCCATGCAAATCAATGAACACTGGAGCTCTTTTGCCATATGATAGGCGGCTTGTTTCGGTTCTCCTGTGATGAGGAGTTCGATGCCGGCGCTTGCGCAGTCAGGTATCAGGAACGCCGCAGCTCCAGTCGCGACTCCGACTGTTCTCACTGTTGATGGTCCAAAGGGTAGTACCAGAGGTGGATGAGATACTCCCTCATAGTGAGAGAGCATTGACGCGATCTCATGCGGAGTCTTCGGCGCTGGGAAAGTTCCCGTTACGCCGATGGTCGATCCCTTGTAAGGAAAGGCGGGAGCGATCTCACATAGGCCCATCAGTTGAGCCAGCTGAGCCGCGTTTCCGAGTTCCGCATGGCCATCGAGGGGAAGGTGAGCCGCGTACAGCGAGAGTCCGTTGCTCATGCAGAGGTGAAGTTTCTTCGCCCATGGTCCAACGATGGGCTCGCACTGTCCCCACAATACTCCGTGGTGAGTTATCAGGAGCTGGCACCCCTCTTTTACCGCCTTCTCAATTATAGAGAGCCCCGCATCGACGGCGAAGCCGATCTTCTTGACCCCGGCGACGGGGCTCTCTATCTGGAGACCGTTGAGGGCGCTGTCTGAATACCGAGAGACCTCAAGGAGTGCGTTTAAGTGCTCTGAGATTGTTTTGATGGTTGGCGAGGTCATTGTGGGTTCTCTCACTATATGGCCAGAGTCATTCTCTGGGGAGTGCCGTACCCTTGAAGGGGTGCTGTTTCCCCGATTGTTCGAGCATAACAGGCTATTCTGTATACGTAAGCTGTCTGAGTCTCACATCTTTTTAACGTTTTTCGCAAGATTGCCTCTCCTATCCCTTATCTGCTACCTTTCCTGCTCTTGAAGGGGGGCTTTGCAGTTTTGGCCGCCCCGGTCGCACGAACGTGCTACTTTTTGGTGTTCAGTTTTCCTTTTGGTGTCAGATGGGTTGGTTTACACGAAGCAAAGCTCCGAAGCAGATAAGTGAAGTTACTGAGCCTGTTCAGTTGCCTGATGATATTTGGACCAAGTGTCCGAAATGTGAGGCCATACTGTATACGAAGGACCTCAGGCGCGCCTTTGGAGTTTGCCCCAAGTGCACCCATCATTTCCGTTTGACGGCCCGTCAGAGAATTCCTCTCTTAGTCGATAGACATTCATTTTTGGAGCTCGATGCGAACCTTCGCTCCACTGACCCTCTCAATTTTAAAGATAAGAAAAAGTACAAAGATAGACTTAAGGATACCGAGCGGAAGACCGGCTCCGTTGAGGCTGTTGTCACGGGGCGAGCCCGTATTCTCAATATCCCTGTCATGTTGGGCGTATTCGATTCATCTTTCATGGGCGGCAGTATGGGCTCTGTCGTGGGAGAAAAGCTCTCGCGTCTTGTGGAGCTTGGCCGAGACGAAAAGCGACCGGTAATTATCGTTTCAGCATCGGGCGGTGCTCGTATGCAGGAAGGGCTGTACTCTTTGATGCAGATGGCGAAGGTGAGTGCGTCTCTTGCTCAGCTTGGGCAGGCTCATATTCCGTACATCTCGGTTCTCACAGATCCAACCACCGGAGGCGTGGCGGCTTCGTTTGCGATGTTGGGGGACGTTATTATCGCTGAACCTGATGCTTTGATTGGTTTCGCGGGGCCCCGAGTTATCGAAGGAACTATTAAGCAGAAGCTTCCGGAAGGATTCCAACGCTCAGAGTTCCTTCTGGAGCACGGAATGCTTGATCGAATCGTTCCTCGTACGGCCATGAGAGAAGAGATCGGCCTTATTCTTCGGAATTTCGGCTTTGGGATTTAATCTAAACTAGACCCCTTTCGCGTACGCTCGCGCCTGGTTAGTCTGGGCTTGGTTTTGACGGACGTCTCGGAATCTCGTGCACAAATTTAAAATTAAAAATAGCGGTGCCGCGCTAGCGTTGTTCACAGGGGTGATTAGCGCCCTGTCTATCTTCTGTCTTATTGACGCGGCGATTGCTCAAGCGCCCCCTCCCGACAGGACAAGCACCTTTATTAAGGATAGCGACACGCAGCAAGCCGCTGAGAAAGCCCTCGTGCAAAAAGCAACCACGGCTTCGGGCCTCGCCTCACCTGGTGTTGACTTTAGAGCCCCGTCGATTGAGTTCGATCGAACTAAGAACGAAGTTGTCGGTAAGGGAGGGGTAATAATCTCCGAGGCGGGAGTTCAGGTTCAGGCTGACCAGGGGACCTTTAACACAACGACTCGAGAAGGGGACGTCGAGGGTCATGTCGTTGTCAGTTCGGGCTCAGGAGTGTTCGTCGCGGATAGAGCCCGGTTGCTTGTTCCGAATGAGACCGGAGAGTTTACGAACCTTGAATTTGAAGTTGAAGACGGAGGATATCTCGTTAACGCGGAGAAGGCTCGTAAGGTTTCGGAATTTGATTTCGAGTTGGATGACTCCTCCTTTACGACGTGTCACTGCGCGGACGGGGCTAGGCCGTGGGAGATTAACTCGGGAAGCTGTTCTCTCACCCAGGAAGGCTATGCCCACCTTCGTGACTCGACGCTCTGGTTCGAGGGGTTGCCGGTCTTTTATTCTCCTTATCTCGTTGTTCCTGTGAAGAATGAGAGGGCCTCGGGAATACTTCCTCCTCAGTGGGGATTAAGTAATCAGGACGGTTTTATGTACCGTCAGCCTATCCTAGGGGTGATAGATCATTCGACTGATTTCACGATTTCCCCCTTTATCGCGACCCAATCTCGTTGGGGAGCCGATCTCGGGTATGAGCAGATCTTTTCGACCACAAGCGCGATGTCAGCGGGCGCTTTGTATTCAGATGAGAGCTGGCGTGGGGATAGTCTCAGAGGTCTCAATGTGGACGATGTGTACGACCCTACCATCGACAAAAATCGATACGGTGGATACTACAAGCAGAGATGGATTCCCGATCCTAAGTTAAAGCTTCCGGTAGAGTTTGTTGCCGATGGTCGGTATACGAGTGATAACTTGATGCTTCGAGAGATCCCCGCTCCTAACATCGGAGATAAGCAGTCTCAGTTCCTCGTCTCAACGGCTGTTCTGCGAGGGACCGCTTTCGAAGCGGTCAACGCTGAAGCGAGGGCCGAGTACAATCAGATGCTCCTTACGGATCAAGACGTGCAGGTTCAGCGTCTCCCTGAGGTGCTTCTCTCTACAGGCAAAACGGTCCGCCCCTGGGGATTCAATCCGTACGGTTTAAAGCTCGTTACGAACGCCAGCGTCTTGGGCACGGACTTCGTGCGCCAGGATGGGTATGATGGATGGCGTTACGACCTCCGACCTCGAGCGACCGTTCCATTCCATCTCTCAAATGTTGTGCGCGGTCAGTTTGGCGCGGAGCTGCATCAGACACAGTACAACATGAATGAAACCAAGCTGCCCGGGATGGGCACTGATCCAACGCCAACTCCGCTTCCAGATGGTTCCTACGAGCTTGAGGATTCGATATCTCGAACACTGCCGATATTTTCATATGGTATGAACACGGGTGTTGAGCGTGCTTTTGGCGTAGATCGAGACGGGCTGCTCTCTAAATTTGTTAATCTCGGCGCGGGAAATGAAAGGCGGGAGCTTCTGAGGGTAAAGCACTCTATTGAGCCAGGGGTAGACTATACCTACATTCCAGATGTCGACCAGGGGAACAACCCGCTCTACGACCAGCTCGATCGATTTAGGGCCAGGAGTCTTGTCGGCTACGGGGTCACTCAGCACTTTTACGGTAAGTTTCAGGAGCCGATCGAGCGGTTGCGTGCGGTTGAAGAACTAAGCGCGTCGGAACGCACCTTGCCCATGGTTGACCTTGGCAGTTCGTTGTTGGATTTCGGTCGGACTATGGCGGTGTCCCCGATCCAGAATGTCGACCCTCGGGAGGGGGAGATTCGTGAGATTGCGATGATGAGGCTTCGGCAGACCTACGATCTTAATGCGGCGGATGCCAACAGCAGCTCCAGCGATAGCACTCAAGATGTTAGGGCCCTCTCTGATTTAAACATGGGTCTCGTCCTCTCACCCTCCGGGTACTTCTCAACAGGCTTCGACGCCAACTATGGGACTGATTCCGGAGCGTTCTCAAGCTATTCGATATCGGCCGGTTTTATGGATGACCGGGAGGATGTTCTCCGCAGCAGGTATACGTTTGTCGATAGCTCAATCAATCAGTTGGAAATGAATCTTGAGCTCGCTCTCCATACGCGAATACGGTTGGGTGGTTACGTACGCTACGACGCAGAGGGGAACGAGCTGATTGAGAGTCGCGGGCTCCTCCGCTTTATCAATTCCTGTAAGTGTTGGAGCGCCGATTTAGGGTACTCTGAGACGGTAAATCCAGACCGTAGTACGGTCCTCTTCACCTTTACTTTTGGTGGTTTGGGGAGTATTAAACAGGGTGTCGGGCTCCCCCAAGATCAGTAGTCTGACGGCAATGTTATAACCGATTTTAAGGAGTCCCCGTGAAGGTTCTCGTTACTGGTGCCGCCGGCTTCATCGGAAGCAATCTGGTTCATTATCTGACCAAGGAGCGCCCATCTTGGAAGGTGACAGCGCTCGATCTCCTGACTTACGCTGGCAATCTCAAGAACATCTCGTCCCTTGTCGAAAGCGGGCAGGTGCGATTTGAAAGACTTGATATCACTGATGACAAGGTTATTGACGGGCTCTTTGAAAGAGAAAAATACGACCTCGTGTTTCATCTGGCGGCGGAGAGTCATGTGGATCGTTCGATCCTTTCTGCTCGCGAGTTCGTAAGTACGAACGTTACGGGCACGCAAGTCCTCTTAGATGCCGCGTATAAGCACAAGACTGGCCGGTTCGTTCACATCTCAACCGATGAAGTGTACGGTTCCCTTGGACCGACAGGTGCATTCGTAGAGACCACTCCCCTTGACCCGACTAGCCCGTATGCCGCGTCGAAGGCAGCCTCGGACCTTATGGTTCTCGCTTTCTGCAAGACGCACAAATTCAATGGGTCTGTTACTCGTTGTACAAACAACTACGGATTCTACCATTTCCCTGAAAAGCTCATACCCTTGTTTATTACAAACGCCATGGAAGGCAAAAAACTTCCTTTGTACGGCGATGGTATGAATGTTCGCAGCTGGTTGTTCGTGACTGACCACTGTGACGCTCTATTGCGAGTCGCGGAGAAGGGACGCGCGGGAGAGGTTTACAATATCGGTGGAAATTCAGAGGCTGAGCTGCCGAACAAGGAGGTGACCCGCATGATCCTTGAGCTTCTCGGCAAGCCCGCGGATCTAGTTCAGCAGGTTGGGGATCGCCCAGCTCACGATCGCCGATACGCGGTAGATACAACGAAGATTAAAGATGAGCTCGGTTGGACGCCGAAGACACCTTTTAATGAAGGGCTCGCCCGGACCGTAGCGTGGTATCAAGAGAATCGAGAGTGGTGGGGTGAGATTAAGAGCGGGGCGTATCTTTCGTTTTACGAGAAGAATTACGCTAATCGCTGAGGTGTTGGGTGAAGATTTTACTTTTCGGCGGAGCCGGACAGCTCGGGCATGAGATAAGGAAGCGCGCAAGCGACCTCGATTTTGAGACGGTATCGCCCGTTGCTAAAGAGGTGGACATAACCGAACCCGATCAGGTTCTGAAAGTTATATCCGGCTGCAGGCCTGATGTGGTGATTAACTGCGCTGCCTATACAGCAGTTGATAAAGCTGAAGAAGAGAGTGCTCTTGCCTTTAAGATAAATCGAGATGGGGCCCGGAATATCGCCATCGCATGCTCAAAAATCCCTACTCGTTTCATTCATGTATCTACCGATTACGTATTCGATGGATCGTTGGGCCGGCCTCTTAAAGAGGATGATCCTAAGAACCCCATAAGCGTCTACGGACGGTCTAAGTGGGAGGGTGAAGAGGCTGTTCGTGATGTTCTTGGAGAGTCGGCGTTTATCGTTCGCACTCAAGCGTTGTACGGACAGATGGGCGTTAATTTCGTTCAGACAATGCTCAAGTTGATCGGGGACCGTGAGCTGGTAAAGGTTGTTGAGGATCAATGGGTGTCTCCGACGTGGGCGGGATGGCTTGGTGAGGCGCTCCTCGATTTAGCTCGGTTGCAGTCAGGCGGTACCCTTCATGCGTCGTGTCAGGGAACTGTAAGTTGGTATGACTTCGCGTGCGAGATCCGGAGGCTGAGCGAAGGGCAATTCGAGGGGCGTCGGATGGCAGTTATAGAACGCACAACAGCCAATTCCTTTGCGCGCCCAGCCAAACGGCCGATCTATTCCGCGTTTGATACGACTAAGATATGTTCAGTTCTTGGGCGTCCGCCGATGAAATGGCAGGAGGGCTTGAGGCTCTTCCTCGGAGAGATAGGGATTGCTTAGAGGAAAGGGGTCTATGGGTCACGCAGATACCTTGGTAGTTATCATGGCCGGCGGGCAAGGAAGTAGGTTTTGGCCGCTTAGTAGGGCCGCGCTTCCGAAGCAATTTCTCTCCATCAGCGAAGACGGAGAGAGCCTGATTCAGGCTACCGTCAGGAGAATCCTCCCGCTGGTTGGGGAGAAGAGCGTGCGGGTTATCGCAAAACCATCGCTGCATACTCTCATTCAAGAGCACGTCCCAATGGCGACCATCTTTGGAGAACCGGCCGCGAAGAATACGGCCGCGTGTATCGGGTTGGCGGCTGTGTACGCGCTTGCCGAGTCTGACGGGGCGGATCCAGTCCTGGTTGTACTGCCGGCCGACCACGCGATCAAGGATGAGGTTCGGTTGCGAGAGGCTCTCTCTGAAGGAGTTGAGCGAGCTCGTAGCGCTGATTCGTTGGTAACTATCGGCATACCTCCAACGGAGCCGAATACCGGGTACGGTTATATTAAGCGCGGAGCGTCGGTCGAAGGTAAGACCTATAAAGTGGAGCGTTTCTTTGAGAAACCCAGCCTTGAACGAGCTGAAAAATACTTGGAGGCTGGGGGATATTCATGGAACTCAGGAATGTTCGTCTGGCGAGCGAGTGTCATCCTGAAGGCTTTTCACGATTACCTTCCGCAGATGTACGACGGTTTAATGGAGATCCAGCAGGTTTTGCAGAGAGGTCCTGGGGCTGCCACATCGGGAAGAATTGATCAGATATTCTCGACCTTTGAGTCGATCTCTATTGATTTCGGGGTGTTGGAGCATGCTCGGAACTGTGTCGTGGTGTGTGCTGACCAGTTCGGATGGAACGATGTAGGCTCTTGGGACCAGTGGGCGCAGAATTTTGAGGCTGATTCCGATGGTAATTTAATTCGAGGAGATGCGATTGCGATCGACAGTACCGACTGTGTTATAAGGTCGAGCAATCGATTAGTAGCCGCTGTGGGCCTCAAAGATATCGTTGTTATCGACACAGGAGACGCGGTTCTGGTGGTATCGCGAGACAACGTCCAAGAAGTGCGCAAAGTCGTGGACGAGCTGAAACGACGTAAGAGAACTGAATTGACATAGGCGACCCGTTGTCGGTAGCAGAGTTGATGTAGATAAAGAGAGATCGAGTATATGGATAGAAAAGTAGCTTTTATCACGGGTATCACTGGACAAGATGGGTCGTATTTGGCCGAGTTTCTTCTCACGAAGGGATATAAGGTTTATGGCATGGTGCGTCGCGCATCGGTTGATAAGTACGAGAGGATCTCAGGCATCATGGACAAGATCGAACTGATCCAGGGAGATCTGCTCGATCAGTACTCGCTTATCAGCGCTCTTAAGAAAAGCAATCCAAGTGAAGTCTACAATCTCGCCGCTCAGAGCTTTGTTCCGACGAGTTGGGAGCAACCAGTTCTCACCTCTGAGTTCACTGCTATTGGTGTAACGAGGATGTTAGAGTCCATTCGGCTTGTCGATCCCAAGATCCGTTTCTATCAGGCGTCAAGCTCAGAGATGTACGGGAAAGTTCGAGAGGTGCCGCAAGGAGAGGACACGCCATTTTATCCACGCTCGCCGTACGGTGTAGCGAAGGTATACGGGCACTACATCACCGTGAACTACCGAGAGAGCTATAATTTGTACGCGGTCTCCGGAATTCTCTTTAACCATGAGTCTCCACGTCGAGGGCTTGAGTTCGTAACAAGAAAAGTTACTGACGGGGTCGCCAAGATTAAGCTCGGTCTTCAGAAGGAGCTCCGTCTTGGAAACCTTGATGCTCGACGCGATTGGGGATTTGCTGGGGATTACGTAGAGGCTATGTGGCTCATGCTGCAGCAAGACACTCCTGACGATTACGTTATAGCCACCGGCGAGACGCGCACGGTTAAAGAGCTTGTACAGATTGCGTTCGATCGCGCCGGCTTAGACTGGGAGAAGTACGTTAAGATCGACCCAGCGTTTATCAGGCCTGCGGAGGTCGACCTTCTGATCGGAGACCCAGCCAAGGCGAAGAAGCAGCTCGGATGGAAGCCTAAGGTTTCCTTTGAGGAGATGATCGGCATGATGGTTGACTCTGATCTCGCTCGTCATACCTCTCGAGATTAAGCGAGAGTTAATCTGATGCGAGCGTTAGTGATCGGAGCGGGTGGTTTCGTCGGGCAATATTTGCTCCGTTGCCTATTGGATCACGGGGACTCCGTAATTGCTACCACTAACACGGGGACGGGCGGTCTCGGTGGATACGAGGCCTACGACCTCGACATCACTGACGCACAGGCGACGACAGACCTGATTCTAAAGATTCGGCCCGACGTGGTCTATCATCTTGCGGCTATCGCGTTCGTTCCTCAGGCAGAGAGTGACTTTCAGGGGACGCTCGCGGTGAATGTGGCAGGCACTGCTCATGTGGCTCGTGGTTGCTCGTTACTTGGCACGAAGCCGGCGATGTTGTTGGTAAGTTCAGCTGAGGTTTACGGACATGTGAAGCCCTCTGAGCTACCCATTCGAGAGGAGAATCCGCTTCGTCCGGCGAACAATTACAGTCTGAGTAAGCGGATGGCCGAGTTGGTTGTCGAGCGTTACGATCGGCAGGGGGCTATTCGAAGTTGCATAGCCCGTCCTTTCAATCATATCGGCCCAGGACAGGACCCCCGCTTTGTGGCTTCCAATTTCGCCCTCCAGTTGGCGCGGGTGGCGCTTGGTCTGGCGAGTCCGATTCTCGAAGTGGGCAACCTGGAGGCGCGTCGTGATTTCTCAGATGTGAGAGATATCGTTCGAGCCTATCGGACGCTCGCGGTCTCTCAGACTGGTGTCTTTAATCTCGGCTCCGGGCGTTCGTTCTCAATCAAGGAGCTGCTCGACACTCTGATCGATATTTCTGGTGTAAAAGTAGAGATACGCCAAGACGAAAATCGAATGCGAGGGCCGGAGGTGCCAGATCTTTTCGGATCGAACGATAAGGCGAGCACCCTGAGTAGCTGGAATCCAACGATTCCCTTCCGTAAATCCCTTGAGGATGTATACCGGTTCTGGTTCGACAAGCTGACTGCTGAAAAAACAAGCGCCGCAAAGGCTTCATAGTTTTCCCGCCTTCCCCTGTACCCCGGCTAATTCCGGGGCAAGAAAAGCCCCTCCTTCCTATCTAATCTATTTCATCTAGACTCTTCTACTGTGCGGTTTATGCTCTCCCCATGACGTTACCGGATCTGATATGGCACCCCTCCCCGTATCGCGTATTCATAGGAGTGGATGGGTGTAGAGGGGGATGGCTTATCGCCTCTGTGACGAATGGCTCGTTAGACTTTACACTCGCGCGAGACCTGGCGGGTGTCTTTGAGGATCCGCGCGCGCGTATGTTAATTGATATGCCGATTGGACTTCCTTCCAGTCAGCGTCGCTCATGCGATAGTGAGGCGCGCGCTCTCCTTGGCCACCGACGCTCGACGCTCTTCCCGGTCGCGACCCGCGACGCGCTCTACGCCGCGAGCTATCTCGAGTGCTGCGAGACTAATGCGCGGCTTCAGGGGTGTCGTGTCTCGAAACAGCTGTGGAATATCGCCCCGCGGATCCGAGAGCTCGACTGCCTGATTCGAGCCCACGACGATGTCCGAGACCGGATCGCCGAAGGGCACCCCGAGTTGGCGTTTATGACCCTTAGCGCTGAGCAACAGGCACTATCGCCAAAGAGAACCCCCCAGGGAATACGGGAGCGATCCTCCCTCGTTAACCAGTACATCTCGGAAGACGTAACGGACATTGTGATCCCTTTTCTTAAACGCCACGGGCGTGACGCCAATATAACCGATTGCCTGGATGCCGCGGTGCTAGCGCTGATGCTTGCGAAGGGAGATGGAGGGATCTCGTTTGTTGGAGACGGGGCGCGCGATGCGATGGGCATACCAATGCGGATCGCGGCTAGGCCTCGTAAGGGGTGAAGCTCCGCCTTGCAGATAGGGGTCCTCTCAGGCCTAAGACAATAACCGCGCGAGCGTTGGCGCCGGATGAAAGAGGTGAGTGCCCCTCTTTACTCCACTTTTAGTTGGAGGGATTTGTGCTTGCCTATGCACATACGCCGTCATACACATAGAGAGGTTCGCAATTGGGCGAATCTCGTTCTTTCATCCTATGCCAGACTACGGATTCGAATTTCACAAGTGGGATACGGATCTCGCTTTTCTGATAGAGTGTCTTACAGAAACTTTGCGGGAACTCGGAGAGGAGGAGCTCGCAACTATCGTTCCGTGGGTCTCTTCAGGGGTAGGTGATAAGAGGCTCTCACCGAAAGCTGTTCAGGTGTATTCTCTCGCGTTTCAGATCCTCAATTCGGTAGAGGAAAATACCGCGAATCAAGCCCGCCGAAGAGTCGGCGTTCATTCAGGTGGAAAGGTTGAGCGAGGGCGGTGGAGTGAAGTGCTCCCATCGGTTCTTAAACACTCAACCATCGAAGATTTCATCGCTCAGTTGCAAACGATAACCTGTTGTCCAACGTTGACAGCGCATCCAACTGAGGCGAAGCGTGCTACCGTTTTAGAGCATTATCGCAACCTGTACCTTCTTCAAGTACGACTTGAGAATTCTATGTACTCCTCTTCAGAGCGGGAGAGTGTTCGAGAGGAGATTAAGGCTACTTTGGAAAGGATTCTGAGGACGGGAGGGGTGTTTGTGAATCGGCCCGACGTATTCTCAGAGCTTCGGAATGTGACCCACTTTCTCGCTGAGGTATTTCCCCTGGTGGTCTCGCTCATGGTGAAGCGGTTTCTGCACGCATGTCGACGAGAAGGGATCGCTGTGTCGGTGTTCAAGGATGGGCCAGTGTTCCCAGGACTCTCGTTTGGAAATTGGGTCGGAGGAGATAGGGACGGGCATCCATTTGTAACTGCGGAGGTTACCCGCTCAACGCTCTATACGTTGCGTCAGCATGCTTTAGATCTTCAGCGTTCGGCGGTACGAAGGCTCGCGGGAGCGCTGAGTCTGGCTGGTGACGTCGTGGATCTTCCAAACGATTTTGTCGCTCGGTTTGAAGAGCTGCGTGCTATCTGCGGGGTTCGCTCGATAGGAGCGATTCAGAGGAATCCGGCTGAGCCGTGGAGGCAGTTCCTGAACCTCGTGGACGTTCGAATCCCGGAATTAGCTACCGTATCGGAGTCGTGGCACTATACCAGCGCCGCTGAATTGGTGTCCGATCTCTCGCTGATCGCCCGGTCGTTGCGTTCTATGGGAGCTGAACGGCTAGCCATTGAGGATCTGTATCCGGCGATCCAGATCGCGCATACCTTCGGATTTCACCTCGCGGCTGTTGATATTAGACAGAATTCAGCTGTGATTGAGAAGGCACTGGCACAGCTCGTTGACGCGTCACACATTGGCGGGGATTCGTGGGGTTCGCTATCTCATGAACAGCGAAGCGCTCTGATTCTTAATGAGCTTGAGAGCGCGCGACCCTTTGGTAGTGCCTCCCAGGAAATTGGGGCTGAGGCTGCTGAGTTGCGAAACGTGTTCACCGTTCTTTCTCAGTATCGGAATCAATGCGGTAACGCTGGCCTTGGATCGTTCATCGTCAGCATGACGCGATCACCTGAGGACCTTTTCTCGGTCGCGTTGCTGGCGAGGGAGGGGGGATTCGCCTACGTGCGGGATGGAGCGTTAGTATGTCCGATTCCGATAGTGCCACTTTTTGAGACGATCGACGATTTGGCTCATAGTGGCGACGTCATGCGCGTTTTCTTTGAGAACCCGACTATCGCGCATTCGAGGCGATATCTTGGCGCGGCTCAGGATGTGATGATCGGATACAGCGATAGCAATAAAGATGGCGGAATCCTGGCGAGCTTTTGGGGATTGCAGAGAGCGCAAGAAGAGCTGCTTGGAGTTGCTGAGGCGTATCATGTTCCGCTCAGATTTTTTCACGGGCGTGGTGGTACGATTAGTCGCGGCGCTGGTCCAACAGATCGCTTTCTTGGCGCGCTTCCAGAGGGCAGCTTGTCTCACGGTATAAAAGTTACCGAGCAGGGGGAGACGATATCTCAGAAGTACGCGAACCTTCTCACTGCCTCCTATAATTTAGAGGTGTTGCTCGCTGGGGCCATTCGGCACGGTGCGGATAAATCGCGGGAGCGCGCGCCGGTAGAACTCCGCGCTCTCCTTGAACAGCTCGCTCGAGGGAGTGCTGGAGTGTACCGAGAGTTGATAACCCGCGATGGTTTTGTGTCGTTCTTTCGACAGGCGACGCCAGTTGATGTGATTGAGTCAAGTAAGATTGGTTCGCGGCCCTCTCGTCGAACAGGTTCGCACTCGCTTGAGGATCTACGCGCTATTCCGTGGGTGTTCGCCTGGAATCAATCGCGATTTCTTCTCTCGGGTTGGTATGGTGTTGGGAAAGCGCTCGACGATCTGCGAAAGAGTGACATGACGTCATGGGAATATTTGAAACGTCAAGTCATGTCGTGGGCTCCGAGTAGCTACCTCTTTTTGAATATAGAGACATCTCTTCACAGCGCCTCGGCCGAGATTATGGAGATGTACGCTGACTTGTGCGACGACGGCGTTACTCGAGATCGTTTTATGCGGGACATCCTCCTCGAATTCGCACGAAGTCGGGAGACGATTACAGAATTGTTGGGAGGGGCGTTCTCCGATCGCAGACCACGCATGTGTAAGACGCTCTCCCTGCGCGAGCCACCCCTCAGAGACCTGCACCGTTCGCAAGTCTCGCTCCTTCAGGAGTGGCGTACCTCAAAGGATGCCTCTGTTCTGGAGCATCTCCTTTTAGTGACGAACGCGATCGCCAGTGGTCTTCGCACTACAGGCTAACGTTCTGACATAACATGGATATTTAGAGTCTTGGGCGGGAAGCGTACACCCCGGATCGAGATGGTGCCTTCGGGCATCTTATTTGACTGTTCCCCACGATGGCATCTCTTTTAAACCGGCTGTGGGAACCTCAATGACTTATTCTTGGAAGAGTCGCTATGACCGATCAGAAACCGAGGGTGCTCATCATCGATGATGAACCAACGATCTGTCGATCCTTAAGTTTATTGCTAAAAGACACCTACGACGTCGAGACGGCCGAATGCGGAGAGGCTGCTCTTGAGATCCTAGAGAAGCGGTCGCCCCCCGATATAGTGCTGTTGGACGTTATGATGCCTGGCGCGGATGGTCTGTCTATCCTTAAGAAATTAAAAGAGACCGACGCGAAGATTCCCGTCATCATGCTAACCGCCGCTAGTAACGTAAAAGGCGCGGTAGAAGCGATAAAATTGGGAGCTGTCGATTACCTCAGCAAACCATTTGATATCGCGGAGCTCAAAGGGGCTATTCAGGAGAGTATTGCTGATAAGAGATCCGATGCTTCTTTTATTATCCAGGGAAAATCCGCCCCACAAAACGCCGATTTCGGTCCGATGGTTGGAAAGTCTCCGGGTATGGCGAGTATGTTCTCCCAGATCGACACGGTCGCCTCTCGCGATAGCACTGTTTTGATCACGGGCGAGTCCGGTACGGGTAAAGAGCTTGTCGCTCGGCAAATACACGAAAGAAGCGGGCGAGCGCGTGGACCGTTTGTGGCCCTAAATTGCGCGTCGATACCGGAGACGCTTATTGAGTCGGAGCTCTTTGGTCACGAGAAAGGGGCCTTTACTCATGCTGTTGAGCGGCGCTTGGGGCAGTTCGAGTTGGCGGATGGAGGCACGCTCTTCCTTGATGAGATTGGCGAATTAAGCCCAACGGTTCAGGTCAAGCTTTTGCGATTCCTTCAAGAGCAAGAGTTCTTTCGCGTTGGCCGGTCAAAACCAATTAGGGTGAATGTCCGAATCGTAACCGCGACGAATAAGGATCTGGAAACCCTGGTGAAACAGGGGGTTTTTCGGCAGGACCTCTTTTACCGAATTCACGTCATTCATTTAACGATTCCACCACTTCGTGAGCGACACGAAGATATCGAGGCGCTGGCGAGCAATTTCGTGCAACGACTCTCAGCCCAGTATGGCGGAAGGCGCCTTACGTTCACCCAGGAGGCGGTCGCCACGATGATGTCTTATCATTGGCCAGGGAATGTGCGGGAGCTCGGTAATGTCATCGAGAGCCTTATGGCATTAAGTTCAAACGATTGTATTCAGGAGAGCGACCTTCCTCGAAGAGTTCGTGAACGAATGTCGCCCAATACGGCAAGTCCTCAAAACTTTGCGTCGGGTTTGGCATTTGAAGATGCTGAGCGAATGTTTGAAACGGAAATGATCGTGAAAGCGCTTCGTCGAGCTAACTTTGTGCAAACCCGAGCTGCGGAGATGCTGGGAATTAGTAGACGAATCCTCAAGTATAAAATGGATAAGCTGCGCATCAATGAGCGTGGCGAAGTCGTCAGAGAACAGGATAGCTAGAGCCGTCAAAATGAGACCGAGGAAGGTAGGGAGAAGTGCGAGTCACAGGGGCGTTGTAAGAACCTATGACTCGCGGCGCGTTACTGTGTAAGCGCTGTCGTCCAGTACACACCCGTAATGGTTTCATCTCCGGGGCAAAAATGAACGTGAGTCTGGCATCCTTGTGGGTGATTTCTGAACACGAGCTGGTAGACGTTGGGGTATGCCATTCCGCATCGTGTCAGAGCCCGGAGTAGTACGACCCTGCCCGTAAGGGGGTCGCTAAACTCTGCCTGAGACAATGCCGGACCTGTTTTCCTCCAATTCTTTGTGAAGGTGGTGAACGACCATCGTTGGCCTTCACTCCCCCAATGTAACCCGATAGCGCCGCCGTCGAGTGGTGAATAGCCGAACGCGATTCCCCCATCCGCCGAAGGGATGGTTTTGAGTTCGTGACTTGAGAAATTCAATGACCCAAACTGTTGCGTACGAGAGCACATGAGTGCTGTCCTTCTGCAAAAACCTTGTGACGTACCTGTGACCCGATATGAAGACCGTTCTTAAAAGCTTCAGTTGTCGAAGGGCGTGTTCCGCTCCTCTAACGAATCTTGCGAGGAAGGTGCTTTTGAGAGAGGTCTTAGTTGTGAAAAGAGCTCCGAGACAGGACCGCTCGTTTTATCGACGGGAGGCATCTCTCGGGCTGATCGAGCGACTAATCGGCCAAACAGCCGGGGTAAACTACGTTGTCTGCGAGAGTAGTCAAGACGTAGAGAGGGCGAAGCCGAGAGGTCCGGAAACTCTTCCCCGGAAGAGTTGAATGATTGCGTTTGAAGGGGCCACGAGGCAAATGTGCAACTTTTTAAGAGGCGTGCGCAGCGCAGAGTGCTTGTGGCGTAGTTCGGGCTAATTCTCGGCTATCGCGCTTTAAAACTTTTGTCTCTCAGCATGCCGGAATAGTGAATGGTGAGATTCGTTGCCGTTCGTTCTACCTATCTCTGCATGGAAGAGTTATGGTCTTCCGCTCAAACTATCGCAGGCGGTGAAACGGGACGTGCTCATTTTGTTAGCCGCGACGAAACGTGCATCGAAGCTCCTATTTTGTGGACAACTTTTAAGGCTCAGTAAGGTTCTGCGCTAAAGTTGGTGGCGTGGTGTGGTGATGACATGACGTATGAAGAGAAAATGGTTCGGTTATGGCTGGTAGTCGGTTTGGCGGTTATCGCAACAAGTTTTGTTGGGATAACTGTCCACGAGTACCTGGTGACTCCTTGAGTCTTCTAAGGAGGCCCTTCCTTCCTAGTACAAGGATCTTGGTGGGAGGATAATCGTGGACAGAAGGGTAATACTTTCTAGTTGGCGATCACGTATATCAGCTCTGGACGACGCTCTCTCTTCTCGTTCCGCTAGAAGGTTTCTAGTCGAGAGAGTTGTCCACAAAATTTGGGTCTTTATGGCTACGTAGAGCTTAAAGCTTTGCTTCAACGATGAACACCGATGAGGCGGACACGCGGAACGCTCGTCCGTAACGGGTGACGCTGATGCCTAGGGCGAGCCCCATCTCCCCCCAGACCGCTCCTACGTGGGTTTTCATTCCCAAAATAGGCGCGCCTGAATGCATGCGTCGTATAAGTGAGCTGGCAAAGGTGTCGTATGAGGTCTCAATAGGCGCCATAAAATAACTGCGGAGTGCTTGTGACGTTCCGATATCTATATCAAATGGGATCGACTCGTCGGTTGAGGCAGCTGAACCGAGAAAAAAAACAGGGAGCTCCGGGTTGACGGTGATAAGGGTGTCTTGGATTGCACGGAGTATGCGCTGATGCTGAATGTTGAAATCTTCACTGTCATTTCCAATAGACGGAAGCTCCACTTCTCGTTCGGTTAGATATGAGGGGAGCCAGTGCCCCCCAGAGACGAGGTCGGGGTTGTCGATGGTGAGTGGCTCTACGCTGTTCTCTCTTAGATAGGAGAGCGGCACTCCGCCATTCACAACCCCTCGCGCGAAACTAATGATCTGCTCGCGTGGTAGTACGCCAGCGAGTACTCGTTCTACTAAAGGGCGGGTGAGGAGTGGGATATCTTTGTCGTCTACTACTCTTCTTGGATCTTCCCGAACAAGACGGTGGGCGAGAGCTTGTTGAACGTCGTCCAATGCCTGGGCAAATCGCGTGTCGTTAGGATCTCGGGCTCGTAGTAAAACGCCCCCATCCTTAGCGAGTTCATGTAAGCCCTTAGTGTTTGTGTGATTGTCGAGGTCTCTACTAGACATGCGCCGAATTCCTGCCGACGAGTTATGCCATAGTATATCGGCACGAACTAGCGCTTCTTTGGAGTAGGTTCTATCGGTCTGGATCTAGCGGC
>CAIXKI010000091.1 GCA_903920005.1 uncultured delta proteobacterium
ACTACCGAAATACCCCCATCAGAGAGTTCAGTCTCTCCTCCGGGGCTAGCTCCCAGTTCGTTCAGATCCATCCCTAATACTTCAAACTGGCTGGGCCCGACCCCTATAAAAATGTGTATACAATCAGGTGAGACTTTACAGAGGCCGCCGGCCCTCCAACGTCCCCGCGACAGTCGTACCTGGAGGGCCGGCGGCCTCGCCGGCTTGTCGCGACCCGGGACATAAAACGACATGAGACATTCGTACCCGCAGGCACCGAGGCCGGTGCCCCTCCATGTCATTTCACCTCACGAAACCGGCAGAAGATGACTTTTGCCCGCAAAAACACACAAATTCCACTCTAATGAGTCACCCTCCCCCACGACAACCATAACCAATATCGGTGTACGTCATTCAGAATAGGGTAGAAGGTTTTCCTTTTGGATGCTCCTTGAGTTGACACGTATCTCCGTGCGCTCACGGAGCATTCAGAGGGATAGAGGTAGCTTGTGGTTACCCGCTTGAACTTTTGCGATGCTTCCAGTGGAAATACACCATGAGAAACATCTGCCTGGCCTTGTTGTGTGTGGTATTCGTTGGCGGCTGTAGCAGTTTGCCGATGAATATCCCGATAAATCCAAATCTGCCGGACTTGAACAGAGTCCCTTCGCAGAACGCACAGAGAACTCGTTTCTCTGCGGTACATGATTCTGATCGAGCAAAGAGACATATCGGAGATGTGTCATTTGATCGACAGGGATTGGCAGATGTCTTAAGCGTAGCGCCAACTCAGTGAGTAGGTTCTACCATTTGCCCAGGCAACTCAGAGCATTCCTCTTAGTTGTCTGGGTTTTTAAGGATTTCCCTACTGTTTGACTACACCATCTTTTTTGCCGCGCCATCTTTTCGGTGGCTTCCATCCGTAAAGCTTACGGGCCACACGAAATAGACGTATCAGATACAAAACCGCCCCTTCGCTGTTCCGCTTTCTACTCTAACTAAGAACAAAGTCGCCAGAAACACTAACGAAATGGCACAACCGTTGAGAATAGCGCCATATAATGGTTAGAGATGACAACAGCCATCACACACGAAAAACTTCAAGCACCAACCGGTCCTTCTACCGCTGGCGTCTCCCCGTCAACGGCGCCAGAAGTCACCGTGAACCTTAGCACCGCGCTCGGCACAGCAACCTCAACAGACTCCACCATCGTTCGCGTTCCCGAGACCTATCAAGAACGTTTCGATAGATGCATCCAGGCTACGTCCCCACTGCTTTTGTTCGATACGAAGATGGGCCCCGTTATTGAACAGCAGAACCTTGCTGGGGCGAACACCCTACCGATCCCGACAAAATTGTGGAGCAAAGAAGCATTGGAAGCGAGCCTTGAAAAGCTTTTAGCGGATGCGAACCCGACTCCAGATACCTCCACTCTCTTGGGCCGAGCCCACGATTGGGCAAGGCGATGGTTCACCGAGGAGAAAACTCAGCCTCCCCCACCGTCTCCTGCATTACGAGAGACGCTCCTACAGATGGCAGGCTTCGTTGAACAAGGGAGAGAAGGCGAGCTTAGGGACATCCTCAACCCCCTCCTTAAAAACACCAACGTCAACTATTGGCTTCGAAACGAGGGAGCCAACGCTACATCCACTCTGGGTCTTGAAGCGGCATTCAAGTGGTTGGACGGAGGAGATGAACGGGGCCTCGGGGTCCTCTCCTGCAAACTCGCGATCGCGAGAGGCTCCACGGCGCTCTGGCTAAACGACCTCAAGGGGCTCGTTCCCGGAGCTCCATGTGACGAACGCCACAAATCGGCGGAGAACCTACTGGTAGCTCTAAATAGATATGCTGACGCGAGCCGAAATGTGTGGACGCTTGATAAGATAGAGCAGGAAGTCTTCCTCGATCCACGAAATTTGGGATACGTCGCACTCTACGTAACTGAATTCATCCCATCCAAGAACGCTGAAGAATTGACGCAAGCCGGTTTTATGATAGGGGGTCTAGCTTCTCTACTCGCGAATCAATCTTTGGACGCGAGGCGAAATGTTCCAGCGATTATTGTTACCTTGCGCAACAAGCTCGCTGAGCACACAGCCACACACGAAGCGGACCACGTCGTAACGGATTTATGCCGGACCAGGATTTTCACTGCGCTCACGTTTGAAGGGAGTATGCTTGACGAGATGCGAAGCCAACTCGGAGATCCGAGTAAATCGATTGACGATATTCGCAAGCTTCTTCTCTCTCAATACTCAAAATCGTACTCCGAGATGGCATTGGCTGAACTTAATAGCTCGGGAGAGTCAAAAAACCTAATACCTGGGACCAAAAAGGCGACGACCGAGCTAGGTCGTTTCATTGATCACGTCGAAACGCTCGTCGAGAAGGGAATACCGCGCGAGGATATACGAGCACTCCTCCGATTCACTTCGACGTTACCGGATTTCTATGAAGGGCTGAAAGAGTTGGAAAGGTAGTATTAGAGTAGATACTGGGAACAGAACTCCTGTATGGGGGAGTCACTCTGTCGAGCGATCTTGTCCCCTTTGCGTCCCCGCGTTTAGGCCGAAAACCACGGTATAATACCAAACATCAGCGCCCCACATACGGTGAAAAACTACAGCACACCGCTCCCCCAAGTAGTCATATCCCGAAAAAGTGTCTAAAAAACCCTGTAGGGCACATGGCTAGGAGAAAAAGAGCTTCGACAATTCCTTTTGAACCGCTACTATCCAAGCGAGCAAGCTTCATACCTTGAACACGGAGACGTTTATGGTGTCATCAACGCTAGAAAACACGAAGGGCAAGCTTCCAGAGACTAGTCCGTTCGACCTTCGCGACGTAACCGATTTTCCAGGCCGTGACATCTGGTCCGCGCCTCCCTTCAACTTAGCGAAAGGGGATCTTTGGATCGATTATCCATTTAAGGAGTCGTGCAACAGTCTCGGCGAAACATCGAGCAATCCTGCGCTGGCGAGTCAAACCAAGGCGCAGCTTGAGCTGCACGTAAATGCAATCGTCACAGAAGCGAACGGCGCCGGTATCGACGAAGGTCGCGTACGGTGGGCTGTAGATGAGCTCGTTACCAACGCGACACAGTACGGGGCGATCAGCCCCACAAACGAGTCTGCTGGACTAATTAGGCTGGAGTGGTACATCGACAATTCCACGCCCTCAACAATCGCGCTCGCTGTGACGAACCCCTGCCAACATCTCTTTGATGCAAGCCGCTTCGCTCGCATGGAAATAGGCGATTTTTACTCCATGGAAAACACCAGTACGAACGCTCACCTTGGAACGATCGCGATGATGTCGTACCTAAAAGATGGTACCAAGTTGTCGTACATGTGGGAGATGAAAAACGGCGAAAGAATTCGTCTCTCCATGGAGCCAATAGCGGAGAACGCTCCGGATCGTCCGGAGAACTTCGCGGAACTCATGAAACCGACCCGTATTGACCTTTCAAAATTCGACTCCTCAAATACGAGCGTTCCCTATTCCATTGCTCAATTTCAAAGAGATATTGAGACCAAGGTATCCGCTGAGTCTGTTACGGTCTCTTGCGTGATAGGTTAAAAACGATTTGGAAAGCGGCACGATGGGCGCCTCTCCGCTTTTCCTTGATTGCATATCTCCGCCGCACGACAGACTCGCTACGGGGTATAAGCCCCAAGGAAAAAGTGTAGGTCCTTGCCCAGAGCACGTTTTGCGAACTTGTTCAGCTCTCCTGGCACGTTCTTTTCGGCTCGGTCTCGCATCTCTTTTTGCAGATCGAAGAGTTTAATCCGTCCACCGCACGTCGAGTCTCGGTGGATATAATCCTCAGAGATATACACCCCCTCGAGGTTATAGGTGTCGATAGCAAATCCGTTCTGGCGGGCGATGACGCTCGCGAATCCAACATAGGTATCTTCGGCCCCATACCCTCCAAGAGATTCGGGAATACCTACGAAGTCGAAAAATTCTTTGGAATAGAGCGTAAACCATCCCCCTGAGAATTTAAGACCATCAAGCTGGCGGACGCGGATCTCTTGTTTCGGCTGTGCGCGCGTTACATCAGGATCGTGAGTGAGGTGGTAATTGAGATCTTTGCAGAGGAAGTCTGGATGCACGATGCAATCCCACGTACTATCCCAGAGGCGTACCATATGCGGAAACATCATATAGCGGCCTTGCAATGGATACGACGCGTCGAGCTGTCCTTTTAGAAAGTGCGGAGGGAACGCAAGATCGGCATCCGCGAATATAAACTGATCGTACTCAAGCGCTATGCTCTCGCGTCGTTGTTGTGTTGTTCCCCACAAGCTCTCATCAGAGACGATCTCGTTTATATTTACGATCCCTTTCGTTACCTCGAGGAACTTGTCGACGAAGTAGTCAGGAGACAGAGCGCTCTCCTTCCAATCAACTAATTTTGGGTTGAGGTTTAAGGAGGCGCGAAGTACGAGGTTATCGTCGCGACCGAGGTGGGCGATAGCCCTTCGCAGATCCGAGATCCATCGCTCAAACATTCCAAATTCGTGCGGCATCACGTGGATGCACAAAAGGGTCCGCTTCATAACGCTCTCCCAAGGTATCGTGGAGGATATCGGCGTTTTTTACCGAAGGGATAAGCACAAGCAATTGACACTAAAAAAGCATTGATAGCAAACAGTTAGCCATAGATCTTGCTACAGGACATACTCTTCAACCTTTTCCGGTGGAATCATGAAAGATACACTTCCATCACAGTTTCTATTCAACGGAGCACCAATGACACAGAATCCAAAAGTACTCATCGTAGGCGGAGTAGCGGGTGGAGCGAACGCCGCGACCCGACTTCGACGATTAAATGAGAACGCAGAGATAATAGTGCTCGAGCGTGGTCGGTATGTTTCGTTCGCGAACTGTGGATTGCCGTATCACATCGGAGGGGAGATCGTTGATCGGTCTAAACTTCTTCAACATACCCCCGACACCCTGCGCAATCGATTCGTCCTGAATGTGCGTACCCAACATGAAGTCTTGAGGATCGACAGGAAGGCAAAAACAGTTGAGGTCTTCGATATTCAAAATAAGAAGAGCTATTGGGAATCCTACGATTATCTCATCCTTTCTACAGGAGCATCGCCGCTCAAACCACCGGTCCCTGGCCTAGACCTCCCAGGGGTATTTTCGCTTCGCGATGTACCCGACATGGACCGTATTATCGATTGGATAGCTGACAAAAAACCAACAACGGCGGCAGTAGTAGGCGGCGGATTTATTGGATTAGAAATGGTGGAACAGCTGCACCGCCGAAACATCTCTTGCACCATATTCGAATCGAATCCGCAGATACTTATGCCTCTCGACAGCGAAATGGTGGCGCCACTACAGGACGAAATCCGAAAACACGGAGTACAGATACAGCTCAACGACGGAGTTACTGTAATTGATCCATCCGAGAATGGTTCTCTGACCGTAAGAACAAGGGGCGGCGCGTCCAAACGGGTCGACCTCGTCATTTGGTCCATCGGCGTTCGTCCTGAAACAAAGCTTGCAAAAGAGGCCGGGCTTGAAATCGGAGAAACTGGCGGGGTGAAGGTGTCAGATACTCTTCAAACGAGCGATCCCTCAATTTACGCCGTAGGCGATTGTATCGAGGTACTCCATGGCATCCTCGGCAAGCCCGCTTTTATTCCGCTTGCGGGTCCAGCGAATCGTCAGGGACGGATCGCTGCCGACAATATTTGCGGCATTCGCTCGCGATATTCAGGCACCATTGGAACAGCGATTGTGCGAGCCTTCTCACTCACCGCTGCATGCACTGGGGCAAATGAGAAGCTGCTCAAGAGAAACAATATTCCTTGTGAAATGATTCATCTGCACCCGATGTCACATGCCTCATACTATCCAGGCGCGGCTCAATTGGCTGTCAAAGTGATGTATCATACGGAGACCGGAAGAATTCTTGGAGCTCAAGCGGTCGGCGCGGATGGAGTTGATAAGAGGATCGATATACTAGCGACCGCTATTCAGGCAGGAATGATTATCGACGATCTCGCGGAGCTGGAGCTTTGCTACGCCCCGCCATTCGGTTCCGCGAAGGACCCTATCAATATGGCCGGAATGGTTGGCCAAAATATCAGGGCAAGGCGAATATCGGTGTCCCAATGGAGTGATGTCGCCACATTGTCCGCCAACGTGCAGCTTCTTGATGTACGAGACGTTTCCGAATTCCAGCATGGCTCTATCCCGCATGCCGTCAATATTCCATTGAATGACCTGCGTCTACGAATTGGGGAGCTCTCAAAAGAGAAAGAGATTTTGGTTTTCTGTGCCTCGGGGCAACGCTCATATAACGCTTGCCGAATTCTGACTCAGAGTGGCTTTACGTGTAGGAATCTGAGCGGGGCATATAAAACGTGGTCAGCTACTTCAAAGCAGGGCTAGCAAGGGGGCCAAGAGCTTCACCAGCGAGCCTTTTGAGAGCTTGGGCAAAACGAGAAAGAGGCCCCCAGAAGAGGGTTACGGACATCCGATCCTGCGGTTCCGGACCATGGGGCTATAAAACATAATAAGTTTATATATATGGCGCCAGCGCCCCCTACCCCGCCCATAAAACACCTTTTCATAAAAGCCTCGAAAAAAAGCTGCGAAGAGGATGCTGCGGACATCATCTTACACCTACGAGAAGCTTTATCTAAAGTTCGTATAGGTCTATAACGACTATTGATTTCACCGTATTTAAGGAGCCGTAGACCATGAAAGTTGAGATGTTGATGCCACAGATGGGTGAGTCGATCGCCGAGGCAACCATTTCCAAGTGGCGCAAGAAAGTGGGTGACACCGTTCAGAAGGACGAGGTGATCCTTGAGATCTCAACTGACAAAGTGGACTCAGAGATTCCTGCTCCCGCGGCAGGTACGATCGCGGAGCTTCTCTTTAATGAGGGCGATGTCGTTCCCGTTAAAACAATGATCGCTCTCATCGATACCGCCGGCGGCGCGGTATCGGCAGGAGCAACCAGCGGCAATGCCGCGGTGAAAGAGGCTCCAGCTCCGAAGGCGGCCCCTACTCCAGAGCCAGTTGCTCAACGAGAAGAGCCTGCGCACGCTGAAGGTGGAAAGTTCTATTCACCTCTTGTGAAGAGCCTCGCTGAAAAACATGGCGTGAGCATGGCCGAACTTGATTCTCTCAGTGGTTCAGGACAAGGCGGACGTCTTACGAAGGAAGACCTTCTCAAGTACGTGGACACAAAGTCAGCCAAGCCTGTAGCGGCTCCCGCCGCAGCACCAGTAGCGCCAAAAGCCGCTACAACCACGCAGGCTCCATCGGCAGACTGGGGCGCGGATGGAACTCGCGTCGTTATGATGGACACGATGCGACAAGCTATAGCTGACCACATGGTTCGCTCAAAGCACACGAGCCCGCATGTATACTCAATGCAAGAGATAGATTGCACCGGAATCGCGAACTATCGCGCGAAGCACAAAGCCGCTTTCGAGAAAAGCGAGGGTTTTGGCTTGAGCTTCACACCATTCTTCCTTGAAGCAACGGTCAAAGCGCTGGAAGCTTTCCCTTACGTGAACTGCTCGCTTGAAGGAAAGAAGATCATTCTCAAAAAGAACGTCAACCTCGGCTGCGCCGTTGCCCTCGGAAATACTGGGCTTATCGTTCCGGTCATTAAGAAGGCTGAAGAGAAGAACTTCGTTGGCATCGCTCGATCGCTTAACGATCTCGCGCAACGCGCTCGTAACAAGAAGCTCGTGCCAGACGACGTGGCTGGTGGAACGTTCACGGTCACAAACCCAGGCGTATTCGGAACGATCATCGGAACTCCGATCATCAATCAGCCTCAAGTGGCCATCCTCTGTCTCGGAGCTATTAAGAAGCGCCCCGTTGTTATCGATGACATGATCGCCATTCGACAGATGTGCTACCTCACACTCTCATACGATCACCGCATCGTAGACGGCTCGCTTGGAGGACAGTTCCTCGCGTTCATTCGCGACTACATTGAGAACTGGGATCCAAACCGAACGCTGTAGTTTCATGCGAGTTATTAGCGGAACCGCAAAAGGGCGCACACTAAAGGCCGTGCCGGGTGATTCAACCCGGCCCATCCTCGATCGCGCCAAGGTCCCCCTTTTTGATATCCTTCGGGGGAGCCTTCCAGACTCTACGCTCCTGGATCTCTTTGGCGGCACGGGGCAGATAGGGATTGAGGCTCTTAGCCAGGGAGCGCGCCACTGTGTCTTCATTGACACTAACGCCAAAGCGGTAGCCACAATCAAAGACAACCTCGCGACGACCCAACTTACGGATAAAGCGGAAGTGCGCCACACCGACGCGTTTGTGTATCTAAAAAACTGCGCCAAGAGCTTCGATATACTCTTCGTTGCCCCGCCGCAGTACAAAGGGATCTGGATAGAAGCGATGCGCATAATCGCTGAGCGCCCTCACCTTGTGAATCCTGGTGGTCAGGTCATCGTTCAGATCGACCCTAAAGAGTACGAATCTCTTTCGCTAGAGACCCTCAAAGAAACGTCACAGCGAAAATACGGAAATACCCTCTTCGTATTTTACGCTCTCTCAGAAGAATCAGTCTAAGGCAGTTGCGTCCACTGCCCTGTTAGGCGGCTTTAACCTTCTCCAACTCGCTTTCAGGACATGGCTGCATCGCGCCATGAGTCGAGGCGACTAGATCCGCGTAGTGAACTCCCGCTATAGCACATCGCTCAAGGGAACTTCCTTTCTGAACGTGATGCACGAATCCGGCAAGAAACGCTTCGTGCCACCCGAGGAGATCCACTATCTTTGAGAGGTGAGGAGCTATCGATATCTGCTCTCCCAGAATTGAAGAAACGACCGCACCGTTATACGGATCCATCACCACGCAGTAATAGACGCCAAATCGCTCGGTAATCGCTCCACAAAAGAGCTCCGGCTCCAAAACAGGTAATCCGAGCAAATGGCAGATAGAGGGAACATCCTCAGCGCTCACCCTAAGCACGGAAGAGATCTGCAACGCGGCTTCAAGGGCCTCACTCGTGACAGAGCGAGCCTCACACCGTACATCATAGATCTTAAACGAGGGGCCACACCGATTGAGAAACGTTTGAAGCGTCGCTCCCGCTACAAGCGAGGTATGGGTATAGCTGTTATAGTAAAGAACCTCGAAATCATCCGCCCGCCCCATAAATTCAGGATGCTCTACGAGCTGCGTAGCGGCCGCATGATCGAATGAGGTGTATTTAAATCGGCCCTCTTCTGTACGTTCAATGCGGGCGGTACTCGTGGGAAGCGTAGGATCGCGTTGCACAAGCTCCGTTCCAACACCCAGAATCTTCAGTTCTTGGGCGGCTCTATCGCCAAGAGCATCCCGTCCAATACAACCGGCAAAGGTAACCGGATGCCCGAGAGCGGCAAGCCGGTAGGCGAACGCAGCGGCCCACCCTCCGAGTCTCTCACCGGAAGGGAGTGTATCCCACCGAACGTCACCGATAACTAATACAGGATCTTTGACCCCCATAGACGCGCCTCATCACAACCTCTCTATCGTGCAAGGAATCCGTCTTGCGCACAAGTACCTGAGGCCGCCGGCCCTCCAATCGCTCCCGCGATAATTATGCGATCCGCACGAGCCCGCCACGATCGTACCTGGAGGGCCGGCGGCCTCGCCGGCTTGTTGGAACCCCCGATATCAAACGCATAAAACATTCGGACCCGCAGGCACCGAGGGTCCGCCTCGGCTCGCCTCCGGCGAGACGGGCCGGTGCCCCTCCACCTGAATTCCCCGCAACGTTATTGGAGGGGCACCGGCCTCGGTGCCCGTGACGGAACCCGCGACATCACACACACGAAACATTTGTACCCGTGGGCACAAGGGTCCGCCTCGGCTCGCCTCCGGCGAGACGGGCCGGTGCCCCTCCAATTCATTCCGTGTCGCGACCCGCGACATCAATCACATCGAAATATTCGTACCCGCAACCTGGAGGGGCACCGGCCTCGGTGCCCATGTAAGAACCCGCGACATCACACACACGAAACATTTGTACCCGTGGGCACAAGGGTCCGCCTCGGCTCGCCTCCGGCGAGACGGGCCGGTGCCCCTCCAATTGAATTCCGCGTAACGTTATTGGAGGGCCGCAGGCCCTGCAATAATCAGTTCGGCATGTAAAGGAAGATGAGGTCTTTATCCATCCCCTTAGGATCTATGGAACGTTCTCGAACGAGAAGGTTTGAGAGAGCGATAATGGTGTGCTCTTGACCGGGCTGAAGAGTACGCGTCCAACCGGGCTGAATAAACTCAGCTTTAAGCGAGTCGCTTCCCTCCGGTCGATACACCAAAACACCGAGCCCCTCTTCACCAATCAGGGTCTCCAGCTTTTCATCATGTTTTTCAAAGGCGAGAAATTTTCCGCTCTCTACAACGAGAAACTTTTCTACATTCGGATGATCGTATGAAACGATATCTACGCCTCCCCAACCAGTCTTGATGACCATCTCGCCCCCCTGAGCGATCGCGTTGATGTGCGCCGCGAAAGTTGGCGTTGCGGGGGCAATAGACTTCGACTCACGGTACGCCGCCACGAGACCGTTACAGTACGAACGATACGCCTCCTCAGAGGAGAACTGCGGTTCGGGAAGAGTAATAGTTGCCTGATGACGAGAGATATCCATTTGCATAGCGTTATACACCCCTAGTACACTGAGTTTTGTCGGTAGAGCACACCGTCCGCTTCTCCGAAGCCGGGAGGCGTCCTTCGATCTCAACTTGATCAAATCCATTGAGAAGATAAACGGTTATAGGTTCCCCGCGACCCACTAGCTCCTTGTTGTAACGGTCCTGCCTCTGGAAGCTGTCGATCTCCTTCCTTAAGCCCGGCAGATTATGAGATTCCCTCACACACACAAATATCGTACCGATACCAGCACGCGCAGCAGCTGCGACATCGCCAATCGAGTCACCGAACATAACTGCCCGAGCGGGTTCGACGTCTAACTCCTCACACGCTTGAGTGATAGCCGCTCCGCAGAACGTATGAGCATCGACTTTTTTGACAGCGTTTCCGATGACAACCTCGACAACATCACATGAAACCGAACCGTCCTTGGCCACCAGATCAAAATGTTTCAGGGTCTCCATAACCACGTGCTCCTGACTCGCTGAGCAAACCGCAATTGGAACACCCTCCCTATTGGCCCTCTCAAACGCGGAAGCTAAGCCTTTATCAAGGCTTACGTTCTTCATGAAATCCTGAAAGCCGTGCTTCAACACAGCGCCCGAGTGGTGCGTAAATCGCTCCAACAGGTCATCAAAATCGAATCTATCCAATGAGAAGCGTTCAAAAGCTACTTCAAGCATTCCTCGCAAAACCCGATCCTCGCTCTTTCCTGACTGGCTCTTGTACGGAAGCCATTCATCCGCCGAGAAGATAGAGTTCGTTGCTACGAAGCGAGAGAGGTGCTCCGTTTTGAGAAACGGGGCGCTTTTGGCTTCGTTGTGTTCAAGTAGGGCGAGACTCAACCCCTGGGCGAAACGAGCGACATGTCCATCATGGACGTGCTCTCCCGTGCCAACACTTATCGTCTCATCGTGATCAGAAACAATTCCATCGGTTCGAACTCGAACCTTCCCGTGGGACAGGTCGACCACTTTAATTGGTGTCGCCAGCTCACTACGATCAGGGAATCCACCGCACGCACCCGTAATCTTCCTGCCAGCCAATAGGTCGGACACGTTGAGGTGTCCCGCTCCATGTGCATGGTTTTGCGGCCCCCCATTTGCATGGTCATGTGTATTCATAGACAACAATCCCCGTAGACCGGAATAAACCCGGCTGAGAGACCTCTTCGGTCACGTAATCGAAACTAATCGACAGATTGTATGCCCATGAAAAGTTGGGCGGCGCCCCGAACGAAACTGATAGTATCGGGGAGATGCTGAATAAGTGCTGGAACGCTACACGGTTTTTAATTGTTAGTCCAGTATTAGAATCTCCGATGAATCAGAGAAGCTCTGCGGATCCAGTCCCTTACCAAAACTCCGACAAGGACTCAGGATACCTTCGCCGAAGAATGCAGTATGTTTTTGCTCGAAAAACTTGCCTAAATACACGAATCAATGATTAAAAACACATTCCTACGTTACTCTCTCAACCGTTTATACACGAGGCTAGAATCACCATGGTTGTTAATAGTTCGGATCGGTTCGCTTTAGCTTTGGGCGAGATTCTATGGGATGTCCTTCCTCATGAGCGCCTCCTCGGCGGAGCTCCTGCCAACTTCTGTCATCGCCTAAGACAGCTCGGAGCACCCGTTAAAATGGTGAGCCGCGTTGGGGCGGACCAGCTTGGAGAGGACCTTCTTACTGGCCTTAAGGGCCTTAACTTCGACCTCTCACTCGTTCAGGTAGATGCGACGAATCCAACGGGTACAGTAGACGTAACGCTCACGACTGACGGAAACCCGAGCTTCGTTATTAATCCCAACGTTGCGTACGACTTTCTTGAGCCAACACCTGCGCTTCTCGAAGCCGCGAAGAACGCTCCTTTTATCTGCTTCGGGACACTCGTTCAGAGAAGCCCGCAAACCAGGGAAACTATCTATAAGGTCCTCGAAGCCGCTCCTCAAGCGACGAAGTTCCTTGATATCAATCTTCGCAAAAATTGCTACTCCGCTGAAACCGTAACCGAATCGCTTCGTCGAACCGACATTCTTAAGCTTAACGTAAGCGAAGTGAAGATCGTTACCGAGCTTCTCAATCTGAGCGCCAAATCTCCAAAAGAGATGGCGCAAGAGGTTATGAAAAAGTTCGGTGTGAAGATCGTTCTCGTCACGCTCGGTGAAGATGGCGTCTACGCCATCGACGACACGGGCAAGGAATGCACCGTGCCGGGAGTGTCGATCACCGTAGCGGACACAATCGGCTCCGGCGATTCATTCTCCGCCGGCTTCGCGTTTAAGTATCTTCAGAAAGCATCCCTCGAAGAGTCTTGTTTCTTTGGGAATCTCATGGGCGCTCTAAACGCCACGAAGAAGGGCGGTATGCCGGATGTCTCACCGGCAGAGCTTGAGCTCTTCATACGAAACCACACCAAAGCTTAGTTCGAAGTGGGCGATCCTCGCTCGCAGAAAAGAGGTTCTCGTATGCCTATTACTGTCCCGCTCGTTAAAAAATGGAAGGTCGCGGGGGGAGATGTCGCGCCTCTTGTCATGGTTACGGCGTACGACTTTACCTTCGCGAAACTTGCGGAGGCCGCTGGAATGGATATCCTTTTGGTGGGCGATTCGCTCGGCATGGTCATTCAGGGTCAATCATCTACCCTTCCAGTAACCCTTGATGAGGTCATATACCACACGCGTTGCGTCAGCCGTGGCGCGTCGAGAGCGCTCGTCGTGGCGGACATGCCTTTTCTTTCGTACCAGATCTCGGAGGAACGCGCGATTGAAGCTGCTGGTCGACTGATCAAAGAGGGCGGAGCTGCCGCGGTAAAACTAGAGGGCGGAGAAGCGATTACAAAAACAGTGCGACGACTCGTTGAACTCGACATCCCAGTCATGGGACACGTCGGTATGACGCCTCAATCAGTACATCGAATGGGCGGATATAAGGTACAAGGAAAATCAAACTCTCTCGACGGCGCCGGTTCGGCGCAACAGATACTTCGAGATGCCAAAGGTCTCGAAGAGGCGGGAGCATTCTGTGTTGTGATTGAATGCGTTCCGCAAGACCTAGCTGCCACAATTACCGGCGAACTCTCGATCCCAACTATCGGCATCGGAGCAGGCATGAAATGCGATGGACAGGTTCTTGTGAGCTACGATCTTCTCGGGCTCCAACAGAACACACACCGGCCGAAATTTTTAAAACAGTACGCAACCCTTGGTGACCGCGCGGTCGAGGCGATGGCGGCGTATGGCGCAGAGGTAAGAAGCAAGCAGTTCCCCTCACCCGCCGAGTGCTACGGTGATCCGATTATAAAAGCGGCGTAATCCACGCCTGAAAGATGATTAATCAAGCAAAGACTGAGTGTCTTTGCGGACCACGTACGTGTCTTGTTTCTGCTCGGCTTTGCCGCGCATCGTAAAGGTCACATCCTTTCCCTTCAAAAAAGCCTCTGCGGTTCGAAAGGCGTCATCGTTCCACTGGCTTCCCTGAGGCTTCGCGCTCCCATTCAGAAAGATATCGACTTTGCCGGCGCGACGGAAACTCATCTCGATAGTCTCCTCCTTCCCGTTTACCACTCGATACAAAACGATGTGATCCTGAGTCCTGTACACCCGAGAAGCATGCTTGTTCTCATCAGGTCGTTTACCCTTTCCCTCTTCCAACCGCTCCTTAAGATCATCAATCTTCTTAATGAGCGTTTTCATCGACAAGTCCTTCTTCTCTTTTCCCTTCGGAACGGAAGCCAGCAATAAAACTGGGGGGGTACCGGAAGTGCGGGTAAAGCTTTTGCCTCCGTGTTGTTCGACTATGGACTTGAGCTGCTCCCCTACCTCTCGATTGTATTTCATCCGAGCGTTACTGACTTCGAACGAGACGTTCTGGAAGATCCTAAGCACTCTATCTAAAAGAGACAGTGGCACACTATTCCCCGCCCGGTCTTTACTCTCAAGCTGCGCCTCTTGGTTGTGACGATTACGCCAACGAAAAAGGTTGGTCCGAGCACTCCGAACCTGATCTACTCCCTGAGAGATATCCTTGGCTCTGATTTGGGCGATCTCATCTGGAGAGAGCTGGGTGCTCACCGCCGTCGGTTTTTGGCGCCCCTGCCACTCAGAGACAACGGCGCTCCATGCGCCTTCAATCTTTTGAGTTTGTCCTTGTGCCCGTATCTGCATCACCATAGTAGCCACCATATGTAGTTACTTTACTGTTCGTTAGTTACACCCAAATGTTTCGCTATTCAAATAAAACCCCAATGCGCGGCTACGCAACAATGTTGTGGCATGACCAAGCTCAATTGCGTCCGATGGAAATCCTTGATGTAAGGCTATCCTCGACACAGGGTGTTTTCAGTCCGAAGTCCGAGGCAGGGCTCTCGATCGAGACTGATTGCTACAGATGGAGCCTTACCCGCCCCTTAGCTGGGCGATTGGGTTTCCATGCACCCGCCGAGCCGGCAGACCATGAAACAATTCAACACCTTACAAATCTACTTCAGAGGATGCCTGCCTCGGTCGATGTTCTTCCTATATCCTTCGCACCCTGGAGCAATGTTCAATACGCATGAACGGCAAGATCGCGTCATTAACGGTTGATGGTAACGGCAAGAGCTACACGCTCTCGTTTCACGATGGAGGGAACGAACAAGGGCACCTCCTCAAGATCCTCAAAGGAGACAACTATCCCCTCCTTCCGTTAGAGCATTTTAGGCCCAGCCGCATCATCGATGTCGGAGCACACGTTGGCGCTGCCGCTATATTTTTCCATCACGCATACGGAAATGTACCTATCTATTGCTTCGAGCCATGCCAACAGAGCCGTGATCACCTGAGACTCAATACAGCCAGCCTACCAGGTATCGAGATTTTTCCATTTGGTCTGGCAGGCTCTCCACGCAAAGCAAAACTTTTTCACGGCCGTCTCCATTCGATGCAGAACTCAACCCACACGAGTGTTGAGGTGTCACAGGAAAACTTCGAGGAGATCGAAATCCTAGAGGCGAAAGAGGCGCTACGAGACAAAATCGGGCCGGGTACTATGCTCAAGATTGATACTGAGGGGTGCGAGGTAGAAATTGTGAGGAACCTCTCCCCGTACATCAAAGATTTTAGCCTCATCTACATGGAGTATCACAGCGAGGAAGACAGGCGAGAGATCGATACCCTCCTCACTCCGACGCACTCGCTACTCTTTTCAAGCGCCCTTCAATTACATCGCGGTAATGTGACCTACATCGCAAATCATGCGGTTGTGTCAACCCCGACGGAGCCATCGCTGGAAATCCAAAAGAGATAATGGCGCGAGATGCTCGAGAAGAACAAGTAGCCCTTTCCAACCGGGTTTATGACAGCTGCTAACTACCATCCGTTCCCGCTAACGGGAGGAGCACTCCTCGGCTAGCAACTCTTGGCGTGGAGCGGTTCTAAAGATGATATCCGTTACCTTGCGCCTGAGCTTGCGAAAGCTCAAAGGTTTTATCAGGTAATCTGAGGCCCCCAAATTCATCGCAGATTCGACCTCCGCGACATCGGAGAGCGCGCTCACAATGATAACGGGCGTATCACGAAGGCGCGGATTCTCTCGAAGGCGTAGCAGCAACTCTTGCCCTGACATATCGTTCATAACCTGATCACATAACGTCAGTTGCACCGGTGTCTTATAGAGTATCTCAAGGGCTTCGCGTCCATCCGGCGCTTCTATAATGTGATGGTAGCCCATCTCCTCAAGCATATCCCGAATAAGGGCTCTTGTAGCTTCGACATCATCAACAATGAGAATGGGTAGGGACTGAGAGGCTGGATAAGTCATACGATCTTTACTCTATTCAAACACACTTTC
>CAIXKI010000092.1 GCA_903920005.1 uncultured delta proteobacterium
AAAAACCTTGAGGAAAATCCCCTTTTAATTCAGATGCTCGAACCGTGTCAGAAGATTGCAGGTTCTTCCTTGCTGGTACGGGCTCCTAAAAGTCTGCGCCTTCGGACCTTTACGCCTCCTAAACCTCCACCTCACATCTTGTATCGGACTGCCCCGTAGAAATCTTGAGGGTAAAATTCTCTCTAAATAGCGATAATCAAGAGAATATTCCTTGACTTTAGAGACCCGCGAATCGATCTCAGCCAAAAAGCATTCCCCGGCAACCAGAGTTTCTCCGATTCGATGGTCCTTGTTGATTTTAAGTAACGCTCCTGTTCAAACGCATTTTCAGAATAGTCCCCACACAATCGGGTGTAGACACAAATGAGGGCGAACCTCACAATCCCCTTCGAGAATCATACGTGATGGTTGATGAGTCGTCCGAAAATACTCGCAAAACCAATCAACCCATGCGACGTTCGTATGAGGCGTAGATAACGAAAAGGCCCTATGGAAAAATTCAAAGTTAATGACCGCGTTCGTCGAATTCCTTTCACCGTTACTCTTGCTAACGATGGTGCCGCGTCGCTCGACCGCGCTGACGGCGAGACTCCAGTAACCACCTTCTCTACACGCGGATGCATCGGGACTGTCAAAACCCTCCGAGAGGAGACTACTCTCACATCCCGAGAGTCACGCGAGCGTTCGTTGATGGTTCAAGTTCTTTGGGACAACGGCACCCTCTCGTATCTCGGTCCTGAGGGGCTTGAGATGGCTTCGAAGTAAGCCGTACCAGGTACAGGGAAACCTTTCATAAAAAATCTTACGGTCCGCGGAGGCGGAGTCGTATCAACGTGCGCTTTTCGGCACAAACTTCGGCTCACGCCCCTCAATGAGGCGACGGATATTCTGTTGGTGACGGAGGATCAAAATGGTAGCTATCGCCATGAATCCGACGGTCGTCGCGTCATCCGCATTAGCGATAAGAAACCACAACGGCACAGACGCCGTAGCCGCGATAGAGGCGAGTGAAACGAAGCGCGAAACCGCAAAAACGATCGCGAAGGTACCCAGTGCCACACATCCCGCTATTGGCGATACCGCTATCGTGACACCCAACGCGGTCGCCACACCCTTCCCGCCCTTAAGATATGGCGGAATAGAGAAGCAGTGCCCTAACACAACCGCGGCGGCCGCGCACATAACGAACCACTGGTGATCACTCACCAGATTTCCTATGCCAACGCCAAGAAGGCCTTTAACGACATCGCCCAGCAGCGTGAGAATGCCCGCCTGTTTGCCGAGAACTCTCGCGACGTTTGTCGCCCCAACGTTACCGCTCCCCTGCGAAGCGATATCGATACCGTGAAGTTTCGATATGAGGAATCCGGTCGGAAAAGACCCTAAAAGGTAAAACGGAATTACCGCTATAAGGATAAGGAACACACTCATGCGCGCAGACTCTCGATAGCTTTTTTACGATCTGGGGCACCAAAAACATAGGAACCCGCCACTAACGCGGTCGCCCCGGCTCTCACACAATCAACGCCCGTTGACGCATTTATGCCCCCGTCTACCTCGATCAGCGCGGTGAGTTTTCTAGCCTCGATCCGACCTTGTAAATCTCGGATCTTAGCGATGGAGGTGGGGATAAAGGCTTGTCCTCCCCAACCTGGGTTTACGGACATAATGAGAACCAGATCGCAAATATCTAAAACATCTTCAATCGCGTCAATCGGTGTGCCCGGATTAAGAGCCACGCCATTCTTCATCCCCATAGCGCGAATCTCCGCGAGAGATCGATGCAGATGCGGGCAGGTCTCTTGGTGAATGATGATACGATCGGCACCCGCATCCCGGAACGCGGAGAAATGCCTCTCGGGTTCTTCAATCATCAGATGCACATCCAAGAATATCTTCGAGCGGTCACGAAGAGCTTTTACCACGTTCGCTCCAAAGGTAATCGGCGGAACGTAACTACCATCCATGACATCGACGTGCAGCCAGTCCGCTCCCGCGGCAACCACACTATCAACCTCATCCCCAAGCCGCGCGATATCCGCGGCAAGGATCGAAGGGGCTACGATGACTGAGGACGGGGCTATCTGGGCCATAAAACTCCGGAGCAAGGCGCATTACTTTCACCATATGGAGGGCCAGCCCTCCAAACCAAATGTAACGAGAACAAGCCGAGCAATCCAGCCCGTATCCACACTTTGGAACGCTTTATGCTTTGGATAGGTACGTGACCGCGGATAGGTCACCTCAAGGGATGAGACGGGAAGTTTTTTCAAAGGATAGAGATCCATGGAATCGGTTAAGAGCACTTCACAAACGCCGTCCGTACAGGGGGTTGCGCAAACGACGCCATCCGTTTCCACGCCCTCGAACTCCACCGAGTTCGACAAGACTCTCAAAGTCTTCCTCGGGGATGACCCGGCAAAAAAGGTCAGCGAGGAGGACCTTTTTTCCGCGCTCGTCTCTGAGCGCGTCAACAAAGCCAAAGGCGACGAACAGGGCTCAAAATTCCAAGAGGTCCTCGAAGCCAAGAAGAATTCCATGAAAAAGGGGGATGGCTACGTCCCCATGGAGGACGCGACCAAAGCCGCCCTTATCGAGGCTCGTGAGACAGGACTTCTGACCAAAGAGGAGACAGACACGATCTACTCGGAGGCCTTCGCCGCTGCGCAACTCGACGACAATAAAGGGGCGCTCTTTGACGGACGCGGCGGTGCCAACGATACAACGGTAGCGGTCGCCTCACTTGAGCAAGCCCTCGCTGGATCTCGCGCATTGATTGAAAAATACACCGATGGTAGCGAAAAACCTCCTGAGCGCTCCGTTGACGAAGCGAGTAACAGTAAGGTGATAAACATCCCTGGAGCGCCGACAGCAGGCGATCAGGGGTTCCTCTACAAACCTGTGTCCGATAGCGATGGAAAGCTTGCAATACTCCTTCCATCACGGCTCTCCGGACTCATTGCCGGAGTTCAGCTCTTTGATCCTGCCGGCAAGCTACTCGACTCCGGCCGGTACGGCGGAAACGGAAACGGCGGTCGCGACCACTACCGCTTCAGCAAAGCCGGAGGCAGTTACCCTGACGGTGTAACGGTAGAGGTCTCTTTAAAAACTGGGGAGAAACTACGCTACGCTATTGGTGACAGCTCGCAGCGAGTAGAGAACATTAACCCACAAAACGACGCCTCTTCGACCGGTGGAGGTGATAGCGGAAGCTCCCCCGGCTCAAGCGATTCCTCCTCCAGCCAGAGCGGCTCGCAGGAATCCAGCAACTCATTGTAAGGACTATTCTGGCTTGCCCACTATCGACACGACGCCTCATAACGCCGTTTCTAACTATTGGGTAAAGTAAGGCACCGTAACTTCCGACCATTCCAGAGGATAATAAGGGAGGAGTGACATACCATGGGTGTCATAGTTGGAATCATAGGCGTATTGGCCAGCGTGCTAATCGGATTCGCAGGACCGGGAGGTCCGGTGCCTATCCTTTTGCAACCGTACGAGTTCCTGGTAATCACGGGCGGTATCGGATTCACGCTTCTCATCGCCAACCCTGGCTACATCGTGAAGGCGATTGTGCCTGGATTGATTGGTGCCGTTAAGGGAAGCGGCATCGACGCGGCTATGTATAAAGACCTCCTCGGCCTCATGGGGTGTATCTTTGACACGATGAGAAAAGAGGGCGTGCTCGGAATCGAAGGAGATATCTCCAATCCACATCAGAGCGCGCGCTTTAATAGATATCCAAAAGCCGCGCACAACCACCACCTCATGGATACCTTCTGCGGAGCTTTAAGACTTTTCGTGGACGGTGTCGTAAACGCTTTCGATCTTGAGAAGCTTCTCGACGCGGAGATAGAAACGCACCACGAGGAGGCCCTTCTCGCGCCCAGCGCGGTGCTAAAGATGGCAGACGCGTTCCCGGCGATGGGGATCGTGGCGGCCGTACTCGGAATCATCATTACCATGCAATTCCTTGATGGACCTCCAACAGAGATCGGACACCACGTAGCGTGCGCTCTCGTAGGAACAATGCTTGGAATCTTCCTGTCATACGGATTCGTGGGACCTATCGGAAACAAGATGGAGCACGTCGCTCGTGAAAACACCGCGATTATGAAAACCGTTCAAGCGGGCCTCGTTTCCTTCGCGGGAGGATCGCCTCCGGCTGTGGCGCTTGAGTTCGCTCGTAAAACGATCCCGTCAGTATATCGACCAACGGCTGAGCAGTTAGAAGAGATTATGAAGGAAGCCAAGAAGAAGTAGTGCCGGCTCCCGAGACGAGTCACCATGGCAGATGATAAGCCTGTAATCGTCATTAAAAAGAAGGGAGGCCATGGTGGCCACCACGGAGGCGCGTGGAAGATCGCCTATGCCGACTTCGTAACCGCGATGATGTGCTTCTTCCTCTGTATGTGGCTCATTAACACGGCCTCAGTTACCACTCGCGAATCGATCGCGTCCTACTTTCGAAAACCATCCCTCTTTACTGAAGGAACCGGAATGCCACTCCTTCTGGGAGGAGCAGGTATCCTTAGCGACGCGTACGTACCTCCAAAGCCGGTGGACAAACGTCCGAACCAAGAGCTGACTCAAGATCCCGCTCAAAAGCTATACGGCGAGAGCAACGAGGACCGCGACAAACATTATATGCGAGAGGGGCGCCTCGACCCGAAACCTCACAAGGGCCCCGATACGATCACAGGACTTAACTCTGACAAGAAATCCGTCGAGGAGATCCGTCGAGAGGTGAGACTCCGTGAAACGGCGGAGAAGGCGAAACAAGCGCTTGATAAACTAATAGCAGCGAACCACGGCATCTCAACCGCGCTTGGTAAGATCGAGGTGAAGATTGAAAAAGACAAGTTAAAGATCGAGATAATGGACACCGATCGCAACTCAATGTTCGACAGCGGAAGTCCCCGAATCAAAAAAGACGCTGAAGAAGCCTTCCAAAAAGTGACTGATATCGTCAAAGGATATTCAAGTAACCTCGATATCGTCGGCCACACCGACGCGAAGCCCTTTCCAACACGAACGGGGGGATACACGAACTGGGAACTCTCCTCGGACCGCGCGAACTCAGCGCGCCGACTGGTCGAATCGCAAGGTTATCCACCATCGAAGGTCGCGAGCGTTGTCGGAAAAGCAGCAAGTGAGCTCAAATTCCCCGAGGCCCCTATCGCCGCCGGGAACCGACGCATTACCCTGGAGGTGAAGTTCGACGGGAACGACGACCCGGAATCTCCTTCTCCGACGGTCAAAGAGGCTCGCGAGGATCTCCAGCAATTACTCGGGCCACCACCTGGGCAATCATCTCTCCCTGCAGGAGCTCCTGAGGCGATCCCCACCCCAACACCAACGGCGACACCCACACCCACACCAACTCCAACGCCGACACCGGTTCCCACACGAAGGGGTGGTGGCCCTTCCCGTCCAGGACGTGTCGTTCTTCCTGAAGGAACCCCGATAACATCAAATCCCGATTATATGCCGGAAGATAAGATCTTCGGAAACAATCCGGTCCTGGGAGCGCGTGAGCTCTATAGTGGGAATTGAAATCCGTTTGAGCCTTAATCAGTGAAGCCAGGGCGGTAACTCGAGTCAGTCATGACTTTCCGAGTTTCTTATGGATTCTCCGAGGCATACATTCGGCGTTCAAGCGCATCCGCCAGAGGTTGGCAGGCCGAAAAAGGGGGAAGTCATGACTGACCCTGAGTTCCCGCCTTTTTGCTCATCACTACTAACACCGGTTTCCGGCCGCCTTTAGCGGAACATAGCTTGCAAGGGCGCTCTGTTTTTGCGGTTTCCTCCGCAGAAGCCCCCCAGTTTCCGAGCGCGATTCAGAAAGTGCCTAGAAGTCGGATCAGGAGTCAGTTTGTGTAAACAACCAGATTCTTTTTTGCTACTACCAAAATGTGCAACGCGTTTGATTCTGTTGAACGCGTTTAGCTCATTCACATGGCCAATAGGGGTAGGAGTCAAGGTTTTGAGGACCGCTACGGTCCGCTTTTATACCCCTTTGAGGTCGCTAGGCAGGCCGCGCTGGTCTGTTCACTTTTCTGCTCGAGGTTCCCCTGAGGGAGGTGGATCATGATCCGTTTCATTGGTGGTGGGATTCTTCTGCTTCTGGCCGCACTTTACCTGCCCGATTTGCTGACCAACAAGACTCGGCTCACAGGTAAGGCTGGAGTGGAGGCGGTGGCTAAGACTGGCGTTCAAGCGGCTAAGACCGTTGCGACCGCCGTGGCGAACAACTACACCGAACCGGTGGTGCCGCCTGACCCTGTTGAGGTTCAGACGGCAGCGATTGAGAAGGCCGCTGAGGCTTTGACCAAGATGCCAGAGGCTATCGCCAAAGGTGTCGCTGACGCGAGCGCAACGCAGCTTGAGCAGGTCAATCGGAGATTGGCCCAGCAAGATGCTGCGAGCGCTAAGACTGCTGAGGTAACTCAGGCTACCATCAGCACGCTCGGAAAGGTGGTGGATCGGCTTGATAAGCTCGATGCTACCGTGAAAGAGCTCAAGGATGAGCGAACGAAGGTCACTTCTTCTCCCAAGGAAGAGGTGAAGCCCGTCGCTGAAGCGGAGGAGCCCGAAGCTAAGGAGGCGAACTCTTCTAGCAAGGGGGCCGCCGTCTCATCCGCTTCTGTGAAGCGGGTCACCGGGCAGGCCATTGTCATAGGTATTGATACAGGCGCGCGGAGTGAGAAGGGAGAGATAATCACCGCTCCTCCTCCGCCCACGGAGCTTCCTCGGATTCTCCGTCAAGACCCAGACATCATGAAGCTTCCATGGTGGGAACGCTGAAGAGATGGCTTGGTTTGCTGTAACAACCCCGCACCGCTCTTCATTGAGGCGCGGTGCAAGAGAGAGACTTAAGGGGTAGGTTTACATTAGCAACGGTTTTTGTACTCCTACCCCGGGTCTCCTCTTTTTTGTTTCTTCTATAGCCGGGCTACTCGAAAGCCCTCGCAGTATCGACTAGTTGGATTTATCCCCGATTTAAAAAGATTTTTGCATGGCTTAAATGACTGAGAAATTACAGTAGCCCAGCTACAGGGAAAAAGTTGATATCTTTACGAACGAGTCTCTACGGCAATTTGTAGCAACTGACGTGACCCTACCCCCATCGGCTTGAGGCTCCGCCGAGTGTGAGGCGTTTAAAAATAACGGACGCTTGGCATTCCTGCCCCCTTGCTCACGCAATTAAACGTTCTGCGAGCGCAGTACTGACTACCGCCGCTACCTGATCCAAGGAACGGTGTGCCTGCTCAGCAGTAACTGGTTTTGGGACCGGAAAACTCAGTGTCAGTGATGACTTTCCGAGTTTCTTGTGGATTCTCCGGGGCATACATTCGGCGTTCAAGCGCATCCGTCAGAGGTCGGCAGGACGAAAAAAGGGGGAACGTCATGACTGACAGTGATGTCGCCGCGGGAAAACGCGAATGGAGAAAGGGAAATACAACGTACATGGGACCGTACGCATCTCTATCTGACACCCATAGTATCGAATCAGAAAAACCAACTCATGCCGACGGTGTAGCGAGTAGCTTGTTCATTAGAGATCTCCGTGTAGACGGCGCTTCTATCACTGGTTTGATACTGTCCTTTACCTCCCCATATTTCGCTCCATCCGCTGATCTCTCCCTCCGTTTGCGCACCCCCATAGATCCACGCTTTGGCGGCGCCAGCATCTAATCGTAGCCCCATATGGGGACGAAGGCGCGCGCTGGAAGCCACCGAGTGAAGAGCGCCGTCGAGCATACCGTAGAGTAGTATCGACTCATTCAACTGCGTTGCTCGGCCAAAACCGAGTGCCAGCAGCGCGTCGTACCGGTCTTTCCCGTCGTCGTGGACACGCTCTGAGCCGATCCGAAGCTCCCACGATAAAGGGCCGGAATCGGCTGAGGTCTCTGGGGTTGTATTGAAGTTGATGATTCGGAGTAGATCGTACCGGTCTACGAAGAGAGAGTCGTCCTCCTGAAAAACGCCAAGCGCCAGATCCGAAACTACTAGTTCATCGCCCTCCAAGCTGTTCTGTCCCACGATCTCCCAGGCAAATGGCGACAAGCTCAAGCGAGTAAATGCTGATGCGTTGTCCCATCCCGCACCGACTTTGATCTGTCCGGGACGCGAGCCATCCGTTGGGGAGGGAAGAGCGGCTAAGGGGGAGATTGGAGCTGCGCCAGACGGTAGGCGAAGCCTCGCCAAAAGTACGTTGTCTCGAAATTGTTTCTGAAGCGGGTCGTGGTCGTCTCCGGCGATGGTCATCTGATAGTCGGCGTGCGCTAGTAACGCCTCGAGGATAACGATTTGCTCGGAAGGGGAAATGTTCTCGAGAGTAGCTCGTATCGATTTGGGGCCGGCCTCGACGATAAGATTATACGTGCTTCGCTGGCTCGGCGTGAGTCCGCGCAGCTGGTGAATCAGAGCGCGTTGCGCGGAGGGAAGGAAGCGGACGTCTTCGAGGAGAGGGGCCTCTCCGTGCTCCGAGCGCGCGGTGTTGGCATCCTTAAGCCGAAAAAACAGCTCGACGGGCGCATACCATACGCCGTTGCCGCGAGCTAAGGGAGCGTCGATAACCAGCTCCATCAACTCAGCGAGTCTATAGGCGCAGTTTTTGTCTAGAAAAAAGTAATCGAAATTTTTCCCTAAAATCTCCCATACGTGAAAGACAAGGAGCTCTTGGTCCTCCCGCGGTAGAAGCAATCGGTAATCCCAGATGTCCCGGAACTCCGAGCGAGAGTAGACGAGGTCTTGCGAGTAGTAGTACTTATCGAGGAAACGAGCGTCGTAGCCGCCAAAGATACCTTTGGCCACATACCGTATACTCCACTCATTCTCCGGGACTAACGCACCGAAACCGACGGTGACATCGAATAGTGGGTTTGGCTGATCTGTTGAATTCGAGTTGAATTTAAGGACCGCATGCCCAAAGGTCGAGGCTGGATTTCCAAAGTAACCACCTATTAAGTAGAGACTGATTGAGTGAAGTTCGTCGAGGACAGCCCAAGACTCAAGACTGGCGCATCGAGGATCTCGTGAGGTGTAGTTTGGTAGCTTCAGGGCGCGCGATAACCAGAGATACCGAGCTGGATATTTACACCGCGGATGTTCGTTTGGATCCCCCTCCCACGGAGTGTCAAGCGCTCTCAGAGTAGCTTCGAGCTCCGCATCTGGATTTGTTTGTCCTACAGGAGAGAGATAAAAATCTGGGGAGATGATGATATCAGTTCGGGAGCCACTTTTGATGTGGAGAAGGCTTAGCCATTTCGGGTGGAGAGCGAGTCCTTGCGAGCGAGCCTCTGCTACAACTTCATCGATCGGAGATGCTTCGGCAGGTAAGCAGATTTCAAAGAGTGACAGAGTCGCAAATAGGACTGAAGCGAGGAGAGATGACCTTGGTCGCGGCACTGTGATGGACGGGGCTGAAAGAAACCGAGCAGCCGTGTGGCTGCTCGGGTGTATTAGTTTGCGGCATCCGAATTAATTCGGATTTCCGACAACTATGACTGAGCTGAATGCTTAGATACGAGATCAAAGAGCGCCTCTGATTTCTCGAGGCGGGTCTTGTCTGAGTATCCATTCGAGGCGACTACGGTGGCGAAGTCTCCTCGAATCTGCTCCGTAATTGCTTTTTGAGAATCACCTGACCATCCGTTAAGTGAAGCGAGAGAATTAAGATACTTTCCCTCACCACGGGAGAGGTCGCTCGCCAACGCGTCGTACGACTCGTGAATGAACAGAGCGGTCTTTACGCTTGAACCCTTACAGGTATCCGGGGTGGTCGCATTCGAGAGAATAGCGGTCGTTCCGAGGTCCGTCGTAATATTAGAGACGAGCGCCATTGTCGCATCGTTAGGTGCGATCATGGCACCGAGACCGCACTCGCGGTAAATTTGTCCGAACTTTCGTCCTGCATGAGCCGTATTTACGGAGAGCGCAGTTGCGCAAATAACTACCAGAGAAGCCAAGAGCGTTCTATTCATATTCGTCTCCCGAATCAAAGTTGATGAAGTAACAAAATGAGATCGGCAACCAGACTCATCCTTATCTTCATCGCCGCACGATAGGCCCAAGAATGTCCGTTGCCAAGCTTAATACGGCGGTTGAAAAAGTCTGCCGTATGGATAATGGCTCCTGTTCACTGACCCCTTCCACCACCTATCTAATCGCCTGAAATCCATAGAGGAAAATCATATTGGTGAGTTGGGGAAGAACAGGAAGCCGAAAGAGTCTTCGTTTCTAGAAATAACTGCTGCGGGAAAGTCATGACTGACTCTGATTTCCATCGTGAAACCGTGCTTAGCGTGGTTGGGAGTAGCGAAAGAGCAACGGGACCACACCTCCGTTTTGAGGTTCGAGTAGCGGGAATACTTGCAGACCCTTCGTGGGTGTTTTGAGGCGGGCAAACAAGCCGTTCCAACCCGAGAGATTGTGACAGCAGTTGATTAGCGCACGCGCTTCGGTATTCTCTTAATAACGCCGATCGAACGGTTGGTAGTTCGGGAGGAGAGAGTTTCATGCAAGACGAGAAGCAGAAGAAAGAGGAGCTCCTCGAAATGCTTCGCGCAGAGGTCGCGACGCTTCTGTGCGCTGATGATGTAAGCGAAGAGGAGAAGTTGTCTCGTATCAAGCTCGCTCAAGCGATTATTGAGAGTGAAAAAGTGTAGTATGCCAACGACTCAGGTAGTTATTGAAAAAGCCAAAGAAGTCGGAAAGATTGCACTCGACTATGTTTCTCAGGCCGCCTCAAAGTTAGTTGGCTCCGCGAGTGAAAAAGCAGGGGACCTCTCGTTAGCAGAGATGTCTCGCCGATTAGACGGCGCTTTGCGAGTGCTGCGAGGCGAAGAGGTGTCTATCTCAGGTGCAGCCGCCCCCGAACAAAAGACTTCGCTTCAGATAACGCACAAGATGATGGAGTCCTACTCCTTCGATATAAAAACGGGAACTTCTACATTTACTATTCCCGCCAACGTTACCGATGTTGAAGCAATGAAGGCCCTTAATAAGTATTTTAGAAAATATCACCCTAACTTCAAGAGAGACGCGGTCTATGCGAGAGATCTTGATTGGTATGAGAATTTGCCTACAGAATACCCGACCTATTGTCAGAAGCGAGACTACTCGCAAGCTAGGCAGATTACGGTCACGGGAGTAGTTAAGGGCGAGAAGGGAGAAAATCGCACCACTGAGGAAGGTGTCCTCAACGACGAATCCCCTATTTTCTCCGATCCGAGAGATCAGGCGCTTGCAGCGGCGATCCATGCTTGTAAGTATACGGGAGAAGACCTGTTCAAAGACTTGTGGGTACGCGGGTCTGTCCCTGGGTTCGCGCTGTGCACCGGTCGGGACGACGGTGTCTTCGTGTCCTTGTTCCACGTCAAGTAGGACGACAACGAGGTAGCTGCGTATGGCTATACCTCCCCGGAATCAAAATAAATTGATCGTCGATCAAAGGAACACCTACTTGTGAGTAAAGCGCTACCCGTATTCAGCCTCACACTACTTCAGCGCATGTAGCGACTTATTACTTTTGTATGAGGTCTATAGTTCCAGCTCTCAGGCTGAAGTTTGAGGCGTTCCGCTTGAGTCTTTTGGCTTTCGTTTCTCAAGTCCCCGTTACTATTTCGTCTCTTCCTTGAAATTCACCGATCGCCCCGGAGCTTGCCGTCTCTTGTTCGAGCGAGTGCTCGACGCTATTATTTCACGGTCCTCATTGGGGATTATAATACATCGATCAAAGCTACGCTTCTTTAGTCGCCCCTCTGAGTTCTACTGGTAGGACTTGTGAGTATTTTAGCGCCTAAAAAATGGGCTGCTAGGTCACTAGGATTCATGTATCTCCAACACAAGTAGATTCATTTTTACCAAGGATTCATCATGTCACGCCTCTATCCTCTCGCCGCTTTCTCTATGGCTGTCGGTGTCGCTTGCGGCGCCTTTGGCGCTCATGGTTTACGCGATGTCGTTCCTCCAAACGATCTCCTCATTTGGGAGAAAGCGGTCTTTTATCAATTGATTCACGGTATCGCGACGATCGCTGTGCTCATAACACCTACGACACTCCTGGCGCCAAAACGAGCGACACTAGTCGCCACACTCTTCCTTGTCGGCACACTCATCTTCTCGGGGTCCCTCTACACGTTAGTGCTGACAAACATGCGCTGGCTTGGCGCGATTACGCCACTTGGTGGTTCAAGCTATATAGCCGCGTGGGCCCTTCTCACGTTCGGTACTGTAAAGCCCCCTTGCAAATGGCCCTCGAACTAAGCCCAAAAACATGCAGGATACTCTCTATAACCCCCTGACCAGACGTACTCTTTAACGGTTAAACGTCCCTTAATTGCGCATCAATAGGGTCCACGGCCTCATCCTAAACGGTTGAGGGTTGTACCACGCTTCGATGATGATCTGGGGACCTATGCGTCTACTGAAGAAAACCTCTCTCGTTAAGCTTTCTCTAGCGACGATGGTCGCTGCGGCCGCCGCGTGCGGCATGGGAGGAGGAGGTGGTGGCAGCTCAGATACGGGGTCCGCAAATTCAAACTTCGAGGGCGAAATCGATTTCCAACTCGAGAAAGACTCGCTTGATTCCGGGGACCTAACACAGGTCCGTGTGACCGTCCGAAACATGAACGCAAACGGGGTAATCCTCAAATTTCACTATCCTGAGGCTCTAAGAATCGTACGCGGAAGCGGGCTCCTTTTTGTAGGAAACGATGGCTATTCGCGGCCAATTTACGCAGACGCCGAGGAGAGCGTCGACGGCAGTCGGTACCTCGCCTACTTCCTCTTCCCAAAGGATATCGACGATGGCAATCAGCAAACGGTGCAGTTCAATCTGAAGGCCGTCGCTCCTGATTCTGCCGCTTACATTGAGATAGATCTGGACAACAACGACCCAAACATTCCAGACCGTCGTGAGTTTAGCGCCGAAGACCCCCAATTCACTAATATAGACCGATGGAATGTGGGAATCGTAGGAACTCCACTTGCGACTCCGACGCCAGAGGGCACAGCCGGGTCCGAGACCCCGACAGCCGGTGGCTCGGAGACCCCGTCGGCAACGGTAACGCCCGGGACCTAATCTACAGGCTTGTAGGCCTTGGCGAGGAACTGCGTCCGCTTTGTGGTCCGGTCCCCCACCCTTTTATTTGAGAACACCATAAAGTCCTGGTTGAGCATTTTCCCAGGTCTAGTAGACTGCCGTTTGGAAGGAGCCCAAGCTTTTAGGGCCCCCTATAAAAGCGAGTCCTATGACCACAAATTGCGCCACTACGAGCGACTCTGATTCAACTACGACCAAGCGTATATGTCGCCCTTTCCTTAAATGGGCCGGCGGTAAAGGGCAGCTCCTCGGTCAACTTGGCAAGCGAGTTCCTGCGTCGTACAACCGGTACATCGAACCCTTCCTCGGTGGAGGCGCGCTCTACTTCTCTCTTCAACCAAAGACCGCATACCTCTCGGATCTCAATCCCGATCTTATTAACTGTTTCGAAGTGGTACGCTCTCACCTACCAGCTCTTATCGAAGAGCTAAAAACGTATCGATATGACCGTGATATGTATTACGCTGTCCGGGCGCTTGATCGAGAACCAGGGTTCGCTCAAACATCGCCGATCTCTCGCGCCGCTCGCTTCATCTACCTTAACAAAACCTGCTTTAACGGCCTTTTCCGCGTGAATTCAAAGGGACATTTCAACGTGCCCTTCGGCGCATACAAGGATCCAACTATCCTTGATATCACAAACCTTACGGCATGCGGCGAAGCTCTCAAGTCAGCGATCCTGAAAACAGGAACGTTTGAAGATGTCGTTGAAATTGCGGAAGAGGGGGATTTCGTATACTTCGATCCCCCCTACGCTCCGGCGAGCAACACCGCTGATTTCACCCAGTACGTCAGCGGCGGATTCGATGAATCCTGCCAGGAGGTTCTCCTCCTCACCTGCCTAAAACTCCACCAGAAGGGAGTAAAGTGGATGCTCTCGAATTCAAACACTCCGATTATTCAAGAGCTCTATCGTGGTTTCAAAGTAGAGACGGTAGAAGCTGGCCGCTCTATCAATTCCCGCGCTGATAAGCGTGGACCGGTCCTCGAATTAATCGTTCGAAATTACTAAAAGCCCGCTCAAAAGGCTCCCGACTTAAAAGATCTCTTCAATGGGCCTGAGCGTCGAGCGGGAGATACAGCGCCGAGCGGGAAACCTGGGCCTGAGCGCCGAGCGGGAAATCTGGGCCTGAGCGCCGAGCGGGAAATACAGCGCCGAGCGGAAGATACAGTCGAGCGGGAAATATGGTGGGCGCTGCAGGGATCGAACCTACGACATTCAGCTTGTAAGGCTGACGCTCTACCAACTGAGCTAAGCGCCCGCTTTGAAGACGGATAGAATTCCGTCAGCGAGGATGGGAAATGTACCGATAGCGGTGGACAAAGTCAACTGGTCAGGCAGCGGTATAAATCAATAAAAACTAGCGACTTACCGCACTATGCTGAAGAGACGGGTATGGAAACCTCCAATACATGAGGGCCCACGGCCGGCGAGGCCGCCGGCCCTCCAATCGAATTACACCTGACATTTGTACCTGCGGCCGGCGCCAAAAAAAAAACAGCCGCCACCCGTGAGGGTGAGCGGCCGTTTCAAGCCCTGTACCAGGCGGCTAAGCCTAGTGAGCTACGATTCCAGGGGCTGACCCCTTCTCATCGCGCTGCTCACGATCACCAGCCTCGTCCTTCTTCTTCTCGTCAGCGTAGAGGAGCTCATCGCGAACACCCTTAGCGGTCAAGAGAGCGGAGAAATCTTCAGGCTTGCGGCAACGAAGAGCCTCGTAGAGCACCTCGTCGACGTGAGAAACCGGGATCAGCTCAAGCTCGTTACGAACTGTAGCTGGGATCTCCTCAATGTCGTTCTCATTCTCTTTCGGGAAGAGAACACGCTTGATCCCTCCACGGTGAGCGGCGAGAGCCTTCTCCTTGAGTCCTCCGATAGGAAGAACATTGCCACGGAGCGTGATCTCTCCCGTCATGGCGATATTTTTATCAACGGGGATTCCCGTAAGAGCTGACACAAGCGATGTTGCCATCGTGATACCAGCAGACGGACCATCCTTTGGAATAGCACCCTCTGGAACGTGAACGTGGATATCGACCTTGTCGTAGAAGTACCGAGGCAAGCCGAATACCGCCGCACGGGAACGAACATAGCTGAGCGCCGCTCGCGCGGACTCCTGCATGACGTCGCCGAGCTTACCAGTAATCTGCAATCGACCACGACCTGGAAGGATCGTCGTCTCGATTACAAGGAGCTCTCCTCCCTTATCCGTCCAAGCAAGTCCCGTCGTGAGACCAACTTGGTCAAGATCCTCTGACTTACCGAAGCGGAACTTCGGCTGACCGAGGAACTTTGGAAGATTAGCTGATGTGATATTCACAACCGTATCCGGGCCTTTCTCTACAACCTCGATTGCGGCCTTACGAGCCAACGTCGCTATCATTCGCTCGAGGTTACGAACACCAGCCTCGCGAGTATATCGGTTGATGATGTCAGAATAGACCTCCTCAGCCACCGTTACGTTCGCCGTATTGAGTCCGTTCTCTCCGAGCTGCTTCTCAAGAAGATACTTCTTACAGATAGCGATCTTCTCAAGCTCTGTGTAACCAGAGAGGCGGATGATCTCCATACGATCCATAAGCGGCTGCGGAATCGTGTGCAACGAGTTCGCGGTCGTGATGAACATAACCTTCGAGAGATCGTAATCAGCGTCGAGGTAGTGATCGTTAAATGAGTCGTTCTGCTCTGGGTCAAGAACCTCAAGGAGCGCTGATGAAGGATCACCACGGAAATCCGTAGACATCTTATCAACCTCATCCAAGAGGAATACTGGATTGCTCGTTCCAGCTTTCTTCAAAGACTGAATGACTTTTCCAGGAAGAGCGCCGATGTAAGTTCGTCGATGACCACGAATCTCCGCCTCATCGCGAACACCACCAAGAGCGACACGAACGAACTTACGACCTGTGGACTTCGCAATCGATTTACCAAGAGAGGTCTTTCCTACTCCTGGAGGGCCTACAAGGCATAAGATAGGACCACGAATCTTTCCGACCAGCTTTTGAACCGCAAGGTACTCAAGGATACGCTCCTTAACCTTCTCAAGGCCGTAGTGGTCCTCATCGAGGATTTCACGGGCCTTCTCCATATCGATCTCCTCTTTCGAGGTCTCGTTCCATGGAAGCGAGAGCATCCAGTCAACGTAGTTACGAACTACCGTTGCCTCAGCCGACATCGGGGACATCATCTTAAGCTTGCGAATCTCCTTCTCGGTCTTTTCGCGAGCCTCTTCAGGCATGTCCTTAGCTTTAAACTTATCCTCAAGCTCTTGGATCTCATTTCTGAAGTCATCCTTCTCACCAAGCTCTTTCTGGATCGCCCGCATCTGCTCGTTGAGATAGTACTCTTTCTGAGTCTTCTCCATCTGCTTCTTCACGCGGCTTCGAATGCGCTTCTCGACTTGAAGGATCTCGATCTCAGACTTCATGTGTCCGAGTATCTTCTCAAGGCGCTCCTGGGGCTCGATACACTCAAGGATCTCTTGCTTATCTTCAAGCTTGATATTGAGCTGTACAACCACTGCGTCAGCGAGGCGAGATGGATCCTCAATCGCGTTGACCTGCATGATAGTTTCAGGATTAACTTTCTTGCCAAGCTTCACGTAGTTCTCGAACGTTACGTTCACAGAACGCATGAGAGCCTTAAGCTCGGTGGTAATCTCCGTCGTGGTAACGATCTCCTCAACGTCGACCAACATAAAGTCATCTTCCCGAACGAACTTCTTGATTCGCGCGCGAGCTTTTCCTTCAACGAGAACTTTAATCGGTCCGTCAGCCAATCGAATAAGCTGCACAACTTCACCGAGCGTTCCGATGGTGTAGATATCTTTCGGCCCTGGATTACTGGTGCGAGCATCTTTTTGCGCGGCAAGAAGGATGTACTTGCTCTCGCGCTGAGACTCTTCTATCGCGCGCACGCTCTTCTCTCGCCCTACAAAAAGAGGGACGACCTGCTGAGGAAAAACGACGAGTTCTCGAAGGGGAAGCAATGGAATTGGGTTGTTCAATGCTGATTTCATCTTTTAACCAGATGCCTATTGGCTTGTTGTAACCACTCCTCCCTTCGGTTCGACCCTTTCGAATCCCACCGTAAGGAAAAATGAAACTATTTGATTTAACTAAAGGTAGCCTTACTTCAACAATCCTACCCTCTAAAGGGTATCGCTGTTAACAGGTTTCGAGATCTCTGCTTCCCGCCATTTCCGGCCGGTCTTCAGAGGGGTTCTCTACAGCACCACCTCATTCAGGGTTCTACCACAACTAGAGGTCGTAACCCTATGAGACTTACTATAGAATCTCTGCGCCTATGATCTAAGATGCTAGTCGACGCCTAGAAAAATCACAATAATGAAGGAACTCTACAAAGTTTTCTCGATTTGTTGTGCTCGCTGCTCAAAGCAATCAAACGGTCGATCATCAAACGATCGCGAAAGCCGCAAAAAATCGGGCTTAGATGCATTCTCTGAGGACAGAGAAAAAGCACACGCGAGGAGATCGTCGCGCCCTAGAACAGCATTATAGAACGAGGGCTACGCCGATTCCGCGTGCTCGTATACCACGAGAGGCCTCTCGCCTTTCGCGACAGTATCTTCAGACACAATAACTTCTTTGATATCCGGCTCAGACGGCACGTCGTACATCACATCAAGCATGATCGACTCAAGGATCGCCCGTAATCCACGCGCTCCCGCTTTTCTCTCGATCGCCTGTTTAGCAACAGCAAGAAGAGCGCCCTCTGTAAATCGAAGCTGGACGTTCTCCATATCAAAGAGCTTCTTATACTGCTTGGTGAGCGCGTTCTTGGGATCGACAAGGATCTTAATAAGAGCGTTCTCGTCGAGGTCATCAAGCACCGCAATCATCGGCAGACGCCCAATAAACTCTGGAATAAGTCCGAATTTAAGGAGGTCCTCAGGCTGTACTTGGCTGAGAAGGCTTCGAGCCTCCGCCTTCTTCGGCGTCTTATCTTTCTTATTGTGAGCACCGAAGCCGAGCTTCTTCTCACCAACGCGACGACGAATAATATCCTCGAGACCAACGAAAGCTCCTCCCACGATGAAGAGGATATTGCTCGTATCAACTTGCAGGAACTCCTGCTGGGGATGCTTACGGCCACCCTTCGGAGGCACACTGGCAACGGTACCCTCAAGCATCTTGAGAAGCGCTTGCTGAACACCCTCACCGGATACGTCTCGGGTGATAGACGGATTCTCGGCCTTTCGAGAGATCTTATCGATCTCATCGATGTACACGATTCCGCGCTGTGCCTTCTCTACATCGTAGTCAGCGTTTTGCAGGAGGTTAAGGATAATATTCTCGACGTCCTCTCCAACATATCCCGCCTCGGTGAGCGTGGTCGCGTCCGTGATTGTAAAGGGAACCTGAAGGATCCGCGCAAGCGTTTGAGCGAGGAGAGTCTTTCCTGTACCGGTTGGGCCGATCAGTAGGATGTTAGACTTCGCAATCTCTACATCAGTCGATGAGCTTTTAATCTCAAGGCGTTTATAGTGGTTGTGTACCGCTACTGAGAGCGCTTTTTTAGCGAAATCCTGACCTACCACGTACTGATCGAGGAAGTTTTTAATATCTTTGGGCTTTGGCACCTTCGACTGAGAGGGGAGGATGTTCTCGGTATCAACCTCTTCCGCGATGATATCGTTACAGAGGTCGATGCACTCGTCACAGATATAGACCGACGGGCCAGCGATCAGCTTACGCACCTCCTCCTGCGATCTACTGCAGAATGAGCACACCAACGTATGTCGACTTTTATCGCTAGACTTAGTCACAGAGCCTCCCCTTCGAAGCGTTAGTCTTTTTTGCTCTCAACGACGCGCTTCTCGAACACATCGTCGATCAAGCCGTATTCCTTAGCCTGCATTGAGGTCATGAAGAAGTCGCGATCGCTATCCTCTTGAACCGTCTTAACAGGCTTGCCACAATGATGTGCGAGGATCTCAGTAAGCTCTTGCTTAATACGCAACATCTCTCGTGCGTGAATCTCAACGTCGGACGCTTGTCCACTGAAGCCACCAAGAGGCTGATGAATCATGATGCGCGAGTGAGGAAGAGCCGCACGCTTGCCCTTCGCTCCGCCCGCTAGGAGAACCGCTCCCATACTGGCGGCTTGTCCCACACACACAGTGCAAATATCCGGGCGGATGTATTGCATGGTGTCATATATCGCCATACCCGCCGTTACAACGCCGCCTGGGCTATTGATGTAGAGGAATATATCCTTCTCTGGGTCTTCGCTCTCAAGGAAAAGAAGTTGCGCGATTATCAGATTCGCGACCATGTCATTTACTTCCGTACCAAGAAAGATGATTCGCTCTTTCAGAAGGCGGCTATAGATATCGTACGAACGCTCACCGCGTCCTGTTTGCTCAATTACGAATGGAAGATACGTCATGACAAAAACCCTTGAAATTGCGACACACTAGACGAACGGAACGCTAACACGACGATGGGCGCACAAAAAGCCCTAACAACATCTCCGCCAGCCAGATTCCTTCTTTGGAAGTTATACACAACTGGGGGGCAGAAGTGGCATGCAAAATTCAGCTTTGCACGCCTCCCTGAAACCCGCCAAGGATTCCGACCCCCGAGTTGTGAAGGACCGGCTTAAGCTGCCTTATCCGCAAGCTCCGACGGATCAACGTACTGTACAGTGGTCTTATCCATCAAGTGCTCAAGGATCTTCGTGCGCCGAACCTCTAGAAGGAAGCCCATGATTCGACTCTTATCAAGGAGGGCTTTACGAGCGGCCTCAACGGTCGATCCGTTCTGTTCTGCAATGCGCTGTATCATCTTGTCGCGATCTGATTCCTCAACCTTGATTTCCTCAAGCGAACCGATTCGGTCGATGATGATTGCGCATCGGATACGGTTAAGAGCGAACTCCTCGAACTGAGGACGGAACATCTCGACATCGATCGACTCAGGCTTCACATCACGACCCGCGAAACCGTAGCGAGCGACGATCCCTCGAATCTCGTCATCAACGAGGACCTGCGGAACCTTGAACGGATTCTCCTTAACAAGGAGGTCAAGGAGAGCTCCCTGAGTTTCGTTCTTAAGCTCGTCAGTAGCCTGCGCTGTGAGCTGCTCTTTAAGCTTAGCTTTAAGAGCATCAACCGTATCCACACCCATTCCTGTCGACTTCACGAACTCATCGTTAAGTTCAGGCATATTCTTCGTGAAGATACCGTGAAGGGTAACTTTATGAGTGGTCTGTTTGCCGCGAAGATCGGCATTCGCGTGGTCCTCTGGAATAGTGGTCTGAATATCCTGTGAATCACCAACGTTCATTCCAACGATAGCGTCCTCAACAGCGGCCGGAAGCTTTCCAAGACCAAGTTCATCAACGAATGGTTCAG
>CAIXKI010000093.1 GCA_903920005.1 uncultured delta proteobacterium
GCTTGATCCTCGAATTCCAAATCTGGCACGGGAGATAGTGCTTCGCTCGGGGTTACCAAAGACGGTAAATGGCCATTTTATCGCCAATAACTGTATCACAGGCCTCGTAGCGGCGAGCGCCGCTGTGGACGCAATTTCGTCAGGAAGGATTAGGTGCGCTCTCGTGGGCGGCAGTGAGTCGATGTCGCAACCAACCCTCACGTTTCCTCGAAAAGGGGAGCAGTTCTTTTTCAAGCTGAATAAGACAAGAGGGGTTGGAGCAAAGGTCTCGACTATTGCCAAGTTCCGACCGGGGTTTCTCGTCCCTCAGGCGCCGAGCCCGAAGGAGCCCTCTACCGGCCTGACGATGGGCCAGCACTGTGAGTTGATGGCCCAGGAGTTTCAGATTGGGCGACGTGAGCAGGACGAACTCGCTTTTGCGAGTCATCAGCGAGCAGCAGAGGCTCAGCGAAAAGGTATTCTCGCCTCTCAGATCCTCCCGTTAGGAGATGTAAAGGAGGACAACCTTCTTCGAGCAGATACCTCTCTTGAAAAGCTCTCATCACTACCGGCCGTTTTTGATCGGAGTGGGCACGGAACTATCTCTGCCGGTAACGCAAGCGCGCTTACCGATGGCGCCTCTGTCGTATGTCTTATGTCCGAGGACCAAGCGAAGGCCGAAAAGCGCGAAGTTTTGGGGTATCTTGATGGTGTTCAGTTTGCGTCAGTTCCCCCTGGAGATGGGCTTCTTATGGCACCTGCTTTAGCGTTGCCTAACCTCCTCTCAAGGTTTGGACTTCAATTCACGGATATTGATCTTTTTGAGGTACATGAGGCGTTCGCCGCTCAGGTGTTATGTAATCTGCGAGCATGGAGAGATGGATGGTCCCGATATCCGGATCTTTCTGTTCGGGGCGAAGTTCCAGCAGAGAGGATGAATGTATCGGGTGGTTCTATCGCCTTGGGCCATCCATTCGCGGCTACCGGTGGCCGATTGCTTGTAAACCTCTGTCAGGCTTTGCGAGAACGCAAGATGAGGCGGGGCGCTATAAGTGTGTGCGCCGCCGGGGGCGGTGCCGCTGCGGCGCTCGTATCGATAGAGTAGCGGGGGCCTCCTCGCCGGGTAAGCGAATTCCCAGGGTTGCCACTGTCATGACAGAGTGAAAGAACCTCTCGGAGGCCGCACTAATAGGGGCTCGAAAAGTCATCTCCAAGGTCGTCATGAAGCCTGTCGTTCTCATTTGATTGCTGACGATCGCTCTCGCGATAGTAGTCACGAGAGCCGCGGAGCTCATCGAGCTCGCGGCGCTGTCTGCGAAGCTCCTCTTCTTGTCGACGAAGACGCTCCTCTTGCTCGTCCGCTCGGCTATTCTGCGCGTCGCCCTGTGCTCCGATTAAAGCGCCTCCCAAAGCGCCTGCGCCTGCGCCGATTGCGACACCGGCGCCGGGATTTCCCGTCTGATTACCCACGATAGCGCCGAGGCCTGCACCTAGTGCCGTTCCGGCGACAGCGCCCGTGGTGGTGTTATTGAGTTGTACCCCATCGCTGGCACATCCCGGTAATCCTGATAGTGTGAAGGCAGCGAGAATTGCCGCTACTGCGAGGCTCTTGTTGATGTGCGTCATATCCTTTCCTAATGCGGTGTCCGAATTTTTTGTTCTACACGGCTACCTCCATTATACCTCACTATGTGGCGTCCTCGACAAGAGGGGGCTTATGTAATGGACCTGCGTAGGTTCGACGAGGAGCGTTTGAGATGAAATGGCTCTATATGCGTCTTTTAATGCCTTGATAGCCATTTGAAACTATTAGGTAATAAGCCTTTTTTGCGGCGTGTGAAAAAGAGCTTAAGGTTATCCCTTTTTGAGCCGTAACTATCTCCATCAGGGAAAACCCCCTGACTCGCAGTAGCAGCTGTCGCAGTTCTCGCGGTACCTAGCAGTTGCAGTATCAAAAGTTCGTAACGTAGTTAAACACACATGCAGTTAGTGTCCTGTTGTTCTTCATCGCGTGAGCGATGGTGGTGCGGGGCGCCGGCTGCAATCGGTGTCGGAATTCGGCTGTGTTAGACGGCTGACTTCGTCAAAGGATTGACGGGGCGGCATCGGTAATTTCAAGGAGGAAAGAAAAGTGCCAATTAATATTAACACCAACGTAGCATCTATTCGCGGTCAGAGATTCCTTAATTCAACATCTGAGAATCTCTCAAATACCTACAGCAAATTGAGCTCTGGTAAGCGAATTAACCGAGCTTCGGACGACGCCGCAGGTTTGGCGATCGCCGACTCTCTTAAGAATAACCAACGAATCGCTTCCGTGGCGGTCCGAAACGCGCAGGACGGTATCTCTACCGTATCTATCGCGGACGGAGCTCTCGACCAGGTATCAGGATTCCTTCAGCGTCTGGCCGAGCTTGCTCAGCAGGCGGCGAGCGGATCGTATACCGCCGAACAGCGAACAGCTATGCAGGGTGAGTTTACTGCGCTCGGGTCTGAGATCGAACGTATCGCGGTTACCACCGTGTTCAACGGTGTGGCGCTGCTTTCAGGCGGAAACCAGATCGTATTGCAAGTAGGATTCGATGCTAAGTCGACGTCTCAACTCGTAATCACTCAACCAACAGCAACGCTTGCCGGACTCGGACTTGCTGAGGCAGGAAAATCTTTCTTCTCTTTTTCCCTTACGGGAACCACGGTAGAAGAGGGACAGAGCTCCGCCCGTGCGGCGATTGACGGAGTTAACGGAGCGCTTCAGTCCATGAACGTGCTTCGCGGAGGTCTCGGTTCTTCGGAGTCAAGACTTCTGTCAGCGATCAGTAACCTTCAGGTGGCTCGAGAGAATCTGCTCGCAGCGGAAAGTCGAATTCGTGACGTGGATGTTGCGACCGAGGCGGCCGAGCTTACTCGACTAAACATTCTGCAACAAACTGGTGCGGCGGTACTTGCGCAAGCTAACCAGCAGCCTCAACTCGCTCTTACCCTCCTACGATAAAGCGGCGTCCGGTTGACCCGGGCGAATGCTTAGGATCGTAGCGAGAGAAACAGTGAGACTCTCCTCGGCTTTTATAAGAGGTCGATGAGTGGGGCTCTAGAAGCGGCTTCTCGATAAAAAGAGATCGACCTACCAAAGGAACGCCGAGTTCCTACGCAGGAAAGTCTTAGAAAATCAGGGAGCTGGGGACTTAACACTTGCGTGCTCATTTTGTGGTTAAGAAAAAGTTCAGAGCTGCCGTAAGTACTTTTGGAACCGGTGTTGTAGTGCAGAAGGTAGTTGTACACCAGGGAATATCCAGAAGTAGTTAAAGGCTCTTCTGACGATTGCGGGACGTACCACTCTATGACTTTACATGGCAAGGATGCCGTGGTGAGAGACATAGCACGCAAAGCGGGAAGCTTGGAAACAAGCGGTCCATGTTAAGAGAGATAACGCCATTATTCTTCAAGGAGGAATGAACCGTGGCTATTAGTATTGGTAGTAATATTACATCACTTCAAGCGCAGCGCCGTTTGGATCAGACTGGAAGTAAACTGAGCCAGTCTTTCAACAAGCTGAGCTCCGGTTACCGAATCAACCGAGGAGCGGACGACTCAGCGGGTCTCGCTATCGCGGAGTCCCTTAAGGCTCAATCGCGAATTGCCGGACAA
>CAIXKI010000094.1 GCA_903920005.1 uncultured delta proteobacterium
CAAAAGGGGCTCAACGAGCATATTTTGAGACAAAAAATCTCGAAAAAAGTTTTGACGAGAGCTGAGAAAAAGAGTGTTGGTAAAAAATAGGTGACCGATGCGACCGGTGTGCGCTGTGTTGATGGAGAGAAAAGCGCGAGAGAGTTTGCGCGCGTGTCTCTTTAAGAAAGTGCTTTCATCTCGTAGGAAGTATTAAAGGAACAAGCTTCACGCCGAAAGGCGCGAAGATGTAAGGAGCGTCAGCACGATTATGATCGAGATTTGCTTGTTCATCCAAAGCAAATCGATTTGAACTAGTTAAAAGATTGAAATCAAAAAAACGTATTCTACCCCTCGGTGATAAAACGAGATCGTTCATCTCCGAAGCAAGAGATGAAAGGAATCGAAGAATCCTGCAAAGTTTAAGAAAGGGTTTGTCTTTTAATGAAGCGAGATCTTCAGATGCGAAGTGTAGAGAATTCGATGGATGAACTCGTGACGTCTCGGTAGCTCAAAACAATTCAACATATATAAGAGTGAGAACTCGCGGCGAGCGCTGAAATCGTATGAGGCAGGGGCGTAGTGGGCCTAGTCACAGGTGGTTCTTTGCTGGAAACAACCCTTACGACCCCGCTATAGTTGTGGTAGCGTTGTCGACACACGACTATCGGATTCGTTTCCATGAAGATCTCATTAATCATCTGCTCTCGAAATCGAGCAGAGCGATTGCGTAAAAGTTTGCGCCATCTCAACACCGTGGAAGCCCCTGAGTGCCTTGTTGAGGTCGTCGTTGTTGATAGCTTCTCAACCGATGATACTCCGTCCGTCATCAAGGAGTTCGTTGCCATCTCGAAATTCCCGGTCAAAACCGCTCGAACAGAGCGTCCTGGGCTCGGCCATGCTCGAAACTGCGGTATCAAATCCTGCGACGGTGATATCGTCTCGTTTACCGACGATGATTGTGAGCTGGATAAGAATTATTTTAAGGCGCTGCAAAAAGCATTCACTCCGGAGACCTTCCTCTACGGAGCCGGGCAGATTGTTATTTCAGATGAGTCGTTAGATACCCGTCTGGCGAGTATCAGTTTTACTCAAAGGACTGAGATTCCAGCTGGATTGCCGCTCATGCCGTTCGGCGCGATGCAGGGAGCGAATATATTTTTCGCTCGGCGTGTCTTTGAACTGTGTGGGTTGTTCAATGAGGACATGGGAGCTGGCACTCGGTTTCCGTGCGAAGATCTTGAGATGGGCTGGAGAGCATCAAACAGGGGTCTGTTTGGCGCATTGATTCCTGAAATCGTTGTGTACCACCATCACGGGCTCAAGAAGGGAAGTCCCGAAGCTGATGCCGCCGTTGCATCGTACGATAGGGCGCGAGGTGCATACCTGGCGAGCCTCCTTGCTCAAGGCTCTCTGAAGGTATGGCTCCATTGGGCGGAGTCCTTTAGCCCTAATGGAGCTCCCATTGGCAAGGAGCGTTACGCGCAACTCGGTAGGGAGCTGCAGGGAGCGGGGGAGTATTTTGAGTTTTTGGGTGACGGCAAGGTCTGAGTAAGTGTTTGCGCTTCCTGGCTCGGTAGCCGAGAGAAGTTATATGATTCTGAGCACTCTATGAGAGTATTTGGAAGCTTGACTCGTATCAAATCAAATCGGTAGCTAGGGAGCTCAAACAGGGATAATCTACCCCCAGAATTGAGAATATGTAGGGGGCACGATGACCGGAATACTAGACGAAAATACCGTCCTTGTTGAGCACGATGGGCCGATTTCGACGATTACTATCAACCGTCCAGAGAGCCTAAATGCCCTTAATCCCGACGTTCTTCAGGGGGTTATCCTCGCACTCGGAAAAATAGCCTCAAACCCTTCAACCCGTGGCGTTATAATCACTGGGAAGGGTCCGAAAGCTTTTGTTGCCGGAGCGGATATCCGGTCAATGAGCAAACTAGGTCCCCGTCCTATTGCCGACTACGTTGAGTTGGGACAAAGGGCTATGCGCGCTATCGAGACACTCGAAGTTCCAGTTATTGCCGCCGTAAACGGGTTCGCTCTTGGAGGTGGTCTTGAGTTGGCCCTCGCGTGCGATCTTATCGTATGCGCGGAGAGCGCGAAGCTCGGCCAGCCCGAGGTGAATCTTGGTATTATCCCAGGCTTTGGAGGTACCCAGCGACTTATTCAACGTTGTGGTATCGGAACGGCTCGTCGGCTCTGTTACACCGGCGATCTGATTACCGCTGACGAGGCTCGTCTGGTGGGGATCGCCGATAAGGTTGTTCCGGACGCCCAGTTCATGGATGAAGTTAAGAAGATGGCGACGACGATCGCATCGAAAGCGCCGCTTGCTGTGAAGGGAGCCAAGAGAGTTATCAATCAGGCGTATGAGTCGCTTCTTCTCTCGGGGCTTCGTCTTGAAGTTGAGGAGTTCTTGAAGCTTTTCCAAAGCGCGGATCGTGAGGAAGGGATGGATGCATTCATCGAAAAGCGAGCGGCGAAGTTTACGGGTCGATAGAGTGAGGCTTTATGGTGTGGCGTGACAGCGTAGCGTTCGAGCTCTCTGAAGAGGAGAACTTCGCGTGCGATACTGCGAAAGCATTCGCTGAGAAGGAGGTTGCGCCTCTTGCCGCGAAGATAGATCGGGAGCACTACTTTCCGAAAGAACTCTTACCAAAAATGGGAGAGCTGGGGCTCATGGGGGCTATCGTTCCTCAGGAGTACGGTGGGGCAGGGTTATCAACGCTTGCGTATGCTTTAATAATTGAGGAGCTCTCCGCGGCGTGCGCGTCGACGGGCATTATAGTCAGCGCGCATACGTCTCTCTGTGTTACGCCGATTCTTGACTACGGGACGGAGGAGCAGAAGCAGAATTTCCTTCCGAGACTTGCGTCGGGTAAAGCTCTTGGGTGTTTTGCGCTCTCTGAACCGAGTACGGGGAGTGATGCTGGCGCGATCACGACGACCTACAAAAAAGACGGTAATGACTTTATCCTAAATGGCACCAAGAATTGGATAACAAATGGCCCGGAGGCTGACGTCTGCGTGGTGTTCGCGTCGTCTGATACCTCAAAGGGTAATAAAGGTATCACCGCATTTGCTCACGACATGAACGTGCCGGGGATCTCTCGCGGGAAGCGCGAGGATAAGATGGGGATTCGAGGCTCTCCAACCTCAAGCATCATGTACGACGATGTTCGATTACCGAAGAGCGCTCTCTTGTATCAAGAGAATAGGGGGTTCCCCGTCGCGATGACGACTTTGAACGGTGGTCGTATCGGCGTAGCGGCTCAGGCCGTGGGAATAGCCCGATCGGCGTTTGATGACGCGCTCAAGTATTCTCAAGAGCGCAAGGCTTTTGGTAAGCAGATCTGTGAACACCAGTCGATCCAAAACTATTTCGCGGATATGGTATGCCACATCGATAGCTCCCGTTACCTCACCCTCGCCGCGGCAAAATTGAAGGATAAAAAGCAGAGCTATGTGCGACAGGCCGCTATGGCCAAGCTCTTTGCATCTGAGACGGCGATGATGTGCGCCGTTAAGGGAATTCAGATTCACGGTGGTTACGGATATGTTACTGATTATCCGGCGGAGCGACACCTTCGCGACGCAAAGATCACTGAGATTTATGAGGGAACGAGTGAGATTCAGCGAATACTCATTGCAACTCAGCTTTTGAGAGACTAGGGGCTTTAACGAATATGACTAAATCGTCTAACGGACAGAGGCCCTTTACCAAGAGCGCTTCGTACAAGGAATGGCGTTCGGGGCGATATGCCGCGCAGGTGGAGCGTCGCAAGAAGTACTCATCTATCAGTTTTCGAGAGCAACCAGACCTGGTAACCCCAGAGAATGGCGGCGCGATTGATTATGATTCTGAGCTGGGATACCCGGGTGAGTATCCATTTACGCGAGGTGTCCAACCCACAATGTATCGGGGGCGCCTCTGGACGATGCGGCAGTTTGCGGGCTTTGGCAGCCCAGAAGATACAAACAGGCGCTTTAAATACCTTTTGGATCATGGGCAAACAGGACTGTCTACGGCGTTTGATATGCCGTGCCTTATGGGATACGACCCCGATCACCCCCGCTCTGTTGGTGAAGTAGGACGAGAGGGCGTCAGCGTCGCGACGATTGAAGATATGGAGACCCTCTTTGAGGGTATCGAGCTCGACAAGATTACCACTTCGATGACGATAAACTGCACGGCGACGGTGGCGTTCGCCTTCTACTTTGCCGTGGCCAAGCGTAGAGGTTTGTCCTTTGATAAGATAGGCGGCACGATTCAGAACGATATGCTCAAAGAGTTTATCGCGCAGAAGGAGTGGATCTCTCCTCCGAAGCCTTCTGTTAAACTGGTGTGCGATGTTATCGAGTTCTGTGCTTCATCGGCTCCAAAATTTAGTCCCGTAAGTATTAGCGGCTATCATATCCGAGAAGCGGGCGCGACCGCGGTGCAGGAACTCGCCTTCACGTTAGCGGATGGTCTTGGGTATGTTGATCACTGCCTTGGGCGAGGGATGGATATCGATAAATTCGCCCCACAGCTCTCGTTTTTCTTCGATGTTCATAACGACTTCTTTGAGGAGATCGCGAAATTCAGGGCCGCTCGCAGGATGTGGGCGCGTTTAATGAAGGAGCGTTACGGGGCAAAGACGGACGCATCCTGTAAACTGCGTACCCACGCGCAGACGGCAGGTGTTAGCCTTACCGCTCAACAGCCGATCAATAATGTGGCGCGTGTCGCCTTACAGGCTCTTGCCGCTATTTTGGGGGGCGTTCAATCGCTCCATACAAACAGCATGGATGAGACGCTCTCGCTTCCAACGGAGGATGCGGTGCGAGTCGCTCTTCGAACACAGCAGGTAATCGCCGAGGAGAGTGGGGTCACCAATATCGTTGATCCGCTTGGTGGGTCATATTACATCGAACGGCTTACGAATGAGATCGAAGCTGAGGCAATGGAGTACATCAAACAGATAGACGCGCTCGGTGGAATGTTGAGAGCCGTTGAAGAGGGGTTTCCGCAGAAGGAGATCTCTGAATCCGCGTATAAGTTTCAACTCGATGTTGACGCCGGTGAGCAAACCATAGTCGGTGTGAACAAGTATCAAGAGGGAGGAGAGCAGGACATTCCAACTCTGAAGATTGATCAAGCCGCTGAGCGGGCTCAGATTGAGAAGATTAAGGCTTTTAGGGAGCGTCGTGATGACGCGAAGTGGAAGGACGCGATGGCTAAGATCGAGTCAGCTTGCAAAGAGGATAGAAATGTAGTGCCGGTTCTGATAGATGCTGTAGATGTTGGGGTTACCCTCGGCGAGGTGTCTGATATCTATCGACGGGTATTCGGAGTGTATTCAGATCCAGGGATGTTATGACAAATACTACCGCGGCCTCACGACCTATTCGAATTCTTATCGCTAAGGCTGGTTTAGATGGCCACGATCGGGGCGCTAAGGTGATTGCGCGCGCTCTTCGTGACGCGGGGATGGAGGTAATCTATACCGGACTTCACCAGACTACTGAGAATATTGTACGCGCGGCTATTCAAGAGGACGTCGACTGTATCGGACTCAGCATCCTTTCTGGTGCCCATATGACCCTGTTTCCAGAGCTCCTGGAGAAGCTCAAGAGGGAGGGGGCCGCTGATATCTCAGTCTTTGGTGGAGGTATTATCCCCAAAGATGATATTGTCGCACTCAAGAAAGCGGGTATCAAAGAGATCTTTGTTCCTGGTACCCACACGCAGGATGTGGTCGCCTGGATACGGACGAACGTTCCCGTGAGTGAATAATCTGTTAAACGGGCAGGGCAAGCGTGTTAGGCGCCGAGAGAGATGAGCAAAGCTTTCACACGTGATGGTGATGAGAATAATACCGAGGTTAATACCGAGGTCGATGCCGCTGTGCCTGGTGGTAAGAACTATATTACCCCCGCGGGAGCCGAGCGCCTAAGGGCGGAGCTTAAGAAGCTCCGTTATGAGGAGCGCCCCGTAGTAACAAAGACGGTTACCTGGGCGGCGGGAAACGGAGATCGTTCTGAGAATGGGGACTACCTCTATGGTAAGAAACGTCTCCGCGAGATTGATAAGCGGATGCGATTTCTCGCGAAGCGCCTTGAAGCAGCGGAGGTTGTCGATCCCCTCGCAATTAAGGTCGATTATGTTCAGTTCGGAGCGACTCTTCAGATCCGCTTTGAGGACGATACTGAACGCACCTATTCCATCGTTGGTGTGGATGAGGTTGACGTGCCCAAGGGGCGCATCAGCTGGATGTCCCCGCTCGCAAGGGCGCTCCTGAAGGCAAAAGAGGGAGATATCGTTACCTTTCATTCCCCGAAGGGACAGCAAGAGGTTGAGGTCTTGTCGGTAATTTACAAAGAATTGCCGTAGCAAACTAAATCTTGACGATCGGTTGCCAGGGATAGCACCGCACCCTCAAGGGATGATAAAACTCCACTATGCCGTCCAAACACCCCCTGATATCCGCCGCGCTCGTTGTCGCGGCGCTAGGCTACTTCGTTGATGTCTACGATCTTGTCCTCTTTCTGGTCGTAAAAAATCCCTCTCTTCAAGACTTGCAGGTTCCTCCAGCGGCCATGCTTGAAACCGGAACGGCGCTGTTAAATTGGCAGATGTTTGGGATGCTGCTCGGAGGAGTTGTTTGGGGAATTCTTGGAGATAGGATTGGGCGCACCAAGGTGCTCTTTGGTTCTATCCTCATATATTCACTCGCCAACATCGCGAACGCCTTCGTGCAATCCATTCCCGTGTATGCCGCGCTTCGCTTCATCGCCGGTGTCGGTTTAGCGGGCGAGTTGGGCGCGGGTGTTACCCTTGTGACGGAGCTTCTGCCGCAAAGGTTGCGCGGATATGGTACGACGATCATCGCTGGCGTAGGTG
>CAIXKI010000095.1 GCA_903920005.1 uncultured delta proteobacterium
CTCGAGATTATATATCCCTGGATCATAAGATCCCTAAAGGCATGTTGTAGACTACAACGTTGATAGGTTGGAGGTGTTAGCGTAGTAATACGTTCAGCTGACCAATACTAATTTGCCGTGAGGCTTAACCTTTTTTCTTAAAGCGTTAAGCATAGTGTCTGAAGTTTAGACACAATTTAGAGAGCGGCTGGTTATTACGATAATAGCTGGTTGCGCTCGAGAATATTGATTCGCGGTAATAGACTTACCGCCACAATAAAGTTATTATCACTCGCACAGAAAACAGGATGTCCCTGAAGGGGGCATCCGATTTTCTGGTGGCTCTACCTGAGAGGTCACACCCGTTCCCATTCCGAACACGGTAGTTAAGCTCTCAAAGGCCGATGATACTGGGATCTCCCGGGAAAGTAGGTCGTTGCCAGATTTATGCCCCATAAAGCAGAAATGCTTTGTGGGGCTTTTTTTTTGCTCGCGGCGCGGGCTGATGAGCGATTTACCATAGACCCCTTCCTTCAGCTGGGATTCAACCCACCCGGGGTAGGATATTGGAGAGGTGTCTGCGGTGGCGAGTGCCCGAGCAAGGTGGCCCATGACGCCATGAAAGCTTCCGCGGACTCGGGGCTTTAGCGGGAAGGCTTCGTTATCTTTCAGTAGGAGTCTTTCCCCTGAATAGCTTGTGTCCGGCTATCGAATTTCTAGAGCCGACCTGAAGGCGTCGCTTTGTACTAACAGCTAGGCTCGTGATAAAACCGCTGTGGGCGAGGTGGTTGTGTAGGCCGCCATGGTTTTTTAGGTTGTTTTCGGGGGCACTTCCATGTCTAGGAAAGACCACGCTAAGCGCGTAGCGCGAGAGCGGAAGAAGCACGAGCAACGGAAGCAGGAGCACGAACGAAGCCGGCAGTCGATGCGGACGTCGCCGGGAAAGGTGTTGAGAGATTTAAAGTCGCTTTTTAAGGAAGACGCGGCTAGGTCGATGATCCTTCTGTTTACTCAAGGTTTGCCGGTCGAAGAGATTGCGGTTCGCTCCAATGTCTCTATCGAACGGGTAAAAGAGTTGGGGGATAAGGTGAATAGCCTTCCTCCCTCTTTGAAGAAGCTTCTTGAGTCTAATCCAGAGGTCCTCCTGAACTCTAATGTTCTTCATGCAGGTCTTGAGGGCGTTAGGGAGACAGGGCTCTAATAGCGATTTTGTGCCAGGTACTAATCGTTTCGCATTAGTACCTGGCTTACCATCACCTTGCCTCCCATATTTTTCTAAAACAAACCCCTTCCGACTTGTTCGGCATCGATTTGCACAATACCTGTTTGATTTTACCACGGCCTCCCCCTACGATTGAGGTCGTCCGAAAACTAACGCGATCACACGGTACAGTGCTTGAGCCCCTCTCATAACGACAAACAAACGAAACCCGGTGTTGTCATGCCTCCACCTAATCCGATGGGGCTAAAGCTGCCCAGCAGGATTGAGGGGCAGGTTCACGCTACGATCTCTCCGGCTTCAAACTTTCATTGGCTCCTTGACGAGTCCCATTCCAGTATTCTTCGGCAGGCGAGTTGCGAGCGAGCTTGGTATTTGAGTTCGGGTCTAGAACGAGCGGTCGATATCCACGAGGTTGCGATCCTTAAATCCCTTTCAACGTACGGAGGTGCGTTTGGGACCGTCGTCCACGACGTTATTCGGAGAGCCCTCGATGCGCACCGCCAAGTCATAGCGGTTGACGGCCGCGCGTTGACGGAGTCAAGGCCACATGATTTTGACCGGGGGACTGCGGCCGGAGTTGAGCGGTTGTCCAGCATGATCGAAAACTCTTGGCGAGAGTCCTTTCCTAACGGAAAGGCCTCTCGGGATCATCCCCGTTTTGTGGAGCATGTGAAGGCAAAGCACCACCTTGATATGCATCGAGGGGCCTCGCCTCCTACTGCTTCAGAAAGGCATCCGGACCAAGCCACTGTCGAAAGCCTTAAGGCACAGCTTCGAGAGACTGCTCGAAGATGGCTGGACCTCTTTTATCTCGATACCGAGGATGTTTTTCGAGAAGATCCGAGAGGCTTGATCCCTCCAGGGGGATTGCGAAACATCGATCCGGCGCTCATCATTGAAGCCGAGGAAAAGAGTGTCAGTTACCTGAAGCAGGATACGTTTGAGCTTTTGGCAAAAGGGGCACTATCGCTTCCTTTCTACGAGCTGGATGTTGCCATCGCGAACGCTCCGGTGAGTGTATTGCAAAAAGCAGGGATTCCCGGGCGCTTCCAGTTCAGAATCCGAGACGTAATCGATTTTGTCTATCTTACCTTTACACAGAAGGGAGAGCCTCGGCTCGTTGCGATGGACTGGAAGACCAACTCGTTGGATGAGCACACCGGCGCCCCCTCGTACGTGACACAACAGGCACACCTCGAGCAGCTGAAACATCATGCGGTGTATCTGCTGCAGCGGTATCACGATATCTTTCAACGATATGACAAGGAGATAACTCTCGCCTTTCAACGATCTGGAAAACACAAACCGGCGCTCCCACAGATGCTGTCATCGGAGATGGTATTCGTCGGGGACGTCTATCTGTCGGGTGATAATTTGGGCGCACAGTATCGGTTCAAACCAAAGTGCGCTGCGGATCTCGACCTCGATATCTTCATAGCCGATATTCGGGAGCGATTAGCGCGGAAGGTGCAAAAGTTCATCTCTGTAGATCCAATTAAAACAGAGCTCGACCGGTGGCCTCCCACTGGACTTACAAAAAATCAGTGTGAGGGATGCACTCAAGCTCCGATCTGTCCTGATGTCCCCCCGGAGATTCGAACGGAATGGCCGGCGTCGGTAGGCGCATTGCTTGAGAGATTAGTCGTACCGGCAACAGATGTCAGAAACGGTACCCGGAGCTCACCAAACAGCTAATACTATTGTGGTCCCTTTGTTCCGGTCTGGCATGGATACTTCCGCGATTCTGAGATCTTGCAGAGCGCGGCAAAGCCGCCAATAAAAGGGAGCAGATACGACGGCACTTTTTTAATCTCCCCTGATTCGGCCAGCCTAAAAGGCCCTGTCTTTTTAACGGATTCTGGAAAAAGCTAGCGTGGCCATGCGTGGAGAGGATATCTTCTCCTGGATGGCAGCCACCGGGCGTGGCCAGATCCCGGCCAGATAGAGTTGGCGCCTGCGGATACCCACGAACTATATTTTTAAAAGTGCGGCGACGCCTACTCATGCGATCATCTTCATCAAGTATCCGAGTCTTTGTAGCTTTGTGTGTCGGTACGCTCATCGCGATCCTGTATTCACTCGCATACCATGACCCCTCGAGCTCAGTACTCGTGGTCGGAGACCTTCCTGGATTTTACGGCTTAGGAAGGCTTGTCATTGAGGGTAAGGGGCATAACCTCTTCGATATTGAACTCCAACGAGAAGTCCAAAATCGGTTTTGGCCCGCGATATCGGGGCGCGTTCTATTTACACTTTATCCGCCGTTCGTCGCGGGAATTATGAGTTTGGTCGCGTGGATGCCACCGAGGATTCTTCAATGCCTATTTGCCGCCACGTTGACTGCCCTACTTGTATGGTCGGTTCGAGAGGAGATTAAAGACCGATTCATCGAACGACTATCACTTATTCTCTTCTCTCTCCCCGTACTACTAAGCATCGTAGGAATACAGAATACCGCTCTATCCATCGCCCTTATTGTTGTAACTCGCAAACTCCTCCGAGATCGCCGCGATCTGGCTGCCGGACTGGTAGCGGGAGCGCTCCTCTACAAGCCACATGTTGGTCTCCTGTTCATCGCGTTGATGGCGGTCTCCGCGCACTTTAATTTTATTCGAGGCGTAGTCATAACCGCCCTCCTGGAATACGTGATCGGATACGCCATCACAGGGGATGAGTGGCTAGGTCGTTGGATGATCGAGATTCGCAGCTTCTCTTCCGCGCGAGCCGGGGTTGATGGCTACCAGATGACCAGCGTTCTGCAGGCGCTTGGGAGTACCGCAGCTCCAGCGTTGGAGATAGTAGGTTTAGTGGGTTTTTTCGCGCTTCTGAGTGGTGCCTCGTTTGTCCAGCGCCATCAACCTCAATCAGTGTCTCGAATCGTGGACCTCTTTCTGGTTGCTTTTCCCCTCTTTGTTCCTCAGACTATGTTTTACGATCTGGGTATATCGATCTTCATCCTCTTCACTCGAATACCGCTTACGACAACCCGCTCCCTTAGAGTCGCGGTTTTAGCGGTTCTTGCGCTCAATGCTTGTGTTTTTTTTCGTACAGCGCCGCTTACTCTTGTACCTCTCGCTGCTCTTTTGGTTGCCAGCTACGCTCTAATCATGGATCGCATGTCCTATCGTCGGGCGCCAGGCTCCACGCTGTGAGATCCTCTACGTAACGTAAACGAACACACTGCGAAATATCCCCCGGGTACAGCGCTGCTGTTGGGAGTGCGCCCAAGAAGAAAGTGTTTCATGACGCTACTCATTGCCGAGGCATTGAAAATGCGGATAGTTAAACCCAGTTCCTCGTAATGAGTATTCACGCGAAAGCGATGAACGAGATCCTTTCACCGGGCATGAATAGAGCGCCCGACAAGGTAGAGAATTGAAATGATCGGACGTCTAGGTGTGAGGGCTTGAATATCCGGCTAGCTCAAACGACAAGCGCATCCCATGTATATGCAGCAGGTTAAGGACGTCATTACAACAGGGAGATCCGGTATCGCGGCCTTATCTTCTCATCCCGTAAGACCTTTAGTAGGGACAGTTGGAAGCACTATTGTAGACGCGGCGCGTGCCCTGCAACGCGACGAAACGAGTGGAGGTGATCTTAGGGCTCTAACCGAAAGTTTGATGCGCGCTCGTGATTTCGCCTTGGGCGAGAAAATAGCGCACGGAATGGTCGTTACCTTTGGTACAGGCGCAGCTCAGATTCATATTAGCAATACTGAGATTAAGCCAATATTGCTTAGTTTGCGGGAGTACGGACACAAACTATCCGAGTGCATAGAGAGATATCAACAGCTCTTAGGTATGACCCCAAGTAAAGCGGGATTTCGGGTCTTTTCACTCGTGCTAAAAAAAATCATTGATGATGTTCAAGTGAATAGAGAGCTTAAGACAATCTGTAATGAGGCCCTCGATATCGATCTGCGGTTACCCCAGGATCCTCAGTGGCTGCGACAGGTAGTCGTTCCGATTAACGGGGTAGAAACAAGAGTCACCCTTTCAATCAGTCCGGTTCCACTGTTTTCGCGGGCCATTCTCCGTACCTTACATACAGACGTACCGAGTAAGGATACGCATAATCGGTACGGGTACCAAGTGAAGATAGAACCTGAGATCGCTCGGGAGAGCCTCGCTCTTCGTGACGTAAAGGCTCGGGCACGGCAGGCAGTCGCCGTTATTGTTCAAGCGAGCCCAATCCTAGTAATTGCGTTTGCGGTATCGCTGGTTCCTTCATCCGACCTGCTACCACAAGTTAGCTCGAGCCCGCGAGTGCAGGAGGGGTTGGGTGAGGCTGTGAAGCTGCTCGCCACCGTAGGGGCGGGGTTGGTCTCGTTTGCTACGGACCGCTTTATTGCACGGCGTAGATTGATGCCCGACACCTAGCCATGTGTTGAGGGTTCGTTAGGCGTACCATTTTTCGATTCTATGTAAGGGAACGTTCACGAAAAGCCTTTCGTGTACCGATAGTTAATGCCGTTGCTGTCCAGTCGGTGCTTTTTGGCCCTTTAGATTGTGCGCGGAGTGCCCAATAATGAAACTGTGGAAGCTAGTCCGTTCCAGGCGTCTCTATCTCTCGCCAACTCTCCGACTGCGTGAGCGTCCGCTTCATCCAAGAATACTTGTTGATGGCGCTCAAGAAGAGATACCTCTCGAACGTGTTTTGAGTTACGTGATAAAAGCATTGTCCTACCCGACCGAAGAAATTGTCTCCTTTGGGTCGTCCAGCTCTCCCGATAGTCTGGAGTAGCTTTTGCGCGTCGGCGTGCATGGTATAGAGGTGCGCTTCTGCCGCGGCGGAGAGGTTGTGCCCGACCGCCAGACGGCTTGTCGCCACAATAATGTCAGCCCGGCGATGCGCGCCATCGGTTGGGGCTTCAAAAGCATCACGAATCTCTTTGAACGGCGAGAGGAACTTTTTTGAGGGAACATCTGGCTCGGCTTGTAATGCTGTAAGGCTATCGGCTAAATCAGCAGCGAAGCCATCTCCTTCCCCGGAAACGAAAGCGACGCGAACTCCGCGCGTGTGAAAACGGTGGTGGAGTCGGAGAGCCAAGTAACGAGTGAGGTATCGCGGCTCGGCGAATATCAGAATCCCGCGAGCCTCCTTGTCCGCCAAACGTTCTTCGATATGACTAAATAGCTGCCCCTCTTTTTGATGTTCAACCCCAGGGTTTTGTGACATCTGATGAGTCGCAAGGCGAAGGAAGAGCTGTTTGCGGTCAAGCGGATCTATCGGGATAAGACGATCCGGAATAGCAAATGCCCGTTGAAGGGCATCACGGCCTGAGGTTGCCTGAAGGAGGTGATAGAAGGGGGTGTCTGCGGCGATCTGTCTGATAATTCCGCGATAATCGGGGCTTTTCACGAAGTTTTGAATAAGGGGAAGGGTTCCAGCTCTCCGCGAAGATTCAAGCATATGGGGGAACCACGTATCCGCGAAATCGTATAGAAAGGGGAATCGCCCCCCTGAGCTTAGAGGGGCCATAGCCGCGTTCACGCTTCCGATACGCCCTAAATTTATAGACGCGTTCGCTGTTTCTTTTGAGGCTCTGCCCAAGAGTTCTCCAACCGGTAGCCCTGCTTTTTTGCGACGCTCGAGGGCTGTTTTGATCTCCTCTCGGAGTTCTTGTAGCTCAGCTTTAAGCTCATTCACTCGATGAGCGGTCGGTGCCGAAAAGCTTATGATGTGGGGTTTTCGTTGAAGCTTTTGTCTGTTGTGAAAGAGGGTTGCTGTTTCTCGCCCCTCAGCTTGATTAAAAAGCGTTCTTCCGTTTAAGAGCTGTTCCCGAGCGTCGATGTACGGAAGTAACGCGAAGTGAGAGAGCTCGCGCAGGAGAGTGGTAAGTTGGGGTGTAATGGTTGACGCGACAAGGACGTGATTCTTAAGGGGCTGCGGAATTGAGGGAACAAGGGAGCCCTCGTGGCCTGGCAGGAGCGCTTGCTTCTCAGAGAGGTCCTCGTCATCCCGAACTGGGGTTCCGGAGAGCGCGAGGATGGGGACGCCCGTAGCGCGGGCTTCGCGAATGAGGCGAGCCATTTCGTGATCACCTTCGGCCGTTTGGAATTCGTCAACCACCAGAAGCGAAAGCGAATCATAGCCGCTGCCCGGTGGAGCGGTGTTGAGGGAAGTTCTGAGAGTGCCTGGAGTTCCTACAAGGATCTTGTTGGAGTCATTCGAGATAATCGCCCGCCTCCGCGCGGTAGATGTTTTGCCGTTCAAGATGGCGACATCGGAGTCTTTAAGGTCGATGAATCGAAGGAACTCCTCCTTTGCTTGCGGGCATAAGTCTACGTTAGGGGTTGCGTACCCGATGCGAAATCCGCGTCGACACATCTGTGGCGTTGACGGAGAGTTGCCGAGCCGAATAGCCATCACCATTGACGCAAATGCCGTCTTTCCGGAGCCGGTTGGGGATTTATAGAGCCAGTTAAAAGAATCGGCGGCGATCATTCGCAGCAGCTCTTGCGTTTGATCCGCCCGAGGGATGAGGGCGCTTTTGATGTTCGCGATTCCGAGCATTGAGTTCAGCTGAGAGACGTCCCTGGGCAACGTTTCCGGATCGATCTCTGGTAGAGGCTTCAGGGGTGGTTTCGGAGCAGGGGGTGGTTTTAGGGAATCGAGGGTTTGTTGGTCGAACAGAGAGGGCTCCTGTGGGCGCGGTAATTCGACCACCAAAGAGCCCCGTTTCGGCTGAGAGTGCGGATCGGCGCCTCGAAATGGGGACAATGGCGCTTCAGACGTTTTTGGTATGCTTGGGGCGGGGAGAGGTGCTTCAGAGGAACTCGCTAGGCACAGTTGGCTAACCTTCTCATCCAGTGTGAAGAGCTCTGATGTCGTTTGCAGGATAGAAATATGTCCATTTCTAAAGAGCGCTTGTAGATGCGAAAGGGCTGCTGGCGAAAGAGGGTTGATCTTTGCCTTCTCGATGAACAGAGGAGAGTGGAGCACCACTGATGTGTGATCCTCACTCGCAAAGAGGTGTGCCTGACGCACCGAGCATACGAAGACGCGCTGAGCTATCTCTGGGAGAGGTGCCTCATTATCGGGAGGTTCTGTGCGAAAGTTCTTGGAGTTCTCTGGGAGTTTGTTACGGAGGCGCGCTACGAGGAGGCCGGTCTCGTCGGGCGCGGTGATGACGATGAGGCGGCGAACTGACGGAGAGTCCGCCGCTACAAAGTCCTTTATTCGTTGAATAATGGTAGCTTCCTTCGTATGCGCGCGTTCTAATAGATGACACTCCCTTGAGAGTCGCTCTAAGGCCTGCTGGCCCTCTTTGCCAGTTGGGAGCGACGAACGAGAGATTGGGGAGCCTCCTATTGATGACAGCTGAATATTTAAGGCGCTCAATAAGAGAGGGTGGCTGTAAAGTCTTTTGATGTGAGGATGTGTCTCTAACGCAGGGTCCGCGGCCGCGCTCGCTTGTTGGTAAGCTCGCAAAAGGAAGCTGGGGCTTCCGTAAGAAGCGAGAAGAGAGGCAAGGTGCGTTAACTCATAGAGTCCGTTGAAAAGACTTCGCCCCTCCGTGACGTCGCTACTTCTCACGTCTTCAAGAGTTTTCACTACCTGAGTGTACGCAGCCCACGGACCTACAAATGGCGGAGCCTTCCGCTCTATTTCCGCTCGAGTGTCTGGCGGGAGGACTTCGAGCGTCTGTTCGTTGCGCCCGATGAGAGTGTTGACCTGTTTAAAGATGGTCGCCCATAAAGTCGCCAGCTTTTCTAAGCTTGCGGTTTGGTCCGGAGAAAGGGGAGAGGTATCACGGGGATCGACAAAAGAGATCTCGCTTAGTGAGGGAAGCGAGATAGGCCCGGAAGATGGCGGTGAGGAGCGAGGCGGTATCATAGCCCTCAGCAGAGTTCCATAAGGGCTCCCGTACCGGGAGCGGTATAACAGCGCATATGTAATGCACTTTTAGGACAGTTTCTAGGGGGTGTAAAAACGGTGGTCGTTTAAGGATTATCTAGGTAGTTTTGAGGGGTTTCTGTTAGGCTGAACGTGTCGGTTTAAGAAATAACCACTCCGCTATTTCGCTTGAGGAAAGACTATGTCGCACAACCTCGTCCTTATTAGTCAGCTCGTCATAGCCTTTGGCATCTATAACGTCTGGCTCCTGCGAGCCAATAGAGCTACCGAGTATCGTGGAGGTGGGGCTCAAAACATGGAGGAGGAGTTTCGTGTGTACGGTTTATCTACTCGATGCATGAAGGTTGTTAAGATTTTTAAACTCAGCTTTGCGACGCTTCTCCTTCTCGGAGTTCTGTATCGCCCATTGGCCTGTGTTGGAGCGGTCGGGATGGGTGGGCTTATGCTTGCGGCGGTTGTGATGCATGCCAAAGTGCACGATCCCATCAAGAAGACTTTACCGGCACTCTCCCTTCTCGCTCTCTCACTGGTCGTCGCGTTCTCTACGAGCGCGGGATAGAGACCCTCACATCGAAATGCCTGAGTGCGTCTTGTCGCGCCTAGCTGCAAAAAGTTTTTGCATTCGATGAGCTTGTAGCGTTGTTCGATATCGGGGGCATTATTGATGCAGATGGCCTGGGTCTGCTTGATCGCCGGCACGGGCTCGCTAGCCAGGTTGCTTATGCGTCCCCTCTAATTTTTAGGAGCCTACTCGTGAGTCGCTCACTTATTTCTCGAATAGCTGCCGAACCGTCAAGGACCATTAGGTGAGTGATGCAGCTATAATTTGCGTCGTATCCAGAGTGGCCGGTAAACTGAAATCCATAATGTTTCTCATAGCTCTTCGGAGCGGCTCCTAAATTACCGTCGACTACGTCTATGAAGAGTCGATTGATACCTGATGAAACGGAGAAGCGAAAAGCGGCTTCAATGAGGCTTGCGGTAGCCCGTCCTTTTCGGGCGTCCGGACTAATTAAAAAACGAGAAATCTCCCCGTTGTTTGCCTCAAGATCGGATGAATAGGAAGGGTAGAAGTGGTTGAAAGGCAGTTTTAGGTGCTGGTCTGCCGAGGTGATCCTTAGGAGTCCTGTTTCCTTGCCTTTTTCGCCGTACAAGGCATGCAGGCTCCTCTCGTCAAAGTCGTCGAATGAGATCGATGCAATTGAATTGGGAGCGAAGCGCCCATCTTGTTCAAGGCACCTGGTTCGGCACGTGATAACTCTGCTCGAAAATGATTCGGCCTGAAGCAGCGATGAGGGACGAGTAGAAGTTTTTTGAAATTGGTTTGAAGGCGTATTTTCGAAGGAAGAACCAAACATAATTGTTCCGAAACTTTGGGATATAAGCGGCAGAAGTCTAGCCTAGACAGATACTGAGTCCAATCGTCTTTGTATCAAGGGATGTTTTTCCTTTGGGGCCTGCCAATTCAGGAGCCTGGCTTTTATGGGGAGTGCTAGGTGTTCGGAAACAGAATATAGTACGAATACCTTCTTTGATACGTGCGCTGGTCTACTCTTCCCGTCGTTACGGTACGGCGGTGGGATTCCGTAAAGCTAGAGCATGAGGCTATCGGGCTTAAAACCGGTGCAGAAGTCCCTATGATAATGAATCGTAAGATATTTTTCTGTGGTATCGGTGGCGCGGGAATGAGTCCGTTAGCGCGGCTTATGGCGCAACGAGGCTATTCGGTTTTCGGGTCGGATAGGTCATATGATCTCGGACGAAACGCCTCACTTTTTGCCCTTTTAAAAAAAGAGGGAATTACACTAGTCCCGCAAGACGGAACGAGCATCGATGCAAGTATCGACACCTTCGTGGTAACTCGAGCGGTTGAAGAATCGGTACCCGATATCAAACGAGCGGTTGACCTGAAGCTTAAGATTCTCAAGCGGCCACGATTTATGGCGGAGGTATTCAAGGATACCAAAAATATCGCGGTCGGTGGAACGAGTGGCAAGTCTACCACTACTGGAATGATCGGGCATATTCTTCAGGTCACAGGAAAGTCTCCTACGATCATGAATGGAGCCGTTATGATAAACGGTGAAACTAACTTTGTGAGCGGCGCCAGCGATATAGCTGTATTTGAGGCCGATGAGAGTGACGGCTTTGAGGATGTTATTTCTGTGTGTCCAGCCGCGATGGCGGTACTGACTAACATCTCCCTTGATCACTTCGAGCTCGACGAATTGAAAGAGATGTTTAGCGAGTTTCTTAAGAAGGCTCCACTGGGAGCGGTGCTCAATGCGGATTGTGAGAACTCGATGGCATTGCTCGGCTGCAATCCAAAGACCGTGACGTTCGGCACTTCACCCAAAGCCACGTTTTCTCTCGCTTCAATCTCTCCAAGCCTCTCGATTCCGGGTCAGCACAATGAGCTAAACGCTCTCGCGGCGATCGCAGCCTGCTCACTACTCGGAATATCGACTGCGGACTCACTTGAAGCGCTTGAGACGTTTAGGGGAATAAAGAGACGTCTTGAAGTAGTGGGCGAGCCGCGAGGTATACGAGTAATCGACGATTTTGCGTCTAATCCCGGCAAGATCGCGGCTTCGTTAAAGGTCGCAATCGCTGGTTCTCGCCGGGCTTTTGTGGTGTTTCAGCCACATGGCTTTCAGCCAACCAAGATGATGAAGGAGGGCTATATTGAGACGTTCAGTGCCACACTTCGGCCCGCGGATATGCTCCTTATGCCGGACATCTTTTATGTCGGAGGTTCGGTTAATCTTGTGAATGGCGAGGTTGTAGCGCTTCCGAAAGATATTTCGTCTCAGGATGTCGTTGAGCCGGTAGCAAAGCGCGGGCGCGAGGCCCATTACATACCTAAGCGAGAGGATATTATTCCCTTTTTGAAGAGGAGCGCGCAGCCAGGTGACGCGGTAATTGTGATGGGGTCTCGAGACGAAAGCCTCTCTGATTTCGCAAAGGAGATAGCTCTCGCCCTGGTATGATTATTCAGTAGTTGCTTTTAAAATCAGAGCGATAGCTTTTGCGAGGTCGGGGTCGCATGCGGGTAGTTTCATGCACTCCGCCATCGCTTGAATAGCGTAATCTCGAGCTGTAAGAGGCTCACCTTCACTGACATGGTGATGCGATAGGTGAAGGAGTGCTCTAATAAAGAGTTCCGGTTCGGTAGAATTAGCGCCAGCATTGACTGCCGCTAGTTTCAAAAGAGCACCCGCAGGCGGCAGAAGCAGGCGAGAGAGGCCCGCGACGTCATTCGCCTTTTGAATAGCGGCTATCTCTATAAGTATGCCAACAACAGCCGGCATGGACTGAAAGGACGAGCTTTTCGCCTCATTCATTGTAATGGCTTTGAACGCGCGCTCGGCGATAGTGCCAGCAACGAGAACTCCAGGAAAGTTATCCTGCTGCTCGTGATTTGCTCGCATCGTCCGCAGGATTGTAAAGCATCCCATCGCCAAAGAAGGATAGAGATGCCACTTGTTGAGCGGCATCTGATTGATCGCGAGGAGCCACGCATCCTCACACAATTCGGGAGCGAATCGCTTGAGCGCTATCGCGGAATTGATTGAGCAAACGGAGGATAGTTCTCGGTCGTACCCAACAAGTTTTTGTACTTTGCGGAGCAACTGGATGGAGATAGCGTTCTCTTTTGAGTTGATTAGGTTCCCGCAAAACAGCACCGCCGCTCGGAAAAGAGCGGGGGATGGGTTTGCGCGTGTCGCGGCCCAATCGCAAGCAGAGTGAAGGTCTGGGGTGAGTTCTCGTAACGTTTCCGGAAAGGCTTTGGTCGCCCATGTTGAGAACGTCTGCTGCGTTTTGAGCGCGGCATCTTTATTTCCAAGATGCTCCTCTTGTCGGAGCGTGTTGAGCAGGCGCTGTCCGTATTGGCGTTCCCAGCGGACCTCTGCCTCTTCTAATCCTCGGCTCTGTTTCGACTGTTGATAGGGTGACAGCATGACAAAATACTCCGTGGTGAGCGGAGAACGTAGCACGGCCGTTCTGTTATTTCCTAGGAGAGGCCGACCCTGTATTAGATTGTTTGGGGTCGTATGGGTAGATTTTGGTCATGAAAAAAGGGCCGCGAGGGGGGTCTCGCGGCCCTTGGTGTCAAAGAGACTACAACAACTTTGACGGATCGGAGGCAGTAAGAGTTCCCAGGAACGCTGTAATGTCGTTGACCTCTTCAGGCGAGAGTTGTTTGCCGAGTTGATACTCAGCCATAATCGACACAGCTTCATTCAGGGTCTTCACACTTCCGTCATGAAGGTATGGGCCAGTTTTCTCTACGTTCCGTAGCGCGGGAACCTTAAAGATAAATTTATCCGCAGGGTTCTTGGTGAGCGCCGCGCGGCCCTCGTCCTGCGTCGCGTACGGTTTAACCATGCCGAGTTTTTGGTACATCATTCCACCAAGGGCCGGTCCGTTATGGCACGCGATGCATCCGGTTTTAACAAAGAGCGCACCACCTTTCTTTTCCTTCTCAGTCAGCGCAGACGAGTCTCCTTTAAGGAAGGCATCGAAGCGCGAAGGGGTGATGAGGGTTCGCTCGAAAGCTCCGATTGCATTTCCAACATTGGGGTAGGTTACCGGATCCTTTTCACCGGGAAATGCCGAGGCGAATTCAGTTGTGAGTGCTTTATCTGATTTGAGGCGATCGATTACCGCTTGCTCACTTGGCATCGCCATCTCTTTGGGATTGAGGATCGGGCCGAGAGCTTGCTTCTCTACGTTCTCAGCTCGACCATCCCAGAATTGGGCGATGTGAAGTGCGGCGTTAAACGAGGATGGAGAATTGCGATCTCCGCGTTGCCCCTTGTGTCCAGGAGAGGTTGCCTCATTGTCGACGCCGAATGTTTTTAAATTGTGGCATGAGTTGCACGATACGTCCTGATCCTTCGACAATCGAGTGTCGAGGTAGAGCTTCTTGCCGAGAGCTATCTTTGCTTTACCGACACCGTCAGTCGGTTGCGTTACGCTGGGAAGCGGAGAGAATACCGCCTTCCAACTATCATCTTCACCGTGAGCAAGTGGCGCCGAAAACGCAACAACGAGGGCGGCATAATGAGCGATCTTCATGACAGGAGCTCCTATATTTGAGTATTGAGGCCTGAGACTTACGCGAAGTCCGTGCGCCCTCCAGTATCGTACTATGAGCCTCCCTAAACGCAACCTAAATGGTTCGTAACGAGGGTTTTATGCAATAGAAACAAACGACGATTGCCTATTACCACCCCTTGGGCGGCTGAAGAGCTTGGAGGCACGTTGAATTCCTAATAGCCTGAAGATCTCTTTCGGCGATGGCGTAAAAGACGGGGTGAAGAGGCGCCTCTGGGGCCGTCCTCGGAACATGAGGCCAGAGTTCGAGGTAGGCGCGCAGTGCAAACTCAATCTGAGTAGCGGTGTTTTCGGTGACGTTTCTCTGATGGGAGATGAGGAAGTTGCACACCCTTTGGTGTAGTGGTCCCACGAAGATTCCAAGTTCGATATTTTGCAAGTTACCTTTTTGGATAAAGGTATCTGTTAATGAGATGAGTTCTTCTTGAGGGAGGTGTGTGTCTCTCTTTGGGGTCAGTAGTGCTAGGCCATGCAGGGCGAGAAGGTAGTCCATATCGCTTTGAGGAGTCAGGGAGGTGTTCACAAAGACGTCGGCAAGCTTATCTTTGAGAGCGCGCGGTATCGGGGGCTCATCTATCCGAGTCGTGAGATGGTCTAAGATGGCCACCGCCTTGTGGCGAGGAGAGCACGCGTGCGGAGAAACGCCGGGAACACGAATCCCCTCCAGCTGTTCAGCGGCGAGGTTAGCCAGAGCGAAAAGGTGGGATTGAATCTGAGTTTGGGCCTCAGGGTACATGCGAGGAATGGAAAAAGAGGTCATTTGGTAGTCCTTCCAGTTGGATAAGGATTTCAGTTGTTACGCGAGGATTATAAGAGAGCGGGAGAACGGATGAATTAATGGCGCCAACGCCAAATGGCACGAGAGAAGAGTGACCTGATATTCATCATGTTAGAAAGTTAATTGAGAACCGGCTCTTTGACAACACCGCCGGAGTCCTTTGAGGCAGCGTCGTCGACTGCCATCATCAAGGCTCATCTTATCTGTTCGAATCTGTCGCGAAGGGATTTGGATGTCGAGGTTTTTTAGAAAGGTAACCGAGCAGCTTGTCTGGTGACCCGCGCCCTCCCTCTTCCATTCCGTTCGTAATTTTTCGATAGTAGCCACGGCATGCGTAAGTCATCTACCTCGCAGACACAGAGTGATAGCACCCCTCTATCCGTTCCTCGATCTGAGGTTGGGGGTCGTCTGTCCGCGCAAAATCGTCTTCCGCATCTCTTAAAAGAGGCGCTTACGGACGAGGTCTCTCCGTTGCGCGCTCAGTTGTCTCCGACCCAAATACACTTTCTCAGGGCAATGTACCTTCCGCAGGTGCCCGATGTGTCTGATGGACGAGGCTCTCAGTTTCAACATAGAGCTAATGGATGCTCCCTCCTCTTCAACGCCCTACGCGATCGGGGGTACACGCGCGAGGATATAAAAGCTGGGCTTGAAAAAATTAGGTACCTCGATTTCATTGAACGAGCGGATCGGTGGATTGATGATGGAGGGGAGTCTCCGACCAGCCCCATGCCGGGAGATTTCACTTTCGATGTTCGCAGTCGAGCGCACGCCAAATCCGCGTTTGAAGGCTTCGCTCGTCACCTTCGTATTCCACCGAACTTTTTTGATCACGGGACGATTACCCCCTTCTTCCGTCCATCTCTTGGCTTTGGCTTTAGAGTTTCGCAAGGCGGGGAGGTTCATTCGTTTTTGTGCGCTTCCCTGGATGGCGTTCGATTGGCACCGATTAATGAGGATACGCAGGCCTTAGCTCGTGGCATGGCTTCTGAAAGCAGACACCTGATGAATCTGTTGCAAAGAAGAGCCCCAGTCGATCTGAATTTGGCGTTTGCTCCCCGTCCTATTACGTATGCTGGTACCCTTCGAATAGCGCTTTTTCCTAAGAACGACCCGAGGTGCCCCCCTGCATACGTCTATCTTCCGCCCTCGGTGAGGGAGTCAGCCCTAGTGCCCAATGTGGATGGCCAGGCGTTGATGCGAGGAGAGAGAGTTGTTGAGCTTCGGGGAAAAGAATCGAAGAAATTAGTCGCGACGGTAACGCTACACGCGGAGACTGTTACACTGGCGACCCTAAAGCTTGCGCCTGATGTTAGCGCGTCCCTCTACACGCGTTTCCGCCCGGTCTCCCTATATCTTCGTGGGCTAATCCAGGAGCCGCCGGACCCTATTAGGACTGACATTAATCGACGGGAGATCGGCAATGGGGTCAACCAACGCGTTCTCCTTGGCTGTCAAATGGTGGTGCCGGCCTGGTACCCTTTCCGCACGATCACCGTGCATCCGATCGTATCCCCTACAGGGTCGCGCCACGTGGGCCTTTACCCGCTCGGAGTTTCTCCAGTTTCAACACCGCCACTAAAAGCATTTATGCTCGATGAGGCGAAAACTGAATGGCATCCGATAGAAGTAACTGCCGCATGGAACGGTCCGAACGCGGAGCGAGATAGATTGTTTAAACTTATTGAGCGAGTCACGGGCTCAAACGCGACAGTCTCTCGCGATGCGTGGGTAGAGTTTCATGAGTGGGTAAAGAATGATCCCGTTCTTTTACATAGCCTGCTATGCGTGCGAGAAAATCCGGTGTCATTGCGTAACGTGCCTGGTGTTAAAAAGCTCTTTGAGTTGCCAGGCTGGGAAAGTTATGAGGCGCGCATCCGCCGCGCAGTGTGTGCATATCAAGCTAGTTCGGTGCCGTTTGTAGCGAATCTCTTACTCGAGGCAGGCGCCCCGAGAAGCTATAAAGTTGAGTGGCTTCTTAAAAGGATGCCGGACTATGCGACCGGACCGGAGGCTAAACCGCTTGACCTCTTGACTCGACTTGCCGTTACGGCGCCGAAAGAGTTGGAGACCACGCTTGCGGAGATTCGAAGCAGCCCTCTTACGGAGTTCGCTCGACTCGTGGGTGACTATAGGTCTGTTTCAGAATTAATCGGAGGGCTCTCAAGAGTTGCCCCGGATCCCCTACGGCTGCGTCCGTGGAGGGAAGATCGTGAGTATGGAGCTACCGAACTCAGTTCTGAATCCTAGTAGAGTCGAGAAAAAATAATATTCCGCGGTGGTTTTTGACCGAGGGGGTCCGTGTTTGCAAAAGCGCTTGACGATTGTGCGCTTTGTGGAGGCTCCTAAAAAATAATAAAATACCACACTGGGTAACGCCTTATTGTTTCATCACTTCAGCCTTCAGTCGTTCAAGCTCTCAAGATGTTACTACGGTTCATTTCGCTCCCCCTTGCACGACCAAGTTTTCTGTTGACTAAAAACTTTGAATCCGTAGACTTCAGCTATGCAAAGCTCCAGAGCCTACATTGCATCTCGTCTCGTTTCGCCAGCCTCTTCTTGGCGTGCCCCTCGTTGGGCTTAGTCCCTTCATACATTCGTCCTTACAATTAATTGTTTCTTCTCCTGATTGTTACTTCGACGGGTTCCGTCTTCAGCTTTATCGCGCGCTCTTTGCGAAGGCACGCCTATTTACGAGAATTGATATGAATATTCAAAGCGCCTCTACAACACGACACAGCTCGGAGAATCCGCTGCTTATCTCGAATCCAGCATTGCTTGAGGGGAGGCGTAGCTTTATCGGAATGAGCAGTGGCGCTAAGGGAGTTCCTATCGACATCGTGGCGCTTCTCCTTGCATCCCGGCCAGCAAAAGAAACGACCGTTCTTTGTACCGACGTCTTTCAAAGTATGAATGGGATTCAGGCGAACGAGGTGCGAAACAACACCGCAGAGTTCGAGGCCACTGTGCTTGCCATAGCGAGAGCATTTCAGATGAATGTTACGATCATAAAAACCTCTGAAATATACGCGTCGGATCGATATCAGGAGTCGCTGCGCCGATTTGACGACGGGTTGACGGGGCAGGGGTTGCGCGAGATGTGTCTGGAGCTTGTTCCGGAGCGACATCGCGGCAATCCAAAAGCACTGCTGTATCCCCTTCATCAGCTTGCAATGTGCGATTTCGTACGAGCGGAGTTGGGGCTTGAGGTCAAGATCGGTCCGCGCTCGGAAGTTCCTTATGATTCGGTTCTGGCAAAATATGGCGCGCGCCTTTCCTTCGCCTATGTAACGGACGCGCTTCCCCTCGAAACGAAGGGCGAGCCTCGTCCCGTAGTGCATTACGTGGCAGGCCATCGAGAGAATGGAACCAGGTTGATGTGTCACGTATCTAGAGAGGAGGCGCTGCGAAGGATCGCTCTTAGCTCGGAAAGTACCCTAAAATACCTTCTCAAGATGTCGCAGGTAGCTGGGAGGTGTCTTTGGCGTTGTAGAATCACCGCCGGAAAACGAGCTCGAACTCTCCTTAGAGCGGTTACGACGGATCGTGCCGGAGCTCTTCGTCATGAATGTTTTGGACCCCCTGCACGATACGCTGCGGGGTGAAAGGTCACTAACAGGAGCTTTGCGGACCTCGGTGCTGCCCAGCAGCTTTAGAGAGAGCTTCCAAAAGGAGGCGCTATGAGAGTGCCTGGAATATTGGGGGGCTTGGGGCCACAGACAACAGCGGTTTTTTATAACGCACTAGCAAAGCTTTCTGATCAAAGTGGAGCCGATCACCGTGCGGGGATGCTTATGGTAAGCGTTCCAATTAAATATTCATACGAGCAGGATGCCATTCAGAATGGACAGGGAGAGGAGCGGCTTCTGCCTATGTTGTTCGATAGTGTGCGGCGTCTCGAAGATGGAGGAGCCGATTTTATAGCGATGCCCTGTAATTCGTTGCATATCTTTCATGAAGAGTTGCAACGGCGTGCGAGAGTTCCTTTCTTGAATATTGTCGAGGAGACCGCTTCCGTTGTCTCCGCGGAGGGTCACAAGCAGGTGGGGCTTCTTGGCTCGCCAATAACGCTGGGCAAGCAGTTATATCAGCGGGACCTTAACAAGAGGGGGATAGAGGCACACCTTCCCGGGACAGACGAGTCCGTTGAATTGGCGGCGATTATTCATCGCCTTGTGTTACAAGCCGCGACGGAGAAGGACAGAGACGCCTTCGAACGGATGGTTATGGGAATGTTGGACCGGGGCGCAGGCGCTGTCATTCTTGCATGCACAGATCTGCAGCTCTTGCTTTCTTCCAGCCTTAAACCGTACGTAATCGACACGCTCGAGGTTTTGGTAATGGCGACTATGCGGGAGATTCTGAAGGGGGCTAGCGTGGTTAACGGGGACGGCTTGTGTCTCGAAACGCGCCATCCTTGAAGTCGAAGATACGCACAGAGGTATAGAGGTTGCAGTGACTCAGCGTCTCCCGTATTTGGGCGTCGGCCTGTCGAGACATGAAGAGCTTGTTGTCCAGAAATTTCGCCTCATCATAGTCGAAACCCATGCCCATCGCACGACGTTGTCGCTCGGTGGCCTGGGAGCTTAGACGCTCCTCCAATGAGATAGGCTGTTCGTGCTTCACCGTGAGTCCCGATTGAAGGAGTAGGTCCCTGATATGCGCGAATCGGACGGTGCCTGATGCTTGACCGGTTGACGCCAGCGCATGGTCGACCGCAATCTTTGAGAGTAATCGGGGTAGGCCAGTGCCACGAAATGGAGTGAGCAGAAAGTGACCCAGGTCAGTTGGTACGGTAGAAACGAATAGGCGATGTTGCAGTGATAGTCCAACAACCTCATTTCCCGCCGGAAGGATTGATATCTCGCGACCGTGGTGAGCAAAACGTGCGACGTAATCGCTTCCTTTGTGAGAGAAGGCTGTAATAAGGGTTCCATGGGGAGAGGTGAGAGGTGTTGAGAACGAGTGGGTGCGGAAGGTCGCCGTGGCATGAGTATCTGATATCTCCATAGTCGCCACGGTGAGGCCGCGTCTAGGTAGCCGAAGAGGAGCTTCTTTATCGAAATGTCTGTCGGTTTTGGTCGTCTCTTGAAGCATGCGCCTGTTATGCTCCCCTCTCGCTATGTTGAGGCATTCAGAGAAGGTCCCCAAATGATTGATTGGTTTCGGTGGTTTCCGTACCCTGGGAACGAAAAGGGAAGGGGGCAGCCCATCCCCAGAGCCTAGAGTACATACGAATGAGAGAGCAGAAAGGTCGAAGCGAGGATCCGCAAAGGCAGCAGTCGGCATCCCCACAGGGTGCCCCCGAGCCCCCACTCACAGCTCCGTCCGCGAAGATCGATGCTAGCACTGAGTGGAGCGCGGAGCTTCAGAATCCAAAGAGTTCGGTGCTCTCGGCGAGTCCTCGTTTGCTCGAACTCGTGGCTCATTCGGTAGAAGGAGCCACGCTTACCTTTCGCACCGGATATCTCCTTCTTGGTGAAACGCTCGGCGCGTGGGGAAGGGCGGTTAGTTTGATGACCTCGGCGGCTAAAGGATCTCAGAATCTCATTTACGGATTTCTGGGTGCTGGGCTCGTGAATTGTCTTCGAGAGGGGCGGTCAGACTCCGCAACATTCGCCGCGTTTGCGGGCGGCTTTGCCGCCGTAAAGTTTATAGTTGGGTCCTTTGAAGCGCTCGATCAGAAGCGACAATCACGAGCGGCAGTTGAGGTGGGCGACTTGGGATACCGGGTGATGCGTAACGCGCTTCTGACCAAAGATTACGAATCCATGAGAGTCGCGAATATCTCCAACGCGGTGTCGCAGGCAAATGAAAATTTATGGCGATTTCCGCTCTTCATGGTCGCGACGACCGAAGCGGTTTCTCAGACCGTTGCGCTTGGAATCGCAGGCTATGCCATCTGTAAGGCTCCGATTCCCGTGATCTGTTGCGCGTTAAGCGCGGCGGCGATCTCCATCGTAAAAAACGTTCACCTCGCCCGCAAAGCCGCGGAGGACGAACCAAAGATAGCGGATCCACGCAGACGAACGTGGTGGCTGGGTTGGATGACTGTGGATCCGGCTTCGACAAAAGAGGTGCGGATGCTTGGGATCGCGCCAGAACTGGAGCGTAAACGGCAGGCATCTCGCGTTGTCGCGTGCGACCCGGGGTTTAAACGATCGCACGTCGAGTTCCTCTATAACCTCGCCGACAACCCGGTGTCGGCATTGGCGATGGCGGGGTCGATCTATATGCTCGGAATGGCAGTAGAGGGAGGCTCCCTGGACCTCGGAACAGCCTCTTTCATCGCGCTCGCGGCGTATCCCTCTTTTGTGCAGACGTTGGGTCAGCTGAGTACGACACTCGGAAGGCTCTTAGAACACGGGCCACACATTAAGCACTACCAGACGATCGCGACACTGGAACCGGGCATGATATCCCGGCAGCTCGACGTCCAGCCGAACAAGGTTACGCAGGTGGTTGATCGGATACCGCCGCCAAAATCACTTGAGTTTGTGCATGCTGCCTACTCCTATCCAGACTCATCGGGAAGTAGAGAGGGTGCTGCCCCCGTCTTCAAAAACGTTAACATCGTCCTCCCCGCCGGAAGCATGGTGATGATCTGTGGCGAAAATGGGGTAGGAAAGTCGACCCTCTTCGAATGTCTCGTTGGATTGCGTGCGCCGACGGAGGGAGCGTTGCTCATTAATGATCAGCTCCCGGATCCTGCTCAGAAGGGAGAGTGGGCGAAGATGCTTGGTATATGCTTTCAGGATTTCTACCTGTTTGGTTCCCTGACCTTCCGAGAGATATTGACGATCGGGGCTCCACCGGTCTCTGAGGAGTACTTTAACCATGTGCTGAAGGAGACGGGAGTACGGAAAATTCTTGATGAGCAGATTCGCGAGGGCGAAACGACGCGGCCTCGCTTTCCGAAGGGGATCGACTCAACGTTTGGCGCAACCTTCAAGGATGGTGTTGATCTCTCAGGGGGAGGCAAACAAAAATTCGCGGTCGCGCGCGCGCTGTTGCGACGCCCCGCGGTGATCGTGCTCGATGAGTTTACGTCGGCCCTCGATCCTGACGATGCCGATCGCATATACGAATTTCTTAAAAACGCCAAGGAGACGATGGGATACTCTCCAACGATTATTTACAGCACCCACGACTATCGGCGGGGCAAGTTCGCGGATCAGGTCCTGATGCTTTCTCGAGGTGTCGATGGCTCTATTAAGCATCAGGTCGGTACGTTCGATGAGATGCGAAAAGGGGAATCAAGTTTCGCCAATAAGCTGAAGAGCTCCAGCCATTAAGGGTGGGTACCGACAAAGAGGGGGGCTCTTTGTCGGCACGAGTTTTTACCTATTCTTTACTTCCTTGCGAGCAATCCAGAGGAGCTCTACTTGTTCTAAACGATCCTCGATGAGAGAGATTCGGTCTCGGCAAGCGCTCTCCGAGATTTTAAAGATCTTGGCGATAGCGGCAAGCGGAAGTACGTAGCTATCTCCAATACCAAACCATAGCTTCGAGATCTCTCTATCCATGTAGTCCATGGATTGAATGAAGTCTCCAAGAAGTTGTTGGGCATCTGGCACCACATATCCCTCTTCGTGGTCAGCCATAAAAAACCTCTCTTTCTGGTAAGAACCTTGAAACTCGTGAAACCCAGCAAAAACGTAGAGGAGTTTCTTTGTCTAATCAACCGTCGGGTTGTGAAAAGCTTAAGAAAAACTCGAGAATTTGGTTCTTAGGAGCAGGGTATCTGCCAGGCGATTGCGAAAGATGCTGGAGCTTTCGTAGACTGGGGCCTGTTTGAGTAAGTCTTGCTACCTATCGGCGGCGTTTGGTCGAACGAGGTACTAGTACTATCTCGAGTGTTTTCGCGGTGAATGACAGCGAAAGCGAACAGCTCCCTCACGGGTCATGGGCGGCTACTAGGGGAAGGAACTTTGTGAAAGCCGCACTAGCGTTGCATACAGGAGTCACCGCAATGGCCAGAAAACAAGACGAAGATACCGATAACGACGTACGACTAGACAAATGGCTCTGGGCAGCACGATTCTTTAAAACTCGCTCTATGGCTCATGACGCGATAAATGGTGGTAAAGTATTTGTCGGTGGATTCCGTGCTAAACCAAGTCGCTCTGTCGAGGTTGGACAAGAGATTCTGATAACGACCGATCGTGGTCGTTTCACGGTTGTAGTTGAAAAGTTATCCGCGGCGCGTGGATCGGCGACGGTAGCGTCTACGCTTTATCGAGAGACCGACGAAAGCAAGCAACAACGTGAACAGGTATCGGAGATGCATCGATTGGCAAAGATGACCGCTCCCTCCGAGCGTCCTAATTCTCACGACCGAAAGATCCTTCGTCGATTGAAAGAAGGCAATTAGGCCGCAGGTGCAAATGTCGCGGGTCGTGCGAATCATATAATTAAAGCGGGAATAATTGGAGGGCCGGCGGCCTCGCCGGCCTCAGGTGCAAACGTTTCGACGTGGTTGATGCCGCGGGTCGCGACAAGTCCCTGAGGCTCCGCCTCGGCTAGCCTCCGGCGAGACCGCGGCCTCCCAGGTTCGAATAGTGTAGAATTGACGGAGAATAGTCGCTTCTTGAATGAGGGATTACAAGAGAGCCGATCCCCTCACTCCTACGTGCCATTTCAAAGCGGTGACCTTTCGTTGACCAAACCTTCCCCGCGTATAATACACCTCGATGATATCGATTCTGTGGTTGCGGAGAGAGAACCTCCGACAGAGGGGGCCATGGTTGCGCATGAATCTCTTAAGGAGCGAGGAGAGGTGCTGATATTTTTCCGGTGTCACGGCGGCGATGCCAGGATAGGTATGCATCAGTCGCGAGTGGCGTGTCTTCACTTCGACAACAGCAACGGTTCGGCGGTCAATGAGGATGATATCTGCTTCTAGACGTGACGCTCGCCAATTCGTTGTAACGACAAGGAGACCGTTTTTTTTAAGGTGGTATCGAGCAACGCGCTCTCCCCATCGCCCGATCGATCGGTGGAGTCGGATCTCGGTCTTTAGGCCAGCGAAGAAAGCTCGAGTCCGTTCGATGAAACGCGCGCAGGAACGACTCCAGCAAATGTTCTTCGGTGCACTCGACACGGACCAAGCTCCAGAATAGCGCGCTTGTGAGCGGGTGTCGGATAGCCTGAGTGCTTTTCAAGCCCATATCCGGGATATTTGGCCCCAAGGGTTTCCATCAACCGGTCTCGGTACACCTTAGCAAGGATCGACGCGGCAGAGATCTGCACGTGCAATCGATCTCCCCCTACTACCGTCCTCTGAGGGAGTGAGCACACGATCGGTTGATTGCCATCTATCAGCACGAGGTCAGCCTGAATGCGCTCAACAGCGAGACGCATGGCAAGCTTCGTCGCTTGGAGTATGTTGATAGCCTCGATTCGACGTGGACCCACTGCTATAATCGCCCAGCTCGTCGCGGTTTGTTGTATCTGTTCGAAAAGAGCGTTCCTTTGTTTCGCGGTGAGGGCCTTAGAATCTTGAATAAGATGGTTCTCGTACCCTTCAGGAAAGACGGCGGCCGCCGCCACTACCGGTCCAGCAAGTGGCCCTCTTCCTGCCTCATCAACGCCGCAAATTAACATCAGTGCTCCCTGGGTGAGTGAGAAGGGCTTGGTCATCCCTTCACTATAATGGACTGAGATATACACGAGTTGTCGAGGGTGCTCTATCCGAAACTAGTAGTTTTAGGACAGGGCCACTCATAAGAATTCATGAGGATTCTAGGCTCCGCCTACTGATAACTCGTAACTCCCAGCCCCTGCAGAGGTTTCAGACCTACGAAAGTGTTATTGCGTCGTTATCGGGTAAGGGATAGGGTAAAAAGGTAGTCGCATCGAGATGTTGAATCAGATTCCTGGCCTTTAAGCGTATGGATATTTATCGGTTCTTTCATCCTCATCACAATCCTCGGTTGGTGAATACCGCTTTGCGGTACACTGAACTGAGTGAGCTCTTACAAGCGGCTGTTGAGCTCAGAAAGGCGCTTGAGCGGGCGCAACAAAGAACCTCGCGGCAGGCTATCCCGCCGATACTTTCTGAGCATTTCACCGATATCATTAAAGCGGAGAGATTTATTGAAGAGTCCCTTCAAACCCTCTGTGAAGTGCATCCGGGCGATTCCGGGGATGAACTACAAAGGTTAGCGTCCGAGCGCTCCTCCAGTTCTGGCTGGCAGGCGTGGACCAAAAGCGTACAGACAGGCATCAGTACTAAATAAAGCCAGAGAACGAAGAGGAAGTATGTCCGGTAGTAAGAGAAATAAGGCCCCACGAAACACGAAGGGGAAAACTTTAAAATCTAAGAAGGTAACTGACACCCCTCGAGTTCCAGGAGAGCTAGAGAGTCGGCGTGGTAGTCGCAGCGAGCGACGAAAACACCTCGACGAGCGTCTCCGGCTGCTCTATCAGCGCACGATGGTGATTGAGGATGAGCTTCGTCGATTAGATGAAGATCGTTTCTATCGTGTTTGTATCTTCGGTAGTGCTCGTATTAAGCCGGAGACAAAGCCGTATACTGACGTGTTTGAGCTTGCCCGATATCTTTCATGGGAGGGGATCGATGTTCTTACGGGGGGAGGTCCAGGCCTCATGGAAGCCGCCAATATGGGTGCCCGCCTCGGTAGTGAAGAGAAGAAGACGAAGAGCCTCTCCTACGGTCTCTCAATTCAGCTTGATTTTGAGCCGGAGCCGAACAAGCATCTCGATATCAAGCGACATCACCACAAGTTCTCGTCCCGTCTGGATGATTTTATCCGTCTTTCGAACTCAGTGGTTTGTACTCCTGGAGGAATCGGCACAATCCTGGAGTTTTTCTTCGTCTGGCAGCTGATTCAGGTAAAGCACGCCACCCCCCGACCGATCGTTCTCCTTGAGCGCGCATTTTGGGAGAGTTTCTTTGAGTGGATGAAGAAGGAACCGCTTGGGCGAGGGCTCATGGGAGAAAAAGATTTCTCAGTGATCCATATCGTCGATACGCCTGCAGAGGCGTTCGAGATTATCTCTCAACACCACCAGGAGTTCCGCTCCCGTACTTCCAAGATCGTTGAAGAGCCGACGTAAGCAAGCGTAAAGGAGATGAGGTTATTCCTCGCCCTCTTGTTGTCGTCGCTCGGCGGCGGCGCGGATAGCCTCTAAGAACTTCTGTCTAATCGCTTCTCGTCGAGACTCCTCCTCAGAGGCGTCAACTGGTTCTGATTGTTCTGGCTCAGACCAGCCTCCCGAAGATTGAGGCTCCTCGTATGAAGATTCAACCCCACCCGAATCTCCTCCCGGTTCGGGCTTATCGGAGCTTGCGCTCTCAAGGAGTGAGTAGAGAGAGCCGCTTTTTTGTTGAGCTGGTTGAGCTTGTATTGGTTCTTCAGAAACAGCGACCTCTCCCATGACTCCTCGGCTCGTATCGAGTAGGGCGGCTTTGATGACCTCTGGGTATTTATCCAGGAGGAGAGCGGTCTTTATCTTCTCTCCACTTCCGCCATTGAGCGAGGCCGCGGCGTGTTGGGCGGTGGTATCTCCTTTACTCTCGGCGATCTTCTTTAGTGTTTGGTCCGAAGTGGTTGCCATCGCCGTCTTAGCGCTACGCGCCGGCGCGCCCTGGTCTTTGGCGTCGAGCACTCCGGTAAAAGTTAATGCGGCCCAGATACCGATACTTCCCGCGCCTAATGCCGAGGCTCCTTTGAGCGCTACGAGAGTGAAAGGTTGTTGCCACCACGGGGCATGTATCTCGTGTGGGACATAGTTAGCTTCTTGTTCGTCTGCTGAGCCAGTCGCGGTCGCGATAGCTCCAAACGACGCGGCCGCCGCTAGTGGACGAGAGCTATCGTCAGACTGCTCCTGTCGAAGCTGGTCTCGTAACTGATTCATAAGTTGAGTCGTCTCGGAATCGTGTGATCCGAAGCCGATAGTTTTGCGGAGCGCTTGCCCCACCTGTTGGCGCGAGATCGTCGCGTTGTCGATCCAGTTGTCGGGGCGATATGAGAGGCTCGCCACAATAACGAGGCCGTTCTTCGTGCGAGCATACTCGGAGAGATATTCCGCGAATCGCTCTCGCCACTGACTTGAGATCGGCTCAAACGGTTCATTGAGTATGAGCGCTTTCTCGGCAGAGATAGTTGTCCCAAGGATTCGAACCCGTCGCTCCTCATCGAGTGAGAGTGACGAACACTGACGCTCTGCGCAGTTCTCGAGACCGAATGCCATGAGAAGGCTATCGACCGAACCCTCTGTGAGCCCCTCACCAATGAGGTATTGGGCTACGGTTTGGCCCGAATGGGGAGGAATCTCTCCGAACCCGATCAGATGATGTTGTTCGTGGCGATACTCTGTGTTGTCTAAAACGATCACGAAGCGTTCTTTGCCCTGAAAACCAGAGAGAGCTCGTTGATACGGCTTAAGTTCGCTCGGAGATTCGGCGCGAAGAACAGAGATCTGTCCTGCCGCGCAATTTGTCATATTGAGGAGCTCTCCTGACTGTGACAGCAGCTTGATTTGTAATTTCTTTGGCATCCCCAATCCCCAATTTCTAGTGGATCACGCATTCCGTCATCCCCCTCGGTTATCGGAGGGTATACGGAGTTCCTTTAGTTTTGGGGGCGAGATGCAAGGAGGGGATGCCCCTGGCCACGGGGGCGTCGAGATAGAGAGACTGCCGATCGGTACAACTGGCTGATACGAGGGAGTTATGGGTGAAAAAAACGGGGCCGGCGGCACTTGTGGTGGTTCTACACCACCTACGGAGTGCCGTCGGTCCCGCGGTTTGAACGTCTTAGTTCAACGTCTTCTGGCCAGGGGTCCATCCACATGGGGTGAGTTTCTCGGTTTGGAGAGCCTCGACCACGCGAAGAACCTCGTCAACGTTGCGGCCCACGCTGAGGTCGTTCACAGATACCCAACGAATCGTGCCTGAGGGGTCAACGATGTATGTCGCTCGGAGGCAGATCCCGGCGTCTTTGTGAAGGATGCCGAGTGTGCTTGAAAGTTCACGCTTGAGGTCGGCAAGCATTGGGAAGGGGAGCCCCTTCAGGTCACGATGATCTTTACGCCAAGCAAGGTGGCAGTACTCAGAATCCGTGCTGCAGCCGAGCACCTGACAATTAAGCTTTGTGAAGTCGGCGTTCTTGTAGCCGAACTCAGCAATCTCAGTCGGGCATACAAAGGTGAAGTCGAGTGGCCAGAAGAAGACTACCTTCCACTGTCCCTGATAGGCAGATTCGGTGATGGTTTGGAACTCTTTGCCCTCATCAAGAGAGACGCATGCTTTAAGGGAGAATGAAGGGAATGTATCGCCAATTGTTAACATAGAAGCTCCTCGGTTTTTTTGCTGGGTCCCTACGGTACGGGACCTATCAGATTGTTGTCAAGGAACGTGGAAGTTGGTCTAGTAGGAGGAACAGGATATGGGGCGAGCAAGGCCAAGCATGCAGAATATAGTCATCAGCCGAGATGAAGCGGTAAGGCTTCGAGAAGGTTATCGAAATACGGGCAAAACCGTCGGCTTTACTTCAGGCGTGTTTGATATCGTTCATGCTGGGCACGTTGAGTATCTGGAAGAGGCTAAGCGGCGGGTTGATATCCTTATAGTGGGTATAAACGCGGATTCATCGGTTAAATCCAATAAGGGCGAATCTCGTCCGATCGTCGGGCAAGAACAACGCGCCGAGGTCATTGGGGCGCTCAAGGCGGTTGATCACGTTTTTGTGTTTAGTGAGCTGAATAATAACGAAAATGTGACGCTCCTCAAGCCGGATGTATATCTTAAGGCTGGTGACTATTCCGTCGACCAGTTGTCGTCGAAGCAGTTGGTGGAATCATACGGTGGGCGGGTAGAGCTCGTTGCCTTCAGAGCGGGCCTTTCATCGACCTCGATTATAAGAAAAATAGCTGAATCTCATACGACAGTAGAGGGGCCGGACGTTTCTCATGAGAGGGTGCCGGCTGTGTTCGTGGATCGAGACGGAACGATCAATGAACATGTGGAGTATCTGAGCGATCCAAAAAAGTTTGTGGAGATCCCGAATAGCTTCAAAGCGCTCAAGCGGATTCAGGACCTTGGGTACCGAATAGTGGTTGTTACCAATCAGCCCGGTATCGGCCTCGGATATTTTTCGAAAGAAGAATTCTTCGCGGTGAATCGAGAAATGATGAAGCATTTCTCCGCCGCTGGTTGTTCAATCGACAAGATTTACTTCTGTTCGCACTCAAAAGCGGAGAAGTGCGTATGCCGAAAGCCGGAGCCATTCTTTATTCACCGAGCTGAAAAAGAGCTAAACGTAGATGTCGCGAAGAGCTTCGTTATTGGAGATATGTCGTCCGATATTCAGCTCGCGAAGAACGCCGCCTGTGGAAGTATTCTCGTAAAGACAGGACGAGGAGGGGACGATGGAATGTTCCCTGCTTCCCCGGATGTCACCGTCGCCGACCTTTCCGCGGCCGCCGATTTTCTTGAGAGTCAAGGTCGAGTGGTGCCTGAGAGAGCGTCTTCAGCGAAGGACCTTAGGGCAGAGTCGTTGTCTACCAGCCTCTCCTCCTCACTTGGAGGAGATTTCGATAATATTTTCGGCTCGATCCTTGGATGTGCGGCGTTAATCGCTCAACGAGTGGGGGTGGATAAGGGGTTGTCGGGTGTCGATGATGCGTTGACGATACTAAAAAAAGCCGCTGTTCGAGGCTTGGCTATCTCAAAAAAGATGAACAATCTCTTTTCGGCGAGTGGCTCCGCCCGAGGTTGTCGCTCGCTGCGCGCGTGTATTCAGTCTGTCGTCGAACTTCTTTCCAGCTCTCATAACGGAGAGTGTCAGATAGAGATCGTTTGTCCTCACGATGTGGAGGTCGAGATGGCGGATTTCACGATCGTGCAGATGCTTTTAGAGCTCTGTGAGAACTCCCTCGAGGCGATGGCGGCGCTTCCTGAGCGATTCATAATGTTCCACGTTGGAGTTGTTGATGTTCGAGAGCAGGCGAGCGCGCTTGAACTTGAGGCTGGTACCTATGCGAAGGTAAGCCTCGTGGATCATGGTGAGGGTATCGAGCCGGATCAGCGAGAGGTCGTATTTCAACCCTTTTCGTCAAAGAAGGATCAGGATTCCGGAGGTGGAATCGGTATTAGCCTCTCAATGGCGAAGGCTGTCATGAAGAAGCATGGTGGTACGATTACTCTCGCCTCTCAGCCGCGAGTCGGAACCAACATCTCTCTCTATTTCCCTACGGCCCGGTGATGTCCTGGCAGCCGAGAAGGGGTGCGGAAAAGGAGTGATCGCGCACGGATGACGCTCTGCTAGCCCGCAAATCTCTGCCACCGCCCGAAGGTTCCATAACAGACCAATTGGGCGTGGTCGCGATGCACGGTTTCGAGTACCAGGGCTTATTGGCCGCCTTCCTATCGCTTCTTTTGAGTTCTCTTTACATTCGAGGATGCTTGCTTTGAGCTTTTCTTCACGAAGGAGCTGTATGAGCTCTTGCTGCCGCGACTCTTTTTGACTGAGGTGCGACGAACTGGAGCTACCGGTTCGGCGGGTGTTATGCCGAAGTATTTTTGAAGGACGAGTCTTCCTAGATGTGATGCTTTTGAAGAGCTACGAGGGTCTACCGTGATCACAGCTACCGCGATTTTAGGATTTTGAATGGGCGCGGCGCCGATGAACCAGTTGTTAAGTCCAACAGGATTATCTCCGGTAAGAGTTCCTGTTTTTCCGGCCACGTCGATGGCGCCGAGGGTAGGTGATGAGCCTCTCATGAACTCTCGGCGAGAGGTCCCAACCGTTGTGGTGTAACGCATCATTTCCATCAAGGATTCTGATGTTGATGGTTGGACGATCCGTTGAAGGGTCTCGGGCTTCTGCTTATGGAGTACTACTCCGTCCTGATTGACGATCGTGTCGATAAGTTGCGGACGAGGTAGGAGACCTCCATTGGCGACTCCCGACATAATCGCAGCCGCGTGAATCGCGCTTAGGCGCACCTCTCCGAATCCCGCCGATGTTCTGCTTAATTCGTACTGGTTGTCTTGTGGGATCCACGCCGAACTCTCAGGCAGAGGGGCTTCTAAGGAGAGGCCTCGGTTAAATCCGAAGAGGCGGGCATATTTGGCAAGGATGTCGCCGTTTAGGTACTTAATCCCAAGGTGCCCGAACACTGGATTGCAGGAGCGCCCGAGAGCCTCTCCAACGCTCATAACCCGACGATCTTTGCTCGGATCGGGATAATAGTTGGCTTGATTCAGGGTGTACGTTCCGCCACGAAATGGAATGAGCGAGTGAGTAGCGATGCCTGCGTGTTCGACCGCTGCCGCGGCAGTGACTACTTTGAAGAGAGAGGCAGCCGGAAACCCCGCGTGGTATTCGATGTCTTGGATTGAGATTGATTTGCCCGCGATTGCTAAGATTGCCCCTGTCGAAGGCGCCATGGCGACGACGGCCACGTGATTAGCTTGCGCGCGATTCACGACGCTTTTTACGTACTCTTGAAGGTCCGCGTCGAGTGTGTAGAACACGAAGTTGTTGTTTGAGGTTGCGTGAGCAAAGCGATCTCCGATACGCGCGTCAAACTTCGGACGATCGCTGAGAGTGATGTCACCGTTGGCGGTGGTGCGAACGTTGACGCGACGTGTTTCGGGAAGGGGGTACGCGCGGCCGACAGTGCGAGAGTCTTCGTTCATCGCAAGGCGCTCAACGGGTGCTCGGTTAAGAGTGCGTTCGATTTGAGCTTGGACGACCGGATCGTTCGACAAAAGTTGAGCTTGATCTTGGATGCTGCTGTCGGCAGCTATCGCCGGAGAACTAGAGGCCGCGGCTACGATGGCCAGAGCTATCGCGTTAAGAGCTTTTCGGTACGGGGTCATTGCAAGCTTAGCGAGCGGGGATGGGGAAGCTTCCTTGTTTGTTGCTTGCTCGCGAAACACCTGCATGTGTTGTAGACCTCCGAGAAAAGATTCTCTACCGTCTCGTTGGGCCAGAACAACAGGCCCCTCTTTCTATACCGCGGTAGGTGGTAGAGATAAGATGCCAAGAGGAGCAAAAGTTTGCGCCAGAGCGCCGAGCCCTTGCCCGTCTTCTCGACGCTTTTACGAGCCGAGAGGAGGATTCTGAACATGAGGAAACGATAAGTTTTAATGCTGACTGAAATCGCGTGTTTCAACAATCCCTAAACACCCTACAGCAGCCTTTCTTCGCAACTTTATGGTGGTCGAAATCCTCGTGGGATTGATTAAGCTTCAGAGGCTAAGTTTTTGGCTCCGTGGTCAACTTCGTCATTCTTTTTGCCCGTCGCTTCTGGTAGGAATCTCATCCAGGTTGCTTGTTGTTGCTCCTAGAGTGAAGTATTGAGAGTCCTATGTTGTGGAAAACAAAAAAATCGTCGTCTCAGACCCCTCCTAGTCACACGACATCGACCCCGGACGTGCCGTCCAGGCCGGCTGAAGAGCGGGTGTCCCAGTTCGAGGTAACTCCACAGAATCTCGATGTTTCGGTTAAGCGCCCATCGGGGGCTTTCGTCATTGCGAAGGGTTATCGCGTAACTGCCTCAGTTATTACAGCTCGCCCAGTGGTAGTTCTTGGCGAGCTCGTCGGAGAATCCCTCACGTCCCCATCTGTCTCTGTTGGTCCGAATGGTCGGTTGAATATTCCCGTTGAGACCAACTCCCTAACGGTTGAGGGTGCGGTAGAGCAGCGGGTGCGTGCCAGAGACACTGTAGAGGTGAAGTCGGGCGGCGCGATTCTTGCTGATATTGAGGCTGCTGCCATCTCTATAGCTCCAGGAGGCGTTGTTTCGGGCGCTCATCTTGCGATCGGCCCTCTTCGGGCTGCCTAGGGCAGGGCTTGGTTTCGAAGTGCTCGCGGTGTGGGCTAGCAGGGTGGTGAAAAATGATTTCCTGTTGCGCATTTCGCTCGTTGGACTGCAACTTCGTTGGAGCCCACGAAAAAATCCTCAGCGTATCTCAGAGGATACGCCTCCGGTTTTTTCGCAATCTCCGCCTCGTTTCGTC
>CAIXKI010000096.1 GCA_903920005.1 uncultured delta proteobacterium
ATGATCGAAGGTTATTTTGCTCATGATTTTTTGCGGAAGGAATACGAGAAGAGTACTCGCTAATGCAGGTTTGTGGCTACTGGACTAATGAGGGGGGGCTCACCCGGCATTGGTTTCACTACGCGGCTAGGCGTTTGAGGCCTTCATCTCGCGCATCGCCTCTGGGGTGTTGTACCCTGTGTGGATTCGGAAAGGTCCGTCTTTACGAACGAACGCGAGGTCTACCTGCCACAGTGCAAGGTCCAGGGGGCGGTATAAGGGCTCAAGGACGTCATAGATGGCGAAGTTTTGCTGTTGCATGAATTCAATCACCTGATTTATCTGGCCGAACATAGTTGATTCCACAACAACGTACTCGACATACTCTCGCAGAATTTTAGTTGCGCCTTTCAGGACGTCCACCTCTTGTCCATCTACGTCGATTTTGAGGAGCATGGGACCGGGAAATTTTCGCGCCGATGTTAGGTCGTCAAGGGAGATCGTCGGGACTTCTCGTAGCTGTACATCGGGGTCTCCGGCATCTTCGGAGGTCGTCATGTTTGAGTACATGGCATTGTGGCTAACTCGAAGTTTTGTTCGCCCTGTTTTTGCCGCGGCAGCCGCAAGTATATACACCGCGTTTGTGAGAGAGGCGCAGATCTCCTTCATGGTTGCTTCTTGTTCCACTACGGGTTCTATCAGTACGTGAAGGCTATCTGGGAACGCGTGATACAATTCAGGGGTGCCTTTTTGAACGCCGACGTCGATGACTGTCGCTGGAAGGAATCCGAGGTGGCGAAGGTGATGAAGGGCTCCGATTTTGGAGTTGCGGGGGATTTGATTCATTGAGGAAGGATCGTTCTGAGGCCTGGGCCTGTCAAGGTAAAAGGGGCGCACATACTGGATCAGAGCTCGCGAGATTTTGATATGCTCCTCATTCAGTTCTATTGAAGGATGGGGGCGGCTCCCGTATCTGCTGATGCTATTTGTTTTGGATCGTCACGAGCGCCGTTACCACGGCGAGCTCTGATCGTAGCACCTTAGGCCCAAGGGATGTGGGAATGAACCCGTTCTGTAGCAGCTTCTCATGCTCCTCCGGGGAGAAGTCTCCTTCGGGTCCTACGATGACGCACGCGTGGCTGCCCGCTTTTAGGATCTTGGCCGCGTCCGAAAGCAGTTGAGCGTCTGGCGAGAGAGAGCAGATAGCTTTGAGCGAAAATGGAGTTAATGAGAGGTGCTTGAGCGCCTCATCAAGGGAGAGTGTGATCTTTACCTGGGGAGGAAGTACTTGTCGACTCTGTTGCGCGGCGGCTGTCGCGATCTTTGATATTCGGGTCTCTTTGTGAGCGCATTCATCTGAGTTTCGAAGTCGTACGATGCTCCGATCTGATTGAAAGAAAACGATGTGAGAGCACCCAAGCTCGGTAGCCCAATCGGTTATGTGGTCGTTTTTCTGCCCTTTGCAGAGAGCGCAGATGAGTGTGATGTCGATCTCATGAGAGGTCTCCTTGAGAGCCGCAGTGATCTTTATTGAAACGGAGGTGCCTATCGAGTCGATTGTGCCTTGATAGACGGTTGTGCTGTCCCGGTCGCCGATCTCAATCGGATCGCCGACGCGGAGTCGCAGCACGTCTCTGATGTAATGGCTGTCTGAAGGGGAGAGGGGGAGGAGGGAATCGGAAGAAAAATCGCCTCGCGAGCTTGAAGTGTCGACGAAGAGTCGAGGTCCTTTTCGCTCGCGAGGCTCCATAGAAAAGATACTACTTCTTTCGAAGGCCCATCTTCTCAAGGCGTTGAGCGAGGTATGGGATCTTGTCATACCCTACGATTCGCTCGCCGCTCTCGAACACAAATGTCGGAGTATCAAATACCGCGAGCTTGCGTCCACGCTTATAGATTCCCTTCACGCGCTCACGAGTGTCGGATGAGGACACCTTGCTGAGGAAGTCGCCAAGATCGATGTCGAGATCGTCGCAGAGCTCGTTCATGAAAGCATCTTCGTTCGGATTCTCTCCGAGGCCCCACCACTTGTTGAATACCTTGATGTTGTACTCAAGGAGGACGCCCATGTCGTTAGCGATGAGCGCGCCGCGGGTGAGACGTCCTGGATCGTGCTCAACTTCTGGCCATCCCTCTGGGAATACGAGCGAAAGGCCGCGCTCTTCAGCGAGACGCTTTGTATCCTCAAAGAGGTAGGAAAGCTTGTCAGGAAGTATTCCAGTCTGAGGAACTGGCTGCCCAGATGCCTTGGCTGAGAAAGGTTGCCACAAAAGCTCTACGTTGTACTTGTCCGCGATGTCATAGATCGGGTCCATAGCGAGATAAGAGTAGGGACTCTGGAAAGAATAGAAGACCTCAACATTCACCGTCATAAGCTCACTTATACTTAAGAAAAACGTCCAACGTTCAGCACGCTACGGTAAGCGGCGTGCGCTAGATTTCGAACGGGGTACACCCCGCTACCAGATTGTGTTGTCTGAGCTTAAGAGGGAAGAGCGTCAGCAGCGACGCACCCCTTTCAGGCGCATCGGCACGGCTGGCTGCCCTAATGGTGTAGACCATCGAAACTGTCTGAGAAGGTAGTCGTATTCGCCCAGGTTTGCAAGGATATCTTCTCAGTTTTGCCCGCTTTTTGGTCGATCATAAATGCCTTCCATGGACGGTAGCCAGAAGAACTTGTATGAGATAGAGTTAATCTCTTCACGGACTTAGCCGTAGTGTGAAGCGCTCACTTTTACGAGCCCTTCCCGTGAGTCTGGGTCCCTAGACATAGTGCTCGCGGAAAGCGAGTTGAACGTAAAGGTGTTTGTTTGGCTACTGGTATTCAACATTCAGGATTGGGAAGGCTTCTCCCTGCAGGGGCTCGTAATGATAAGCCTCTATTGTGCGTGGAGATTAATCCGCCTCGTGGAACAGAGGTCGAGCCTATTCTCCAACGATACGCCTCGATAAGCGGAATCGATTTTGTAAACATAACTGATAGCGCTCTCGCGAAGATGAAGCTTTCGGGGCTTACATTCGCCGCGCTCTTTAAGCAGCGCTTTGGAGTTGAGCCGCTCGTTAATCTCTCGTGCCGGGATCGTAATGTTATTGCGTTACAGTCCGATCTGCTTGGCGCGTGGGCACTTGGAGTTCGATCAATCGTCGCGCTTACCGGTGATGCCGTCACGGTGGGGGATCTTCCTGACGCAAAGGGGGTGTTCGAGGTTAACTCGGTCGGACTGCTGAACATCATCGCCACCCTGAACGGGGGGAAAGATATCGCGGGTGGCGAATTGAAGGGTGGCACGTCGTATCTACCGGGGGTGGTTGTTAATCCAAACGCTCGAAACGCGTCGGCAGAGATTAAACGGCTCATTCGCAAGAAAGAGGCGGGCGCCGTCTACGCGTTGAGTCAGCCGGTTTTCGATCCTGAGCATGCCCGGGGATTCTTTCAGGCCGCGGCAGAATCGGGGATTGACCTTATGGTGGGGCTTCTTCCATACAAATCATCAAAATCTTTTGAGGGTATTTCAAAGGTTCCCGGTATTCGTATTCCAGAGAACGTGGTTGAACGTGTGCGCGGTCTCCCAGAAGAGAAGATCGCGGATGCTTCGCTTGATATGGCGATGGAGATAGCTGAGGCTGTTAGGCCGTATGTTCGCGGATTTCATGTAGTGAGTGGCGGTTCTCCGCTCCTTGCCCTAGATTTGTGCAAACGATTGTCAGCGTGGATTCAAGATAGCTAGAAAGGATAATCACTATGAAGCGTCGAGAAGAGATGACCTTCCTGGAGAGTATATACGTAGTCGAGATATTCAAAGGTCTTACCATCACGTATGGAAAGCTCCTTAAGAATTTGTGGCTTCATACCCTCAATACGCTTGGCGTTAAAACGGCGCAGGCGCCTGGAGTCGCGATTCAATATCCAAACGCGCGTCGCTCTTATCCGGCTCGATATCGTGGCCGCCACCGTCTGACCCTCTACGACAACGGCGATGTAAAGTGTACTTCCTGTTTCCTCTGCGCGACCGCGTGTCCAGCTCGTTGTATCTACATCGAAGCGTGTGAACATGAAGATCCGAGCGTGGAAAAGTTTCCGAAGCGCTACGAGATAGACACACTCCTATGCATTTACTGCGGGTACTGTGTCGAGGCTTGCCCAGTTGATGCCATTCGGATGGACACTGGTATTCATCCCGAAGTGTATCCTGCGGACCCTCGATTGTTTATCGAGGATAAGGAGACCTTGATGCAGCGCTCTCGTATACTCGAGGACTATGGTCCTGAGCGTCTGTATGACATGCACATGAAGAAGATGCAGGACTTAGAGAAGGTCGTTATCTAAGCTTTTACCCACCGATTTCCGGGTACTCCATGCGCGTAAACAATGTGGCTCGCGGCTTACGACAGGTTGGTTTCTCGGTGGCCGTAGCCGCGTCGCTTGTTGCCTCGCCGTCGGCATATTCGGAACCGCTTGCTCAACCTTCAGGTGTTGGCCCGTTGCCTGATTTGCAAGGAGCGGCAAAGGTCGGAGCCCTCCTTTCGAAGCCTCACGTCGATCTCTACAGGAAGGTCCTGGTTCCCGAGGTCGCGGACCTTATCAAGAACGGCGACTTGGTCGTTGAAGTCGCGCTTCAACCAAGGCGAAAAGATCTCTTCGCGGCCGCTAAAGGTGGGAGCGCGAGCCTGGTGGCGATCGATCGAGTTGGTGCTTTGCAGCCTCCTCCCGAAGTGGTGCTGGGCCCGATATTGCCGGATGTTTCTGACGATGGGCAGGTTGTCGATCGTACTCAGCAGGCATACGCCTTGTTGTGGAATGCCGCGATTCATACGTGGCGGTTGAAGTCTCTAAGTATTAACGCCTCACTGACCACCTTCGCTACGTCTTCTGGTGATGCCAAGCGTATGGACTTTCTCGTGCAGCGAATATATCCACGCGCGCTGGGTATCTCACCCGGAACGTTAACGCCCCTCTTTAGAGAAAAGATCTCCGCGGTCCAGCCCCCAGTGTTGAAGGGGCTCACGTGGCTCACGCTCCGTTTTCATGGAGGGGATAATGATTACCTTTGGGCGGCATCCCCGATTACTGGAAAGGTGCGGCAGCTAACCGGTAGCAATCGAGCCGATTCGTTCTTCTCAGGAGCTTTCTCCCCAGATGACCTATGGGTCTGGTCCGGGAAAATAGAAAAAGTTCAGCCAACCGCGTTGACCTCCATGCAGCTGTTAGTACCTATCGTTGAGAGTACCGCAATGGTGCGCGTTCAGGGCGATTGTTCCGTTGTAGAATACGCGAAGGGTGATGGGATAGAGACGAACCTTGTGACAAAACGGTACTCGGACGCGCCGGCGTGGGTGCCATCGACGATTCGAATGGTTTTGCGAAATGTGTTTCGAATCGACCTTGAGACTCGCGATCCTTTCTCCGTTGATGCCCGACAGAGTATCTATATCGATAGTGAGACATCTCTCCCGGTGTATAAAACGGTACGAGGGATCGACGGCGCTCTTAACAAGGTGGTGTTGGGTGTCCTCGGAAGTGTCGGTTCTCACGATGGCGTGATGCCGGGATGGAGAGGGGAAGTTGTGTTTACCCCGCCGACATCCGGACACTCCGTTCTCTCAGTGAATCGTATAGAGAGCTGTTCGAAGCTTGCCCCAGAGAGAGAGATCAAAATTTTTGACCCGAGCGCAATTGGGGCTAAGCAGAAAGACGCTGACTCTAAGTCTACAAAAACACCTGCTCCGAAACCTGATCCTGAAACGATAGAACCGATTGATGAGTGAGTATCGCTTATTTCACACGCCGAAGGTGTGACGTAGAGCGCCCCGCTACTGAAGAAGACGGTAACGGCCGCGAGGATCGCTCCGAGCTTCTTTGTGCGGTTGCCTGACGGTCGTCTCTTTGAGCAAGGAACATCTGAAGGATCTCATCAGGCGCCGCCTCGGCCCAGATGAACTCTTGGCCACGAATCGAAGAAGCGCCCCAGATGGCCTCCCATGGGAGAACGCACGTAAAGTACTCCGGTCCAAACAGAAGCTCGGCGGTAACCTTAGTATCGTCTATGGTAAGATCGCCTTTGAAGAAGCGACTCAGTCTGAGCGTAACCGTTCTGTTTTCGCAGAGGTGTGAAGGAATAGAGACGCCGGGTGCAGAGGGGTTAATGTGCACGAGCACTTGCTCATCATCGAGTAATCGCTCGATGGTTGTCTTTTGATCAGTTGTTGTTTCTCTTCCAGTTGTCATCATGGGTTTATGCCCTTCGTAGAATCCAAGTACCCGGAAGGTGCCACCATCGACATCGATCTGTAATGCCAATCAACAGATCGAGAGTCTTTGGAGAGTGGCTGCTGGAACTTTGTTCCACCTTCGATCCAGCGCCTAGTCAAACCAGCCCGAGTTTACCCCCATATAGATGCGGTCGCATTCAAATGGGCTTCACTGACTTAGCTCGCGGATAAATATATGGTGTTTGGAGCCATAGGATCCCAGATATACTGAACATTCTCGCATTCAGAGAGGTGGGCTTTCGAAGCCATCCGTGCGAAAGTACGCGGGATGTTTGTTTGCATGTAATCGATGCAACAAAAGCTGAATCTGTGAGGTTAATTGCGTCGTGGAGAACCGTAACGCGTCGACGAAGGGCTTGTTGGTTGTCATTCTTCTCGCGCTCCTTTTGAGTCTGCCGTGGGTTGATAGGGCCTTCTATTCGCGAGGAGAGCCGAGAGAGGCTCTCGTTGCCCAGGCGATGGTGTCCACAGGAAATTGGATCTCTCCACCCGCCTACGATGGAGCGGTACCGTCCAAGCCGCCATTTTCTCACTGGTTGATCTCGCTTGTATCGCTTCCCCAAGGTGATGTGAATGAGGCAACTTCGCGGCTTCCGTCGGCCATCGCGTTCGTTGGTTTCTGCGCTTCCCTGTACGTCTTTCTGGCTCGTCGCTTGTCAGCGCAGGCCGCTCTGCTCGCACCTCTCATACTCTTTACATCCTCAGAGTGGTTTCGCTCGGCATCTACATGTCGCGTAGATACTATTTTGAGTGTGAGCCTCTCCGGAGCCCTTCTTGCGCTCTTCTCCTGGAGTGAACGGGGTAGGAAGGGGTTTCCTTGGCTAGCCGCGCTACTAATTGCGTTTTCAGCTCTCACGAAGGGGCCGGTGGGGGTCGTATTGCCGCTCGGTATTTACTCTCTGTACGAGCTCCTGGTTTGTGGAATCACCGCTTCTACCATAACGCGCATAGCGCTCCGCGCAATCCTCATCGCCATTCCGGTCGTCGTACTCGTCTCCGGATGGTACGTCGCGGGCTATCTTCAGCGCGGAGATGTATTCCTTGAAAAGGTGTGGTACGAAAATTTTGCTCGGTTCGCGAGTACTATGGAGGATGAGCCTCACAAGCATACCGTCTTCTATCTCATCGGCATGCTTCTCCTTGGGCTTCTCCCTTGGTCTCTAGCGTGGCTCTGGTTGCTCGTCCGTGACGTGAAAGGTTCCCTCGTAAAGTGTCGTTCGTGGCGCTCTGTATGGGCGAACGCGACCCCGCTTCAGAGGTTCTCATTTCTATCTGCCTCGTGCATCTTTCTATTCTTCTGCATCCCTTCAAGTAAGCGGAGTGTTTATCTGTTACCTGCCTATCCGTTCATCGCGATCTTGGCCGCGGAGTCCGCGGAAGTGTGGGGACTGTCGTGTAAGAGGCTTTTAGCGGCACTTTCAAGGATTCTGGTAGTGTTTGCCGGCATAGTTGCGGTTGGCGCTGTAGTGGTTGTCGCGTTTCCTATAACTCCGGAACTCGCCCGTTTTCGCGAAGCTTTCGTCGCGGTGGTCACGACGCGTAAGGTAATGCTCGTGCTTGGTTTGGTTGTTGCGCTACGCGCATGGGGTAGGGATACCGTTCGCGAGCTTCAGCGGTCTCCGGTGAGTCAGCTCGGAATCTCTGTGTGGCTTACCGTAGTGATATGCAGCTTTCTCGTAGTGGACCCGCTTTGCTACCAGCTCTCTCCCAAGGGCTGGCTGTTACAACCGTCTGTGATGGACTCTCTTCAGTTAGGTAAACACGAGAAGTTGTACTCTTTCGGTTCTGAGCAGTATGGGATGAGCTTCTATCTCAAGACGCCCTTTTTTGGCGCAAGTCGAGGTATTCCTGTTGGGTCTCTTGTCTTTGTGGAGCAGCGAAATATCGAACGCCTTAAGAGCGAGATCGCGCCAAATGTCCGTGAGGTCGCTCGATTTACGTCGGGGCTAGAGCCGGAGAAAAAAGTTGTTGTAGTGGTAGAGATAGAGCCATCGTAGCTAGGCCCCCGGTCCTACAGGTGCGACTACCACGTGCAGTTTTGTTCGAGGGTCAGGTGCTCCGCTTTGGCCTACCGCGGAGACGTACGCACCATGGAGCCTATTAGATGTAGTTGCAGAGGGGTGTATTCATTATCGGCACCACGCCGCTTAACTCTTCTCTCTGTCCCCATCTTTTCTTAAATCTCTCCCACAACGTAAAGAAGCCCTTGTCGCAGAGGGGATAGAGCGTTGCGTCCCACGAGCGCTGAAGGAATGCTACCGACACTCGTGTTTGTGAGAGCGAGGCGATGAGCTCTCTGAGAGGTTTCGAAAGGGGGCCGATGTTTGGCGCGAGGATCTCAACGGCATCGATGTCGTAGATGTCGTGCCAGTTCGTTACTTCGGCAAGCGATGTGGCTACGGATATCGCCATGTCACTTCGTACACCGGCGAGCCTAGCCCGGAAGTCTTGCGTCGCTTGTTGCAAGAAGACTCCTTTGAGGACGCTCTGTTCAGAGGCCTGTGGATCATAGATGCACACAGATTTGTATGGCTTCATATCAAGAATATTTTCAACGGAGAGATCGTCGATCGTCAGAATAAGGCCGGGATGTGTGGAATGTCGGAAGGGGGGAAGCGCAATGGCCTCGCCAGGCCTTCCCAGCGCCTCATCTTCGATATGAAAGGGCGCGGCCGCGAGTTCGCTCTCTTTGGGGTTCCACCTTCCGTCGGAATACTTCGTGATGTTATCAGCTCGGGCAAGGTAGGTCTTTCCCTTCGTGTGAAGCCCAGCCACCCATCGCCATGACAACGTATTAGAGGCCGGATCGCCATCAAGGAGGTGGTGATACATGAAGGCCGCGCCAAGTTGCCACGGAATCCTAAGGGTAAAGATCCATATGCTCGCAAACCACATACGGACATGATTGTGGAGGTATCCGGTCGCGGTAAGTTCGTTCACCCACTCGTTGAAATACGGAAGATGGGTGTTGCCAGCGCGCGCGGCCTCATAGAGAGAGCTCCAGGTCTCGGAGGGTTCCACACGTGAGAGATGATTTAGTCGCTCCTCATAAGAACTCCAGAGCCCCGGAGTTCGATGCAGCGCTCCCTTCCAATATGTTCGCCACACAACTTCCTGGACGAATTTTTCAGCGACATCAAACGCATCGTTGGAGATGACGGCGGCGATGACCTCTTCTTCCGATATAAGTCTATGTCGTAGGTATGGCGAAAGCTGCGAAACGCCCATATTCCCGGGTCTCGCATAATTACGAGCAGCGCTGTAGCGAGACACTTCCGGGATGAACTCTCTCAGCCGCGAGAGCGCGTGCGACCTGGTTCCGATCCACTCTTGTCGCGCCCCTTTTGCAGGCGCATCGCTTATCGACATAACCGAGAGTGTATCGGATTCCTACTTCTGATGTCAGGGACAATGCCGACAGCGTCGCACCACTTACAATAGATATTGATGACGTTGTCCCGAATCGGTGAGTAGGGGAGGGTGAGATAGCCAGATGTCTTCGCTCTCTCAAAGATCTCACGCTCTCGCTTCGTAAGCCGGTGTCCAACCGTCACATCGCCGGAACGCGATTTGGTGGGGAGACCCTTGGTCAGTGCCTCAACATCATCTTTCGAAATGGGAGGAAGATACTCATCTTTCATCCTCAAGAGAGTATCAGATTTAGCCCGGAAAGGGGGAACATGGGGGTAACAGTTTGTTTGATGTTATCTTTACCCATCATCGTAACTGCATACGGGAGGAATCTCTCCGCTCTGATCGCCTGCTGTTTATCTAAAGCCCTGGGGGGATCCCCTGTCAAAAATGCTCGCGATGGGGCCTTGTTTATCCCCCTGTTAGCGGAATGTAACTATGGTCATGGACCTCCCAATCTTGGGGAATACCCCTGTACCTTTTCGTTGTTATGGAATTGTTACACCTCTGAAACACTCCTGAGAGATGCCCCCTCCATAAAACTTTTAGTTTCTTAACTACTTCGTTTTTGGAGGTTGTATATGAAGAGTGTTAGTTCGAAATTAGCATTGGCAGTGGTTTCAGTATTCGGATTTACGGTAGCCGCGCATGGCCAATGGGCGGGGGGGGGCGCCATTTCGGCTACGCCCACCCCATCCGCAAAGGATGAGCAGGTGCGAGCGATAGTGTCAGCTGTTAGCGCAATTGGTACCGCGGGCTATAATTCAAGCGCTGTCGATGTGAAGCAGCAAGGTGTAGAGCTCGTGGCTCTTGGCAAGGGAGACCGTTTTACGTTGAGTAAAGACGGTAAGGTGCAAATATCCGAGAAGATAGTGCAGTTTAACTTCGTACTCCCACAAAAATCTGGTGAGCATACCACGCTCCAGGATCTCTGCTTGGGACGGCTTGAGGCCCTTCAGCAGATGGGCTCTGGAAAACAGAGCTTAGAGCTTACTTTTACGGGACGCCGATATGGGGTGGGTAACTATATCGTGTCAAAGATACTTGGATGCGCGGATGTGCCTAAGGCCGCCATTAGGTTGCCGAAGCCAACGCCGACACCTAAGCCGGTGACAACGCCGGCTCCGAAGAAGTAAACGATCTGCTTCTACATCCCCCGGGCGGCTCCCTTGAGCCGCCCGGGGATGGTGCAGTAGCGTTACCTGGGTGCCGTAATAACTTGGAATAATAGAAAGAAAAGGTAACGACCCCCTCAGATGACGACCCTCCCTCTATTTCACGTCACGCGAGCTAGCTGCCCTGTCATACCGTTCACGACAGGTTTTTTCTTGTAAGGGTTGTATGAGCAGATCCGTTCTTATCGTCGATGATGACTCCAACGTCCGCGCCCTTCTTGCGCTTCATTTTTCAGAGCAGGGATATAAGGTAACCGAAGCTGCCGATGGCGATCGTGGTCTGACGCTCGCTCTCTCGGGAAGTCATGATCTTGTGCTCCTCGATGTATCTCTCCCTGGGAAAGATGGTCTTGCTATCTGTCGTGAGGTTCGTTCACAGGGAGTTGATGTTCCCATCATGATGCTCACGAATCGTGGCGATGAGATCGACAAAGTTCTTGGGCTTGAGCTTGGAGCTGATGATTACGTCGCCAAACCTTTCAGTATTCGCGAGGTATTAGCGCGGGCGAAAGCTCTTCTGCGAAGAACCTCCGATAGCCTCGCCCCAGTTGTGCAGCAGCTTCAGTTCGGCGACCTCGTCATTGACGCGGCATCGCGTGAGGTTACGCTTTCCGCAGTGGCGGTGTCACTGACCTCTACCGAATTCGATCTTCTCTTTTTCATGGTACGAAACGCCGGCCGCGCTTTTTCGCGTGAGCAGCTTTTAGCTTCTGTTTGGGGGTATACCTCTTCGTCCTATGAGCACACCGTGAACGTTACGATAAACCGATTGCGCACTAAGATTGAGCGCCACCCGGCGAGTCCTGAATTTATTCAGACGGTGTGGGGTGTGGGGTATAAGTTCGTAGGTAGCTCTCATGGTATGCGACACGCCGCGTAACTTGTTTGCGAAGCTGCGCGAGTGGAAGGCTTCTCTTCCCGTCGCAAAATTTGCCCGTTGTCTCCGGGTCTGTTTTCCTACCTCCGTATTTTTAGGCGGGATGGTTCTTATCGCGGCGTTAATCGGAATTCAAACGTGGAGCGCCTCGGTTCTGACTGAAAAAGCATTGCATACGACCGAATCAACGATATACCGGAATGTGGCGCGAGGCTTGGCGGAGAAGTTGCGAATATTTAGTGAGAAGGCGCCTCGGGAGGTGTTGAGCCAACGGATTGAGGAGCTCTCAACGGTGAATCCTGGCGTGCGTATATATCTTGTTAATTCGAGAGGAATTATCACAATGAGCCCTAAAGCGTACGGGCGCACGGTGATGCCGTTTATTAATCTCACCCCCGTTAAAAAAGCTCTCGCGGCCACGTCAGAAGAGGAGGTTGAGTATGGAGATGATCCCCAATCTCCAGACAGGAAAGTTCCGTTTTCTGTGGTAACTCTTCGACTCGCCGGAGATCCTTATTACCTCTATGTGGTGACGGCTGATACGGAATTTGGGTCCTCTTTTATGCGCGAGGCGGGAAAGAGCCTGGCATTAACCACGTTCGTGCTCGCGCTTAGTTCTACCGCGATAGTAGTTTCGATAATCGGGTTCATATTCTATCGCCGACTTAAAACAGTATCCTCCTCTATTGCCGTTCTCTCTCACGATCTTCGAGGGCCGCTTACATCGATACAGGGATACCTAGAGACCGTTATGCGCAAGGGCGACAAACTTGATTCCAAGGAGTCCGCTCAGTTTATAAAGGTGGCGCTGCGTAGTACGAAATCTGCGGCCTCGATGTTGAACGATCTCCACCATCTCTCAAAGATCGAAGCTGCTGGTGATGAAGTGGTGATTGAGCCTCTCTCTATAGGGGATCTAATCATGGATTCGGTGATGGCCGTTAAACTTCAAAGTGACGAAAAGGGAATAGCGCTCTCGGTGCATGCTCCTCCCTGTACGCCGCTTGTTCAGGGAAATCTCGAGCTCTTAGAACGCCTGGTAAGAAATCTCCTCGATAACGCGATACGATATACTCCGCATGGAGGTCGTATCGATATCTCTCTTAATAATGTGCCTGACAAGGTTAGGGTTACTATTTTGGACAATGGTCCCGGCATTCCGACCTCGGAGCTCAATCGAGTTACTAATCGTTTTGTGAGAGGCGCTAAGGTTAGCTCAAAGATTCAGGGTTCGGGGATTGGGCTCTCCGTAGCCGCTGAGGTTGCCCGGCTGCATGGCGGACAACTTCGAATTCTCAGCAGAGAAGGGGAAGGTACCGTCGTTCTCTTTGAGTTGTTCAAGGATGCTTCATCCTTGAAAGGAAGAAAGGCGGCTTAGTTAGGTCTACGTGAAATGAGCTTTTGGTCTACCGGCTCTTCTTGGAACGAGGTTCCCGGGCTTCAAACGCGAAGAGGACCTGCGCATCGCTGCGGAGGTCCTCTTCGTCTCGCCCCCAATGACGGGGAGGATGTTACCAGCTGGACTTTGTAAGGCCAGGGATAAGTCCCTTGTGAGCCATCTCACGGAAGGTGATACGGCTGATCATGAACTTTCTGTATACACCGCGTGAACGACCGGTGAGTTGGCAACGATTACGGATGCGCTCCTTGGCTCCATTTCGTGGCAACGATTGAAGCTTCATACGAGCCTTGTAGCGATCCTCCTCGGAGAGCTTAGGATCAATAGCCTTAGCACGAAGCTCAGCACGGATTGGAGTCTGATGCTTAGCCATCTTGATGCGCTTGTTGTTGCGGAGTACTGAGCTTTTCTTTGCCATACTAACTGTCTTTACTTACTACTACTGCCCACCCCACGAGAGTGGGCGAGACTTAAAATCTATGCTCTGGGACACACGAAGGTGTGAACTCTAGGAGCTGGCGAATAATATCACAACTTTACGGAGTGTCTATAGTAGCTAACCGCCTGATTTTACTGATGAGTGCGGTTTTTTGCACCTTCCCGGATAGAAAAAAGAAGGATTGTTGCCATCAGAATAAGACACGCACTGAGAAGGCTTAACGCCTGAATGCTCATCACGCCCAGCAAGGTGAAGGCGGTTATTGGAGCCAGTAGGCCCCGGATTCCAGTAAAAAAAGTATGAACCGCCATATAATCAGGAACTCGATCGGCTGGAGCGAATTTCGTCACCCATAGGGTCCACGCCACATCGCCTCCTGAAGTTGAAAATCCAAATATTACCGCTGAGAGCGCCAATCCCCATGGGGATGACGACATGAAGAACGACACGATGCCGGTGAGGAAGGAGAGATTAAGCACCATGCGGAGAGTGAAGAAGTTCATTGAGTCGAAGAGTCTTCCCCACACATAGGTTCCTCCGAGTCGCGCGATATTTGGCAGAACCGATACGAAGGCCGCTATCTCAAGCTCAGATAAATTGAGTCCGTACTTTGGATTCGCCAAGTATTCGACTCGAAGTGGAAGCATCATGAGATTCCCAAATCCGAGGAGCATCCATGAGATCGTTGTGTTGCGCAGTAGTGAGTCGGAGGCGAGGTATGTAAAGCATGAAAGGAGGGGGGATGGCGGTGTGCTCTGGTTGTCCCCTGGAATCTGCGACACGAGATACGAGCTGCACGCGAGGGCAGCGGCGAAGATGAGAATGAGTACGTAGTACAGTTCAACCGCGCCGGTGATAAACCATCCGGCAATGCCACCAAAAATAATACTTGTTAAGATTCGAATCGCTTGATTTTGGGCATATAAACGCCCGCGTTTGTGGGGCGGATAGTTGTTATTGAAGATCGATGTAAGAAGAGGAGATGCTGTTGATGGAAGGAGTATTCCGATCGTAACAAGAGCGACAAAGAACGTGGGTTCGCTCATGGTCGCGGCTACCAAAAACGCGCACGACGAGATGGCAAGAAGACGAGAGAGAGTTTTCGGGGCGGAAAATCCAAGATTGCGTGAGAGAAAGAGGAGTACGGGACTTAGAAGGAGCCCGCTGGTACCGGCAGATGCCACGATTGATTTATCGAGAGATGTTCCGTGAAAATGACGAACGAGTATTATAAGTAAAAATGTCCCGTAGCTCTCAAATATACCCATCGCGATAGCCCGATACCGCTCCAGTTGAACGGTTCGTTGTATGACTCTTGAAGATGGGGGTAGGTTGGACATCGCTCTCTGTGATAGTACTTCTTCTCAGCACGTTGTCTAGGCCGGATTTCGAGTGAGACAGCCGACGTGATTACCGTCTTCTTACTGTGAATTTGTATGTCATTGTCCCCGAGTCGATATGACCTTGTTACGCTGATTCAGAGATATGGCTCCCGGTTTCCTGAGCGCACATCGGTTGTTGAACGGATGGTGGATTTTGTCCTCCGAGATCCTCGATGCGCTGAACGAGAGAATGAAATTGGACATCTGACAGGCTCGGCATGGATCGTAAGCGTAGATCGAAGAAAGGCGCTCCTGCTACATCACCGCAAGCTTGGCCGATGGATTCAGCCGGGTGGGCACGCTGATGGAGAGCTCGACCTCTTTGGTGTAGCTCTTAAGGAGGCAGTAGAGGAGAGTGGGCTATCTCAAATACGTTCTATTTCTCGCGAGATCTTCGATATCGACATTCATGAGATTCCAGCGTGGAAAGATGTTCCTCCGCATCTTCATTTCGATGTGAGGTTTCTTTTTGAGACGGATGATGCCCAGCCGCTTGTTGTGAACGAGGAGTCTCACGGTCTAGCATGGGTCGATCTTGATGCTCTTGCGTCGTACACCGATGAGGAGTCGGTTCTGCGCATGGGCCGATTAACGAGATCTGAATAGGGTGCGAGACGCCCCCCGGGAGCGGGCATGTCAATTCGGCTTTACCGAACATAGTGGCCAAGGCTACCTTTAGGGAGGATGCTGCCATCTTTCCTCGAGGTTGTTATGGGTTTCACAAAACACTTTTGCGTCGTAGTTCTGCCCATCCTGCTCGCGGTGGCTATTCCGTTCGTGGCCGTGAACACATTTCGTAATTATTCTTGTGATATTGATATCTTCGCGACGTGGGCAGACTGCGTCTGGAATGGGCGCGCGGTCAATGGAGTCTGTGAGCGATTCCGTATCAACTATCCATCGGTGGGGATTTTCTTTTCAGCGGGCGTCATGCAACTCCTCTCGTGGGTCGGATTCGAGGGGCCTTTTCAGGTCCGGGCGCAGCCGTTTCGTTTAGTCGCCGCGGCGGTTGATTCGATAAACATACTGCTTTTTGTGACGATGTTGAGGGCGCTCCGGGTTCGGTTCGCGGAGTTGTGGACACTCCTCTTTGCTGTGCTTCCCTCGTCGCGAGTGGGTGGAGCGATGTTTGGTCAGATTGATGGGGTCAGTCAGCTCTTTCTTAGTCTCGGGTTTTTAAGCGCGCATCAAGCGTGGAGCGTTCTTGATATGAAAGAACGGCTCGGTCGGGTCCATGTGTGGTTGCTTGTATTGAGTACAAGTATACTCTGCGCGGTCTCTACAAAGCAGTTGGTTGTATTCACGGTTCCCGTTCTGGGCATTCTCTTTCTTCATCTCTGCCACAAAACCGTCAGAGCGGGGTGCCGCATATGGCCTCTAGCCCTTGGAGTCTCAATCGTTGTTCTTGCATTGTGTATATCCGATCGGCTGTTTCCCGTGCCGAACGGTTTTGGAGGCTCTGTCATGTTTTACTCTCTCCTCGCGGGAAGTGGTCATGGAGGAGAGATCAGTAATAATGGGTTCAATATCTTTACGTTGCTCTCGCTTCCTCCGTCAGCAAAATCAGACCAGTGGTATCCCTTCTTTAATCTCTTTGGTGTGCGTGTAAGCGGTCTTCCGATGTACATCGGACCTATTCTTTTTACCGTGGCAAACCTTGCGGCGATCTTCTCTCTTCGGTGTCTGTTGAAGTCGTTGGCTCGCGTTGATGCCACCACGGGGACGGTCGCGGCCCTTGCTATGGCGGCGTTCCTTAACCTCTCTATGAATGTGTTTTTAACCGGAACGCACGAGCGATATCTCTACCACTATGGCTTCTTTATGGTGCCCTGTCTTTTGTGGTTGCGATCCAAACGAAAAGTCTCTCTCTCTGTGCTCGCAATAACGCTCGCTCATCTGACTATCTATGGGCTTTACGTATTCTCTGTGATTGGGCGGCTCCCCCCCATCGTGGGTATTGTCAGCTCCCAGAGAGTGCTGACAATGGCGACGTTGATAATCTGTATTGCGGCGCTTGTAGGCCTGATCAAAGCCGCTCTCTATTGTCGAATACGAGGTCCTTCTCACGTCCGAGGGTGAAGGTCGACATGAGGGAGCTATGCCCGTCACTGCCATGTCGTTTTTACCTATGATCTCCAGATGCCGGACTTATTTAAGAAAAGCCCTAAGCTTCTCGATTTCGGAACGCGCGCCATCAAGGCTCTCAAGAGCGGGAGTCTCTAGAATAAAGGGAATGTGCGCGAGCTTCTTGTGCGTAAAGACCTTATGGAGAGCATCGTTACCGATGAGTCCTTCTCCGATATTTTCGTGACGATCTTTTCTGCTGGCGAGGGCGGTCTTGCTGTCGTTTAAGTGGATCGACCATACCTTATCAAGGCCCAATTCTTTCTCGACGTTATCGATTACGCCCTCTAGGTCGTTCTGGAAGTCGTAGCCGCTCGCCCACATATGTTGCGTATCGAGGCCAAAGCCAACGTTTTCTTTGCGCTCAAGCTGCGAGTAGATCATCGCGAGCTCTTCAACCTTGTCGCCGATGACGGCACCTGCGCCTGCCGCGACCTCAAGGATAAGCCGGGCATTGTCTGGGGCTTTCTCCATAACGTAATTGAGGCCGGCGACCACTCTATCGTATCCGACGGCTTCGTCTTCTTGGTCCTTCATACTTCCGACGTGAAAGATGACTCCGCTTCCTCCTATCCGGGCGTTGAAATCGAGGTAGTGAACCAGAGAGTTCTTGGCGAAGTGGAATTTCTGATTGTCCGGAGTCGCCATGTTGATGAGGTAGATGGCGTGAAAAAAGACCTTCTCAAGGCAGCTGCCTTCCCGAGCTTCGAGGAAGGGGTCTTCTACACCGGGAGCGAACGGGGCCGTGTTCCACCGCTGGGGCGGGGAGGGGTGTACTTGAATGGTGTTTATCTCTAGCTCGATCGCCGCGCTGACGGCGTTCTTTAACCCACCAGCTGCGGAAACGTGTGCTCCAAAATATCTTTTCATCGTGGACCCTATCTTTCCAGGTTGAAGCTTCTATGCGGAGGGGATACTAACCGTATGAGAGGTAGCGTGTCGAGGTTATCGCTGATGAGAAAAGGTCTGCCAGTATTTGTCGTAGGTGTCGTCCTTGGGGCGCTCTGCGTATGGGCTGCAAAAGGGGGGAGTGTGACCACTACGCGGGGCGCTATTCCTCAGCCCTCAGTGTTGCGCTGTGACAGGGGAGAGTTGGAACAGGCTTCCGCTCGGGTGGCGTACTTGGAGCGTGAGCTTGCGACGATTCGGTCCGGGACGATTGGACTCTCCCAGGTGAACGGCACTGCTTCATCCGTTGATGAGGGCTCTGAAGAGATAGCGGATGATAGAAAGAAGGCGGAACAGGATGAGGCCCTCACCTGGCGAGTGAGCGCCATAGAGAAGTTTGTGCCACTTACCGCGGACCAGAAGGGACGACTAACGCAAAAGTATCGCGCCGAGCGGGAAGCAAAGGCATCTGGGATAGAGGCTCAGAGTGAGAGTCTCGAGCAGATCCTTGGCGAGGAGAATGCTCAGTACTATCGGCAGCAGGTGAACGCGGCGTTCAAACGGATGCAGGATGAGGAGGTCGAGAAAGAAGTTCTCCTAGTTTCCCGGCAACTCTCTCTCAGTGCGGCCCAAGAGGAGAACGTTCGCTCTATTTTTGGCAAAGTGGAAGAAGTGGTTGAGGCGAATCGAGGAACTTCTAAAAACAGTTCCCCGCAAGACCGAGTCAAAACGATGATCGAAGAGAATCGTCAGCGAGGCGAGTTGCGAAGCCAAGAGCTGCGAAATATCCTCTCGCCAGACCAATATCAGGCGTACTTGAAAACGCAGACAGAATCCGCGGCCGCGGATGTCGAGGTCTTTCACGACCCTGGAAAATAGCGATAGTTACGAGGACGCGGCTAGTTTTGAGACCATACCCTGTTCCGGTCGACGTTGGCGTTTTGGGATCGTGAGGACAAAGGAGGTGTTGGGAGAGGCCTGATCGAAGGAGAGACGACCGCCGTGATCTGTCATAATATTGCTTGAAATGCTTAATCCGAGTCCTGTGCCCCGGCCAGGGGGTTTTGTGGTAAAGAAGGGAGACATCATCTTTTTTACGATATGTGACGCTATTCCTCTTCCTGAGTCAGTGACTCGAATCGTGAAGCTATCACCCGTATCCGAGGTTTCAACTCTTATCCATCGCTCTTCGAGGCAGCTAATAGCATCGTGCGCGTTATTGAGAAGATTCAGTAACACCTGCGAGATCTGAGAGGCGTGACATTCGACAGTCCAGAGCGGGGGTACCGGAGAGAGCAATAACTCAACATGGCCGTCGAGTAATCTTGCATTGCAGAGGTCCACCGTTTCGGAGATCACTCGGTGAAGCGGGTGTTCGACCATCGGATCTCTTGAGGACTCTCGCGAGAACTCAGACAGTTCCGAAACGATCTTGGCCATTCTTTGTACGCTACTCTCTATCCTCTCGATTTGCACCGTGGCTTCCTCTTGAGTTAGAGGCCTTTTCTGATTAAGTCGCTTAAGAACCTGAGCGATCAGCGAGAGAGTGTACAGAGGGTTGTTGATCTCGTGAGCCACTCCGGCTGCTATTTCTCCGAGCGTCGCCATTTTAGAGGCGTAGACGAGAGTGGCAAGGTGCTCCTGCTCTCTCCGTTTGGCGCTATGGCGAGATACCAGATTGCTGACCTGAACACCGATAAGTTCGAAAAATCGCCGGGTCGATTCAGGGTTTCGTATTTGAGTGCTAGTGTAGAACTCCAAAACGGCGTCAACTTCGCCCTCGGCGATAATAGGTATCATGATACCGCTGATGTTTGGCCACTTTGGGAGGTGGTGGCGTCTGAGGAATTCGGGCTCGTCACGGACGTTCGGCATCCACTGTGGTTGACCGGAGGCCAGGCACTTTCCGATCATCCCCCTGTTGGGAGCACACTCGGCGCGGGACGTCCTCTCTTGAAAACTAGAAGCGTCGATGCCGGGTGCGATAAACCAAATATTGGATGCCCTTAAGGAGGCAGAGTCCTCACTCGAACGAATGTATGCGTGACCTATCTCCCAGTTGAGTTCTTCTCCGATGGCGTTAAGCGACAGTTCATAGATATCTCGGGGTGTCAGAGCCTCTTGAGTACCGAGGACGATTTTGTACAGGAGCTTTGAGGTTCGGTTCTCCCACTCGAGGGCTAGCCGCGCGGTTTCCGCCGCCTGTCGAGCCGTTGCCTGTTGCCGATTAAACATGAGGAGGTCGAGTATTGGATCCGCGATTGGAAAATCCCTCAGTTCGAGATTCATCTCCGAAATCTGCTCCAATCGGGTTATCAATGGGGTGAGCGCGAAGAGGTAGCGCTTGGGAAGTCCCGGTAGCTCTACGGTGTGCCCCCGAAGTTGAAGGGCGTTATCGCCAATTCGGTTGAGTAGTACCATCTCTCCGACCAGGGTGGATGGTGTCCTTGAACGTCGGAAACGAATTGGCTCGAGTATCGTGAAGGCTTGCCAAACCGTCTCTTTGTCCAGAATGGTAGGGTAGAGCCTGAAGAGGGACCTTCCCACTTTAAGGATGTGACCTTGAGAATCGGTTACAAACGAGAAGGGGTGTAGAGTATCTAAGAGCAAAGTCTCCATTCCCTATCTCCGGTTAGATGAAGGTTATCTCGAATTCATCGTGGTCAGAGCGAGATCCTCGCGGATGAAACTGGATTGAGATCTGTTCTTCAAATTTCTCCGCAAGGCCCTCCAGGATGCCGACAACGAGTGCCCCCATCCCTGGCCGGTGCGAATAGTAATGCAAAAGAGTCATTCCGGATGATTTTTCCTCAACGACAAATCGGGGAGGTTGAAGCTCGGGGAGGGAGGCTCCGAGGTGGGCATGCATGTGATTGAGATTGCGAAGACAGGATATAAGGTCTCGTCCCAGGAGGTTCAGGATCTCACCATAGCCGTGGGTCGCTGTGAAAAGTATCCAGTATCTCCCCAGTTTTTGGAGAAATCCCTCCAGCGTGTCGTCTAGTTGTGTCGCCGCGCTCTTGACGAGGGAGTAGGTCATTTGGTCCGGATACGGAGAGAGGTGTCCAAAGTCAATTGAGGATACGTTGGTCTCTTTGCAGACCGCCTCCCAGGCTGGCGTCCCCGCGGTCGAGACAACGAGGTCTTTCACCGCTTGATTAATAAGGCCGTACATCCAGATCTCCGTTTGATTACTATCACGACAACGCGACCCTGCACCTATGAGTCCTACGACCCATAGTGATGTCAATCATATCCATCGGAGTATTTATTGCTACTCTTTAAATTTGTATGTGCGAAACCGGCGTGATCGCGGTCATACTGGCACAGGGTGTAGGGGGCGCTTTTCGCTCAGGAGTGTGTCACCTGAAGGTTTAGGTCCTCGCGAATCCGTGGAAAAGCCAGTTTTCTAGAATAGTTCTTCCGTGCTCTGTGAGAATGGATTCGGGATGGAATTGCACCCCGCAAAGGTCGTGGTCTTTATGGCGTATCGCCATTACCTCTCCAGCCTTGTCGACGGCCGTTATTCGTAGCTCGTTATGGGGGAACGCTTCATGGTCTACGACCCACGAATGATACCGACCGACGTTCAAGGTGCTGGTAAGCCCCTGAAAAAGTGGTTCTCTAGGGTCTGTGACGGTTATAGGTGTTGATTTACCGTGCAGTGGTTCCGCGATATTCCGTAGAGACGCCCCGAATGCCTCGCCGATACATTGGTGCCCGAGGCATACTCCGAGGATGCTTTTAGAGGGGGCGTATCTCCTCACGAGGGAGGGCATTATGCCGGCATCCGACGGGAGTCCGGGGCCGGGAGATAGGATGATTCTTGAGAAGTCCTCTACCTCGTCGAGAGAGACCTGGTCGTTTTTACGAACGGTAACCGAGACTCCGTCAAGCCCTTCGAGTATGTGTACGAGGTTGAAGGTAAAGGAGTCGTAGTTATCGATCATCAAGATGTGCATGGGGTCCCGCAAAGCGCTTAGGGCGCGTAGCTCACATACTCCCTGCCGTCGCTGGCCTAAGCAGGAGATATCACAGATAGCCGCTTCGAATACTAGGTCGCCCCGCCGCCCCCTTTTTTTTGAATGCGAGTTGATACGAGATTCTCGTACCTCGTATCAGGGGGTTAGGAAGCGATAAATCGAAATATATCACAAGATTGAAGCAATACCCCCATAACCTGCGAATAGGGAGTACGGGTATCTGTACACCGATGAGAGGTTACCGCCATGACAAGCCCAGTTTTGACACGTCGTCCTGAACCTGAATCAGCTCCTAGTGCTGAGACTGCTCGAGCGGTGCAGCTCTTTGCGGAGCGGGAATCTCCGCACGCTCCGGTCAACGTAGAGTCTAAAGCGGACGTTCGTGCACGCACGATGCGCAACGCGACGGCCGGGGCAACGGAGGCTGAGTGCTCACAGGTAAAGGCACATATTGAATCAGCTCTTGGCGACCAGAGCCTCCGCGGGGCATCTCCAGAGGAGCGGCAGCTCATTATCCAACGCCAGGTTGCAAAGGCCACTCAAACGCACAACCTCTCCGAGGCGCAAGCTCGTGCGATGAGGGAACACCTGATGGACGTTGAGCAGGTCATGCAGGCGAAGCGAGCGCAGGAACTTGAGGAGACCGTTTCTCGATTGGCGATAGCGACAGCTGCAAAGCCTCTTGATCCGACAACTAGTAAGGAAGACCTCAAGTCTGCCTTTAAAGAGATTCAGAAGGTAGCGGGCCCAGCGACATCTCATGAGGATCTTAAAAAGATAGCGGACCGATTCGACTCAATCCGCGAGGCCGAGCGCCAGGCTATGATGTACAGAGAGCTTGCGGCTCTTGGTCAGGATTCAGTGGTACTTGGGTCGGGGATCGACGTTGAATCTACCAAATCAGCACTCAATCAGATTCGAGCCCGGTATCCGGATGTGGAGGCGAAGCCCGAAGAGATGCACAAAGCGTTCAAGAGCTTCTACGAGAGCGCGTATGATCAAAAGCTCAACGAGTGTGGTTTCTTTTCTCGCCAATACTACCGCTCTAGGTATGCTGTAGGAGCCACCGCCAGTTCGATCGCTAGTTGTTTCAGTTGGGTCGGTGACGCGGCTGAGGGGGTCGCGAATGTTGGAAAAGGCGCCTACCGACTTGGCGCGGTTGCGGTGGAATGGACGGCGGAGACGGCTACCGTTACCGCTACCGCAACGCGTGATTTCGCCGTGAAGGCGTACAACGACCCGAAAGGGGCGTATGAGGATGTGAAACTCGTAGGCGCCGCGACCGTAGAGGTCGCGTCTGAGGGGCTCGCTGTTGCTGGAAAGGGAATCAAGACCGCCGCCGTGTGGGTGAAAGACAAAGCAGTCTCAGCGGGAGAGGCGGGCGTGGGTGTCCTTGTCGATACGGGTTCAGGGATCCTGCAGACGGGTGTCGCTCTTGGGAGCGGCTTACTAGGAGCCGGGTACGCGCTCGTCGGGGGGAAAAGTTGGAGCGAGGTTAGCGCGGAGTTCTCAAAGAATATCGGAAAAGCTGGTACAGCTTTCGGTGCCGCATGGGGCACCGTCTCTGGAGCTGCTTCAGCGACCTGGGGATTTGTGAAGGGGCTCTCTGATAGCCTTGGTGTGTCGGACCTTTTGGTTGGAGCCGGACACTTAGCAACCTCTCTTCCACATTTAGCGTGGGATACCGCTTTGGTCGTTGTAGGACAGAAATCTTTTTCTGAGTTGGGCTCTAACTTCTGGGGACACCTCAAGGGAATTGGAACCGGCGTCGTGGGCGGCCTCACGTGCCTAGGTGAGGTGACTGGTATTATCGACCTTGGAAAGGCGATTAAGCACGGGACTCTAGGGCTCGCTGCGTTTGGTCGTCATGATGATGCAGAGGCTGCGTCTCACGCGGGACAGGCGGCGTTTCACGGAGCGTTTGCAGCTGTTTCTGTTGGTGCGATTGGAGCGACGATTGCAACCGGTGGAGCCGCGGTATCCGCGGTGGGAGCTGTGGCCGCGGGACGAGCAACGCTAAAGGAGGCCGGCAAGGCGGTTCTCAAGACCGCGTCGAAAGAGTTTCTCGAGAAAGAGGCTAAGGAGATCGGAAAGGCTGTTGTGTCTGATATGTCCACAGCCGCTCTGGGAAAGGTAACGGCTTCTGAGGGTGGCGTTGTGCTCGTGAAGCAGTTCGAGGAGAAGGCAGCCGCGCAACTTGGAGCTAGCGCTACCAAGGAGTCGCAGCAGAAACTGGTTGAAGAGTTAGCGCTCAAACACGTTCTTCAACGGGAGGCGGTAGCGTCCGCGACAGAGACCGCGCAGAAGGTCGCGGCTGAGGTTAGTACCAAGGGAGCGGATGTGCTCTCGAAGGATCTTGTCGAGCAGACCGCTAAAGAGGTGTCGACGGAGCGCACGGCCGCGTTGCTTAAGGAGCTCAAGCTCACGGATAGTGTCGATAAGCTGACCTACGAGATGCTCGTTGATATCAAGGGCGCGAAACCAAAAGAGGCGGCAGAGAAGCTCATGTCACGCTACGGTGTGCCGAAGTCTGAAGCCGACGCGATGGTTAAAGAGATGCAAAAGGCGCTCAAGACATCGGCTTCTGATCCGGCTATGAAGCAGATCCTTGAGGATGGGATTACGAAGCACGTAACTGAGGTGCTTGAGAGGGAGATGAAGGATTCATATAAGAGCACCTTCAAGAAAGCCGTGACAGGTCAGCTGGATGAAGTCTGGTCTAAGGAGCTACGCGAGGCTACAGAGATTCAGGCGAAGCGTCTCGGAAAGACCTTCGATTCGTATGCGGATGAATTGACCGAGGCCGCATGGAAGGGAGCTCGCGAGGGGATAGAGAAGGCAACTCGTCAAGCCGTTCGTGAGGGGATCGAGCGTGCCTTTAAGCGGTTTAGAGATAAGGGGTATCGCGGTGGTGTAGGCTCGGGAGGCAGCAATCTCGCTGAGCATGGAAACGGTGACGTTGTTGATGACGGTTTTGAACTTATGGATGGCATCGCCGAGGCTCGTAGGACAGCGAAGTCGGGGCCTGGTGGAGAGGAGGTGATGTCGAGACATTTCGAGATCACTACGCTCTCAGGCGATAAGGTCATGCACTATGAGAGGTTCGATCCGGCTTCGAATAAATGGATCAGGGTCGGTAGTGAAACCGTCTCCTTGGCAGACCCCGCAAAGAAGGCGGCGTAAGCTCTTCGATGGACTCAACAAGGTGGAGCCACACTATAGAAACGCGAAACAGAGAACCCGTCTTCAATGCCCCATGAGCGGAGCGTGCCGCCTGTCCCTGATCGCGGAGACGAACGGCGTCCGAGGTCCGCCTCCCCTTAATTCAGAGTTTAAAAGCGCAATCGCCTTGACTGACGTGTCATCGCTCGTATAATCAGGGTCTATGTTGAACGTTAGTTCGTCAATAAACGGTCTCATCCTCCTCTCTCAGATCGCTATTCCTGCGATCATCGCCATTTGATTGGAGATAAACGCCTCTAAGCGTTTATTTCCCAAAGCCCCAGTCTTCGCACCGTAGTTTCTACCAGAGCCGCCTGTCGCGGCAGTATCGAAGTATCAAAGATTCTAAGATGTTGGAAAAACAGCAGAGAGCAGATCAACTGTCCGAAAAATGGCTCCCGGCTCGAAGGCCGGAGTGGAAACTTGCGGAGCTCTCCGAGTTACTTATGCCACTCATACGAGAGAACGGGCTCGCGGTGGATTTTCTCCCAGCGCTTTCGGGCGGGTTGTATATCGCCGACGCGAGTCGTAATCCGACCAACGCCTATAAAGTGAGAGGGGCGCTCGCAAGCGCTCACACCGCCCAGCAAGAGGGAAAGGAGTTTCTTGTTACCGCGTCGGCTGGAAATCATGGAGCCGGGATAGCCTATGCCGCGCAGCTCCGGGGCATGAAGGCCCGCGTATACGTTCCTGAAAACGCTCCGCACATAAAAGTTCAAAAGATAGAGGGATTCGGAGCGGAGGTTATAAAAGCTGGGGGCACTTTTGATGAGTGTCTAGCGTATGCTCGGCGGGATCTCGATGTGCGATCGGCGAAAGGGAAGTTCGTGCATCCGTTTGATGATGCGATCGTAGCCGCCGGACAGGGTACGATCGGAATTGAATTGCTTGAGCGCGCTAAGCAGCTCGTGGCCGCAACAGAAACTGATGTCGTAAGAGTCTTCTTACCGATAGGAGGAGGTGGGCTGATGGCGGGTGTCGCGAGCGCCATGAAGACCCGATGGCCTGACGATTTACCAAAACTCGAGATCGTTGGAGTTATCGATGAAAGTGCTCCGGCGTCACTTCTCGCAACCCTTTTCGGGCGACCCGTCCGAGTTCTGCCAAACACGATAGCCGATGGAACGAAGGTCGCACTTGTAGGAGAGACCTTCCTCTCGGTCTCGAACCTCGTCGACTACCTGATGTTGGTTCCACACGACTCTATAGTTTCGGCTATGAGGCGATATGAGATGCAAACCCTCTCCCGAGTTGAAGGAGCTGGGGCCCTCGCGTTGGCGGGGGAGGCGTTGACTCGTAGCTACAACCTGTTCGACGACGCGAAGTCTCCGATAAGTTTCGCCGTTGTTACCGGCCGAAATGTTGACGCGACGACGTATCACGATACGGTAACGGCTACGCCTCGTTTGAATTTGGATTCTCATCTTCGTCAGGGATTCGATGTCCGTGTTGAGGAGCGACAGGGAGAGCTACTCCATTTCCTTAAAACGGTTAAAGGGTACAACATCGCGAGTCTGACGTATAAGCAGAGACCCGGGACCAAAACTGGGCATTTGCTCGTGGAGTTTGAGGTAGAGACTAAGGCGGTCGCGCCCCTGCAGCGCGCGTTTAAGGAGCATTTTCCAGGGTCGCGTCGTCAGGACCCGGGAGAACACATGCTCTATGATGTAGGGCGGCCAGTTGCGCACAAATGCAAAGAGGAGCTGATCACGCTGGACGATAAGCCGGGTGCGTTTTTGCGCTGTGTTGAAGAGCTTACACGGGAGGGACGTTTTGGCTCGGTTGGATTTCTCTTTTATCGAAAGCCTCCTGTCGATGGTGCCTTCGCGCAGGTAGTTATCGGTCGGTATTAGTCGGCGTTAACGGCATACCAATTGCGAAGTGGGGTGGTTATGGTTACGTTTGGATACGCCAAACGCGACCGTATGGAACCAGGTGCCGAATCCGAATCCACTAAACGAGCTGACCCTGCCCCCAAAGGGGCGCAGGCTGAGCCGCCACGTCACCCTGCTTTAGACCTCGACCACATTGAACTGGTGCTCAAGAGGCCTGGCGCACTTGGCGAGACTATCTCGTCGCAGCCGCCTGAGCCCCCCCGGGAACGCAGGTCGAAGCCTCGGGGTCGTAAAAATAGAAAAGACGCCGACAACGCCACAGTCCAGGCACAGCATGCTGAGTATGTCGCCCGTGAAGAGGGGCTCTCTTCGCTCATATCGAAGACCATTTGTGATCGCTCCCCGTTAACCGATTACGTACGAAGCGTTCGAGAGATATGGAATATCTCTCCATCGACATGGGCCGCTCGAATTGCCTTAACCACTATTGGAGCAGTCTGTGGCGCCGCGTCAAGCTTTGCATTCTCGCAGACCCTCGCCCTGGTGGGTGATACCGAGACGCACCCCATCTTAGGGGCGCCTATCGGAACGATTACCCACATTCTGGGTTGGTTCGTAGGGAGTCTTTCTTTTTGGTACCTGGCAGAGGGGGTGCAAACGCGAACGGACGTCATCGCCGAGAAGCACGCTAATGAGGTTGATCTCACGATCTACAGATCAATTAGGACGTTAACGGGATCTTTTCCGGAGGAGGCGCGTCAACGAAAAGACGTATCGGAGCTCCTTCAGCTCGTAGAACACCACGAGAAATCGAGTAAGGAGTTGGTAACGGGTATAATCAATCTGAGTCAGGAAGTTGTTGAGCTAGCGGTCACCGCTGGCGCGATAATCCTCAGTGGAGGGGGCCTCGGAATTCTCCCGGTCGCTTTAGGGGGATACCTTAAATACCGGAGCGCGACGCGGTGCGCTGACCGTGAGGTATCTGCGGAAGAGCGCGCTAATGAGGTTGACATATTTTATGAAGATGGCGATCGCGCGCTGACGACGAACTCCTCAATTAGCAATCTTCAGCTCGCGCACGCTCATGAGAAGGTAGTGGAGGAAGTCGCCGCGCTCAAGCAGGAAGCCGCCCTTATTCGTCTGGACGCGTTTCAGAGTAATGAGCGTGATTCTTGGTTCGTCGCGAGAATTCTAGAGATCCCAGTAGCGGGATCGTGTGTGCTCTTCATGACTCAATGGATGTCGGGAGACCTCTCTTCGGCTACGTGCATCTGGTTGATGTTATCGATCTGGGCGGCGCGAGCGAACATAAATCATATTGGAACGCTCTTTAGCCATCAGATGGCGGACCTGAAGCTGGCGTCTTATCGCCACGCCGCGATCGATATCGCGGAGCCACTCGGGGATAGAAGGGAGAAGGTGGTTCTTGATGAACCAGCGGGTGTTGCCTTTGAGAGGGTACGGCTCCGACGACGAGGTTCGAATAAGGATACTCTGAAAGAGACAAGCTTTGCGGTTGAACCGGGGATGGCGGTCGCGATCGTTGGAAATAACGGACAGGGAAAATCTTCACTGCTTGGATTGATCTCGGGACGATTGCTGCCAACGTCCGGGCAGGTACGCGTTGGCGCGCATGACACACGCGAGCGCTCCGTGTTTACTGGAAATTTAACCCAAGACTACACCCTTCTTTCGGGTGTGTCCGTTCGCGCGAACATCGAACGATATCGCCCCCCCAATCGCGGCATGACGGCGGAAGAGGTCGTAGACCTCCTCGGCGTGAGAGATGTCCTCTGTAAGAACAAGCCTGAAGGACTCGATACGATAATCCCGGGCAGGAACCAAAAGAGTACGAATTTCTCGATCGGCCAACGACAACTCATAGCGCTCGCACAAGCTGTTGCCGCTGAATCAGGGATGCTTCTTCTTGATGAACCGTTGTCGGCGTTGGGCCCTTCAATGATGGCGCATATTAGCGACCTGCTTCTTAATTTAGAGAAACGACCCACGATCTTTTTTGTGACACACAAATATGAACAGGCGAATACCTGTGATTGGGTGCTTGTGGTGGATGAGGGCGAGGTTGTCGAGCAGGGGCGACCGAACGAATTACTCGTCAAGCGTGGTGGTAAGTACAAGGCTCTTTTTAATCAACAGAAGAGATACTCGGGAAGAGTTGAGCGAGGGAGGGCTCCCAAGGCGAGCCCACCGGAATCGCCACCGAAGAGGCGGGAGGAGGGGGATAGCGAGGCCTCGTTTTCCGCTTAGAGATTTTGAAGCAGCTTTACGATCGCTGTCAGGTCACTTTTTGCTTGTTCGGGAAGTCGGGAGCCTACATTCGGAAGGGCCACAAAAAACCGCGCGTGTTGAATCGCCCGTTGGTTTGCATTGCCCCGTATCAGTTCGTCGCGCAGCGATTTTACAAATGACGACGAGATGATGGGAGCCATGTGGATTGTTTTAAGGGCGGTTGATTGAAAGTGATTCAGTCGGGCCGCAGGAATGACGCTCCGATTGCTTAGGAGTAGTTCACGCAGAGGAGCCATCGCGTCCACGAAAAATGAAAGGGTTTCTATTCCGCTAGCTATTGTCCTCTGAGAGGTTGGATTAGAGCGCAGCGTTGCTTCTTGAAGGTGTAGGTCGTGTTCTACCGCCGCATGCGCGAGATTTACAAACTTTAGCGTCCAGGCGTCGACCATCACGAGCAGTTTCGTTTTGGAGTTCTCTGGATAATTGGACTTTGCCGCGTGGGCGAGAGCTTTTGATGCGGCAACACAGAAGGCGTCGCTATCTCCTTCGTCGTACGAAGACGATAGGAGGCTTTCAGTTTCGGTCGCGAACTCGTCAGCCCTTGAAAGAAGCTCTCCACGTAGGTCTGTGACAAATCTTTTCACAAAATCTCCGAACGGAGACTCCTCAAAATTGGTAGGAAGCTCGTGCGTGTGATCGAGGATTTCGGGCCACGGGATCGCGTTGATCTCAAGTGCGCGCTTGGCCGCCGCAAGGTGTGGAATCGTTTGAGTCGCGAGTGTTCTTAAAATGGTAGAGAGCTCTGGTGTGCGGATAGAGGCGCTTAGCTCCTCGGCGGGTTTTGCGAGCTCCGCAATCCTATCGGAGTGGAGCGCGTCAGAGACATCTTCGAGCTTGAATTCCCCACCTATGGTGGCGTGAAGCACAAAAAGCACCTCAGTTATGCTTCCCCAGAGACCCCGAGCGATAAGGGTATTCAGGTTCTGTTGGTAGGTTTGAACGAGATCGATCTTCACATCCGTCGAGCGATGAGCCCATGTGGCGGCGATCTCGATCAAATTCAGGTACTCCCGGATGTTGGTCTGAGCGAGGGAGCGAAGTTGACGGTGAAGGTCTCCCCCCTCGATCGCTTCCTTGCCTTTGGTTTCATCAATCCATGGCCCAGGAGCGATAATCATGCAGTGAGTCTCAAGGCCCTCAACGCCTCCGTGATGTTTAAGGTGTCCGACGCCGCGGGCAAATTTCTCTAGGTCAGGCGACAGTGTGTCGGGGATCGTTTTGAGGGCTTTCGCCGCTTCCACAGCCCCCGGAATAGAGGAGAAGAGTTCGGCATGGATGAGGTGAGTGGTGTTTTTAGTTGGAGCTTGCCACGTTTGAATCTCGCGCTCCATTCGCACCGTCGCGCGGGTTGAGGCGATAGCCTCTGGAAGGAGTCTTAAAAAATGGGTCGTGAATGCGCTTGATCTCGGAACTGGGTTCGTCAGGAGCCCCCCGCGACGAAGAATCGCTGTCTTTTGCTCAAGGCTCGCAGGGGTCGCTACGTCCCTGGACGGGAGAAGATACAGAGGGGGTGTTTTTACAAATCCGGAACGCTTTAGTTCCGTGTGGAGTTTCTCGTAGAGCGAAATGGTCTGCTCGGCACCGTCTACGTTGGAGGCGCGATGGCAGGAGTCCCAGTGTTGCATGAAGCCAGTGTTCAGCGCCTCAAGGCATTGAGCGCCACTAGTTTCAAAGAGATCGGCGTGATCTGGTTCCAGGGATGACCATGAAAGTGCCCTAAGGCGAGCGAGCAGATCAAAGGTGGCGTCGATATTTTTTGTGGCGTTGGGGAATGATCCCATCGATCCGGCGGAGGTGCGGGTAGCTCGTTTTGAGCACTCCTGGAGATGGGACGAAAGGTCCTGGAGGGAGCCTTTCACCAACGTGGTAAGCTCCCGACGAAGCTCACTATCATTAGGGATGGATTTTTTCGATGCCAGTTGAGCGAGATTCAGGAGTAGGTCTCTTGAGTGAGGCGATTCCGAACCCGTTCTCGCGAAGTGCGCTAAGGACGAGAAGACAGTTTCTCGCACGAGGGCGCGGATGACCATGTCTTGAACGCGTGTGCTCTTAGTTGCACTTGGCAGCTCGATCGATAATTCTCCTCGAGACAACGTGAAGGTGACCTCTTTAACCTTCGAGAGCCGAACGGAGATATCCGAAGTCGCGTCTGGGTGAAGTGAGAGGATAGCTCGAGATGTCAGCTCGTTTCGTAGGAGTGATTGGATCGACGCGACGAGCTCTCGTGGAGTGCCGGTTACGGTGAGAGTCGCAGGGGGTAGGGCTGGGGCCAGTTGCTGCTCGCCCTGCAGCTTCGCGGTAGTGTATTCGGAGTTTGGAGTTGAGCCCATAGGGTGTTCTTACGGGCTTCACCTTCTCAAGTCAAAACATAAGAGGACACCGGCTCATGGAACGACAGGCGGTGTTCGAAACTGGTCTTTTCTGTCACAGCAGGAGCCTTTCAGCGCTTCATATTAGGCGCCGAATGAATCCTGATAATCCTTCATGCTCTGCTGGATAACCTCGTAGGCGGTCTTTCGATTGTATATCTTGCTGACCTGAACCTTTGGAGGAAGAGGTTTTCCTGGAACCTGTTTATAGGTGAGGAAGTAGTGGTGTAGGCGGTCGATCGTTCCTTTCGGAACGTCACCGATCTCTTCGACGCCTCCGTATGTATCGTCATTCTCAAGAACGGCGACGATCTTGTCGTCTGCCTCTCCCCCATCAATCATTCGAAAGCCCCCGATAGGGCGCGCGGTTAGGATAATGTCGCTATGAAGAATAGGCCGGGAGGTTAGTACGCACACGTCCATGGCGTCTCCATCTCCAACAATGCCGCGCTTGCCGGTGGCCTTCGAGCAAAGTCTCCCGATTCCGTCTCCGCACAACGTTCGTGGGATGAATCCGTAGAGGGTCGGGCAGTGGTTTGAGAACTTCTGTGGTCGATCAAGTCGCAAGATGCCGCTCTCTTTATCTACCTCAAACTTCATGGTGTCTGTTGGTACGATCTCGATGTAACAGGTGATGACTTTTGGAGCATCGGGTCCGGCAGGAACTCCGTGCCATGGGTGAGCGCGAAATGATAGGTGACTTTTCTTCATGGCCAGATGATTACGGTAGCTGCCGTTAAAGGCAAGGGGAGTTCTATACTTTTCCCACTACCGTTAATTCATTTTTGTTGTGAGCGAGCTGTTTCCCGTCGAACCAGGTTGTTCTCTCTGTCAGGAGCGCGCGAATGGCCGCGAGACTTTGGAAGTCGGGAGTGCCCTTAAATTTTACAGTGACACAGAAGAGTGAGCAGTATCGTTTGCTCAACCACGTATCAAGAATTTTTAACGTGCGGTCGGGGGTCGTGATGACATCGCAGATTAGCCACGTGACCGGTTTTCCGGGTACCCATGTAAACGCGTCCCCCTTCACAAAGGAGACGTTTTTGTGTCTCATTAATCGATCGTCAAGAGGACTTCGATCGATCGCTGTGACGTGCGCTCCTCGCTCCACCATCACGTGAGTCCATCCCCCTGGGCATGCACCGAGGTCGACACAGGTATCCCCCTTTTTTACGTTAAGGCCGAAGATCGTGAGAGCCTCTTCAAGTTTTTTAAATGCACGGGAGGGGGGGCGCTTGTCATCGGGGATATCGATGTAGCCCCCGAGACGGGGAGTGCAGAGTGATTGCAGGGACCTGCGAGTGCCGGCTCGCGTAACGCTCATGAAGACCGTGTTTCGATCGGCGAGAAGTACTTGAACGAGTACGGCTCTATCCGAGGGCTGGTCTGTGAGACTCTTGAGAAGCGAGCGACGTTTCTGTTTAAGGAGAGACACTGTCTCCTGTTGGATTAGCCGAGCACGGCTGTAGTCCTCTCCGGAATCGGCCGTAGCTGGTTCGAAAATATAGAGGTGCCATGGATCGGGCTCTTTCGGCAGCCTTTCAATAAGTCCCGCGACGATTCCGGCGGCGAACGTCTTTATGGAGTTTCCCTCTACTTGAAAGGCTTGTGGGAGGAGTTGTCGTGAAAAAAGGATGGGGTTTTTGGATAAAAAAGATAGGTCTACTCCCGTAAGCTCTACCACCCCGGGTGCAACGTGGGTACACTGAACGCCTTCAGAGAGGGGGGAGAGCTCTTGAGAAATAAAGCTCTCTTGGCCCATTCGGGTAACACAGATATGTCGCTCAGGCGGGGATATGGCCATACGTAAGTCTCATTCGAGTACCACAAAGGGCGGGAAGGGGCGAGCCGTAACCAAGTATAAACCGCCTCACTTCGATAAGGAACCTCGTACGAAATATTACGGTGTTCAGTGCTGCCTTGCGATCTTCGAGGGGCGAAAGAGTGATATAAAGCGGGTTTTCGTTAGCCACGACAACGAAGAGGTCTTCGATCATGTTTTGAACTGGGCTCATCGAAGGAATGTACCGTATCGCATCGTCTCAGATGAGGAGTTAGCCCGCGTATCGTCGACTGAACACCACGAGGGGGTGTGTCTCGAAGCGAGGCCGTTAGAGCTTCTGACGCCAGCGGCCCTCGTGAGAAAAGTCTCCGATCTTCAACGGGGCGTTCTTTTGCTTCTGGAGGGAGTTGAAAATCCTCACAACGTGGGAGCGATATTGCGAACGGCGTGTTTTTTTGGCGTCGATGGAGTTCTCCTCCAATCCAAAAATATCACTAATCTCTCCGGTGCCGCGTGTCGAATTGCGGAAGGAGCGGCAGAGCATCTTCCGATCGCGTTCACTCAAGATTACGGTCCAACGTTCGCCGCCCTGAAGCAGCGCGGATTTTCGTTTGTCGCAACCACTCCACATCAGGCTCGGTCGATCTATAGCGTAAAGTGGCCGAACAAGTTTGTCTTGATGTTTGGCACAGAAGGGACGGGCTTATCGGAGGCTGCCCTTGAGTTAGCGGACTTGAGAGTGGTTGTCCCTCGTGTTGGGCCGCTTGAGAGCTTGAATGTAAGCGCGGCAGTCTCCTCTATTCTCACTGAATCCCGCAGAGAGGCTATCGTCAAGGGACATATACGCCGGGTGAAGATGGCGGACGAGTCTAAAGGGTAACGCCTTCGGCGTACGCTCGCTCCCGCAATCCACCGACCAACGAGAGGAGGCTCCGAAGTGGCTCTCCGTTGGTCGTTGAATGAACAGCATGAGATACCATTCCAGCAACTCCTGTTTTCGCCGCGATTGGGAATCCTATTCGCCCTAGTCGAGAGCTCATCATAGTCGACGTTAGTCGAGTGAATCCTCGGATCGGCCTCGCTATATGTTCCCTCGCCGCTGAGTAGTCTTGTAGTGCCCCATCGCGAGATGAATTCGATTGCGCTTTGAGGATATGCTCCGCTGCGAGGCGACCCGAAAGTGTCGCGTGCGTCATCCCAAAACCGGCGCACGGATCGAATGTCTCACATGCATCTCCCACGACGAATGCGCCGCGGAAGTGCCCCCCATGACAGCGAGAATTAAGAGATCCACTTCCGAGAGGGGGGGCTGTCATCTCGATTTCGATATTGAGTTGGGTGGCAACACTTTTGACTATCTCGCGTAGCAGGGCGGGATGGACCGCTCTTTGAATGAGAGTTTTACTTCCAAGCACTGAGATGTTTACGCCACCGCGCGAGAGGGGAGTGAGGTACATCTCCCCACCGGAAATGAAACTCGTATGGACATAGGGTTCGAGAGTTCCGCGTGTAATCTGCCATGAGGAGCTCGCTCCCAGGCGAGGGGACGCGGGGACCGCGAGTTTCTTTCCAAGGGCCCGAAGCGTTGGTGAGCTTGCTCCATCAGCTATAACGACATAGGGGGTCGTGATCGCGTGTCTTCCAAACGTAATCACGAACTTTTCAGCGTCGCTCTCAATGCTATCCAACGTGATAGCTTGATGTATCGTTATAAGAGGGAGTTTTGAGGCATAGCTTATGAGCTCCGCGTCCAGTTCACTCCTTCGTATGCCGACGAGTCCTGACCTATCTGAAATTGTGGACCATGAGGAGCCCGAGTTGATTCGATATCCCTTTAGGCCCCATGCCAGGTCGGGGTATCGAGTGATGTCGATGCCGATGCGTTCGAGCTCTCCTAATCCGCGGGCGGAGAGACCTTCGCCGCACGGTTTTCGACGCGGAAAGGGGGCTTTATCTATGAGAGATACCCGGACACCTTGTTGAGCCAGTGAGATGGCGGCGACCGAGCCAGATAATGAAGCACCGATGACTACAACGTGTGTCATTGACACCTTGGGCTCGCGAGATTGGGAATTAAGCGGGGCTTCGAACCCATGGCGTCTCTATAGCCAGGAATCTTGAAGAGGCTCTCTTCTTCAAGGGGGATTCGCCGCCCAAGAAGGATCCCGTTCGCGAGCGTAAAAAAGAGAGCAGTGATGGGCGCATCTCCGACGAGGGGAAGTGTGCACAGTTCGAGAATGACCACGAGGTAGTTGGGATGTCTAATGTATCGATATGGTCCGCTCGAAATGA
>CAIXKI010000097.1 GCA_903920005.1 uncultured delta proteobacterium
ACTACCGTCTGGACTTATAACGTAATGTCGAAGTCAGAAAAAGCGGCCTGGTCAAGCACGTCAGAGGCATTAGGTGTAAAGGGTATCTCGGATGATGGCAACCGAATCTTGCTCAGCGACGCTTCAGAGTCAGAGACCGGAGGCGGAAATATCTCTGTGCTCAACGTCGCTACTGGTGCGAAACGGATGCTTACGAACGTAACCGATCTTTCTGGTGGCCCATGTTCTAGTTCTTGGGATGGGGTTGGCTCAATGACAGCCTTCGCGGCAAGTGCCCCGCTTGTCAAGGGCGATACGAATCGAGCGCTCGATGTGTACCTTGCTTCTACAGCCAACCCGAAGGCTCTTTTTAGAATCTCTGTGGCTGGCGGCAGGCAGGGTAACTTCTCCTCGGGACAGCCTGAGATATCGAGAAATGGCCTCTATACTACGTTTGTCACACGTGCTGATAATTTGAGAGCTGGTGATTCTAACTACGCGAAGGATCTGTACGTGTACAGCCTCAACAAAGGGGCACTTGTATCGTACGTCAACGGAGACGAGGACATTAACTCCCCGACGGTGAGCAGCAATGGGAGAGTTGTGGCTTTTACCTCCGCATCTTCGAACCTCGTCCCTGGCGATGATAACAAGGAAGTCGACCTCTTTGTGGGTTATCCATCATCGCTACCTTAGTGCAGTGAGGTGATGTTACTGGAAAGCTAACCACCTTAAGCATACATGTATGGCGGCTCCTATGAGCCGCCATTTTTTTGCCTCTATCAGCGATAGAGAGCCCCCTATATCATCGTCCCCCATGGGAAGATCGTTCGCCGTCATCGCCACTCGGTCCTCGCTGTTTGCGATCCTCGTATGCACCATTGTTGGGACATTTCTTCGCGGGGAGAGGCTTATTCACGATCCCCTCTGGCACGACGAGATACTCTCAATCGTTCGTATGGACGGTGGAAATAAGGCTACGTTTGTTCAGCTGGTGAACTCGAACAGATCGCTTACAGGAGATTCGCTCCGAACCTTCATTGAATCCTCCCAGCAAGGTCCCGAACGTGGTCGTCTGCGCATGCCAGGATTTTATCTCCTAGAAAAGGCCTTCTCGTTTTCGCTTGTTTCATCCAGGATCGGCGCCAAGTTTTTTTCTTTCCTCTGTGGCGCAGTTCTCCCTGTCGCGGTCGCGCTTCTCGCCTCGCAGCTATCGAACAATATTCTTGTCCCCCCGCTGGCGACTTTGTTCGTAGCCCTCAATCCCATGCTCATCGCCTATAGCGTTGAGGCGCGTCCGTATGCCGCGCTGCTGCTCTCGCTGACATCGTATTTGTGTCTACTCACAACGCCTCGCTCACTTGGTTCCCTAGGATGGGTTACGCTTGGCATCGTAACCGTAGTCGGATCGTTCATACACCTTCTATTTCTGCCGATCGCCTGGTTGGGATTCCTTTTGCGAAGGGCGCTCGTCACGGATTCTCACCACTGGGGCAAACGAGCACTTGGTATACTTATGCTTGCGTCTCTGGCCGCCCTTCCGTGGGTTATCTCAGTGCTCGGTGCTCCGGAAGCCTCGGCCCATTTTACGAGGAACTCCGTGATGCCTGAGACGCTCATGACCTCAGCGAACGATCTACTCCTCGCGCTGCTTGGGGTCGACCTTTCCTACTTCTCATACCTTGGGTTCGGGGTCCTGCTGTTCATACTTATTGCGATAGAGCGCAAAGGATCGCCGCAGACTCGAGTGGTGATGCTCACACTCTCTCTTCCCTTTCTGGGATTGTTTTTGGTTGACCTCGTGCTTGGAGGTATTCGATCCACGGTGCCACGCTACAGCCTCACCATGAGCATCGCATTCTCTCTTGCGCTCGCGCACATTCTTGGAACTGTCGGTCAGCGTCAACGGATCCTATCACTGTTGGCGGCATTGCTCATCGTTGGCGCTCAATACGCTTTTCGCTTTCCAATCGAATATCACCTGAAAGGTGGCCGGTACGAGGAGCTCGCGTGGTATCTCAAGACATACGGTACCCAAGAGAGCCTCATCCTCTCAATGCTTCCAGGAAACCGATCCATAGAGTTCGCGGCGAATAGCGTCGGTTCAAGCACCCTTGTTCCAGTTTCCGGATTCTTGCCTCCCTCGGTGGTAGAACAAGCGACAATCGCCCGAAGTAGAGGCATCCCTGTACTCAGCATCACTTCGTTGGATGCTGTGTCACCGATGGCGCCGGGGCAGGGATTGCGATGGAGAGAGGAGTTCGTGGGGGCGCAGACGTTAGTGTATCGGTTGGTCAATAAGGAGAGTTCGGATTGAAAGGCGGGCGTCGTCATCGGTGTTTTTCGCGGTCCGGGTTCTGCTGCGCGAGAATCCTTAACAGAGGTATTCGTGTTGATCGGGTATGCGGCCTCGAATTCGCAACTTGGTTCTAAAGGCCCAGAAAAATATGCGGAACGAACTCCCGACACGTGTCGATTTCTGAGGGGTAAGACCGCGTAATCCCAAGGGTATAATAGTCTCTGGATGAATAGCTATGTAGTTGACGTCCCCCGTTGAAGGGCCCTTTGAAGTCGTGGTAGCGTCCCTCAACTTATTTTTCTGGGGCCTCGTAGCCTCTCCAATCGAGCCGCTACCGTCCACTTTCTAGGACACTAATGGTCGGCGGAGATTAACATAAAATACTTTGGTGTTTCCTATGATTTGTAGTGTTGTAGCGCAAGAGCGTGGAGTCTCGGCGTCTGATTTGACCACTCCTGCTAACACATCCATCGAAGCTAATAGGGAGAGGCTTCTTAAGGTAGATGCGGCTATCTCCCTGACCCAGAGGCTTCGCGAAGTTGTGGGTGCTGGATCCCCGAGTGCGGAAGTTGTGGCAGCACTCTATGGAAACCTGATAACTCTTGAGCGCCTGCTCGTCGATGATGTTGAGCCCGAGAGCTCAATAACTATGAAGGTCTTGCAACAGAGTGTCGCTGCCTCAAAGGAGGCCGTTCATTCGTGGTATCTCCACTCGCTCGGCGATCCGTGGGAATTTGTTCAGCGAACGAAGTTAACTCCGTCGCTCTACAATTTCGAGGCGAAGCGTGAGGCTCCAACGGTATCATCCGCTGCGAGTTTAGAGGGTGAGTTGTGCGGCCTTCGGCAGGGGCTTGTGAATCACCTCAGAGACGTCTGCTAGTAGCCGTGACGTATCCAGCAAAGGGGCTCCTTGAGGGCCCCTTTTTATTGAGGCAGACAATTCCGCATTTGGTCGATCGGAACACAACTCGTTTGTGGACACCGCCTTAAGCGATCTTTATCGCGACTTCTTTTGCTTTGAGTGTTCGAAGCATCCGTGGAATATCCAGCGCGGAGAGCGCATCGTGAGCCTCGGGATGCGCGGCAAACACGCTCTGATCGGTGTTCATGATCAGTTTATACACGAGTTCACCCCATTTCTCTTTGAATACATGCACGAAGCCGCGGTCGTATGTCGGATCATATTCTGTGACGTGCGAAGTCGCCGTGGAGGCATTCCATGTCGATCGTCCCCAGAAGTGAAGCACAAGGGATTGAAGGGCTCGGTCCGTTGGAAATCCCGCTAACCATGCCCGTAATGAATAGTCGTAATCCTCGCCGCCGGCTTTTCCGAAAGTGGTATCAAATTTTCCAACTCGTTCGATAACAGAGAGTGGAATTTTTACACAGAAATAAGGACTTGTTACGAACCCTTTATATCCCTCGGCTGTTCGGCGATGGGCGTCGGCGATCGCCTGAAAGAGGTAGGGAGCGTCTAGGTAGGTCTCAAGGTGCATCGACGGCGCGAGCATGAGCATCGAGTTGACCTGTCCCGCTGAGGGGGTCACCACGGTGCCAGCGTATTGGATATCCTGGTTGCAGGTCGGAAGTACGATGGCGTTTTCGCGACTTACCAGGGGAGCGAGCCAGTTCGTGCTGAAGATTATATCGTTGTTGAGAAGGTAGAGATCGTAGCCTCCGCGCGCGGCGTTGTCGATCATCAGGTTTCCGTTCTCCGCGAATCCCAGCGGAGCGCTATTGTGAAGAATCTCTAGTTTGGGATGGTAGGGAAGCGGTGGCAACGAGGGATCGTCGTTGTTTACAATAACGATTCTGTCTTCGCTTCGTATCAGAGTCGTCTCAAGGAGCGACCGAACAGCATGCGTAGTATACTCGCGAGACCTTAGGGTACTAATCATCGCAAAGAGGCGCGGCCTTCCTGGCACTACGGACAGACTAGAGAATGGAATGGCGTAGCTCATAGATATAATCTGATTAGCAGACCGGCAGGCTCTCTCACAAGGAGGCAATCCTGATTCACCTGCGGCACGTATGATTGTGGCACCACTTTTCTCTTAGGATGCCATACAGGGGGCCCCTGAAGGGGAACGTAGACACAGTGTAGGTCGTACTCCCCGGGGACACATGTTCATCTCCTGATATGTCTCGCTCGAGGAGCACGCTTACCGAGGGCGATTACCCCCAAGCATCGCGGTGTACATCGTTACAAAGTTACATACCTCTTGATTGAAACTCGCTAAAAACGGCTTGTCAGCTGGAAGGTGTACAAGGAAACACTCCTTGAAATAATCGAAAGGTTTCTGATGGTGTTTTACCGGCGCGTTCCAAAATCGTCCTACGATTCCAAGGGTGCCAGCGTCTCCAAGGCAACCTAGTTTGCGTCGAAGGATCTCTAGCGCAGCTGAGGTGTACGATTCGTCACCGACATGGTGCATCGAGGAGATGTTAGCGATGTATCTGGGATAGACCTCCTCGATCGTCCGAGTGAGCGCTGCGAAGAAATCAGGGGCTCCCGAGATGAACTCTCCGCCATACCAACGCCCCTCGCTTGCGAATCCGTGTATGGATCGTAGGTTATTGATGATTACCTCGTGCCCGTAGGCAGGGATAACTTGATCGGAGATGTCGTAATAGAGGGGTATCTTCGCCGCGATCAGTGTCTGGAAACAGGCCGGGATATCGCGCAAACAGATCATGTCGAGATCGCAGAGCCCGACATACTCGTGGGGAACGGTCACTAGGTAGCGGAATGCGTCTAGCTTAAAGTGGGCCGAGTA
>CAIXKI010000098.1 GCA_903920005.1 uncultured delta proteobacterium
CCTGTACGGATGTGACGTTTATTCTCGTTTTGGCTCTAAGTTGCCAATAAATTAGGGGTATTAGATCGCTTTTGAGAAGCTCGTTTATGGTGCATACTGGTTCTTTCGGGGAGTATTGGCCCCGCTGAGTGGTTCTCGGCCACCACATTTTTCATCACCTTTTGTATAGATAGCCCGCTTTTTATGGCTCAACGCAGATACGCATTCATCGTACCTCGGTATTACGAAGGAATAGCAGGTGGCGCGGAGACGCTTGTGGGGAACCTCGCGCAGCACCTCAAGGCGCGTGGCGATCACGTTGAGGTATGGGCTACGTGCGCAAAAGATAATCGCACGTGGGAAAATGCTTTCCCTCCAGGTGTTTCCCAAGTTGATGGACTTCCTCTCATCCGCTTCAAAGTTGATAATCGCGACCTCGATACGTGGATTCCGATTCAGATCGCGATGCACCAAGGCGATGAGATCTCTCTTGATGATCAGCTCGCGTGGATGAGGGAGAGTGTTAATTCGCAAGACCTCTATCGACATATCGCGCAGCATGCTTCGTCTTTCGATGCGCTCTTCTACGGGCCATATTTATTCGGCACCACGTTGTGGGGCGCGCTTATCGCTCCCGAGCGAAGCATCCTTATTCCGTGCTTGCATGATGAACCGTATGCGTACCAAGAGGTTGTTGCCTCAATGTTTCGGCAGGTGAAGGGGTGTCTCTTTAACGCGCATCCGGAGATGGAGCTGGCCCGCTCCATTTACGGTGACATTCCGGGAGGGGTTGTCGGGATGGGATTTAATCTCCCAAAGCCAGCCGAGGTAGAGAGCCTTGAGCCGTATTTTGAAGAGCCGTTCCCTTATATCCTCTACTTGGGACGAAAAGAGACCGGTAAGAATGTTCATCTTCTCATCGATAGCTTCTGTGAGGCGAAGGAAGATGGACTCATTCCGGATAACGTTAGGCTCGCCATCCTTGGAGGTGGAAGTTTTGATGACCTGCATAGACCCGAGGCACTGACCCGGGGCGACGTTATCGATCTCCCGCATGTGAGTGAGCGGGACAAACAACGGCTCCTCAAGCATGCGCTTTATCTCTGTCAGCCGTCGACAAATGAGTCGTTCTCGATCGTCATCATGGAGTCATGGATGGTAGGAACTCCCGTAGTCGTCCATTCGAACTGCGCGGTCACTCGACACCATGTGGTTGAGTCTGGAGGGGGGCTTTACTTCAGCTCTTCACAAGATCTAGCCGGCGTGACGATATACTTTCTCTCTGATTCCGCCGCGCGCAGTCGTCACGCGCAGGCAGGGGCTCGGTATGTCGCGGACGAATACGCGTGGCCAGCCGTTTTGGAACGATTTGATAAAACTCTTGAAAATCTGTGTTCTGACCGTGCGCATGGAACAGTAGTGTCGTAGAATATCGACATGCGTGAGGATGTTCTCCCTGAAAATTTAGACCCCAAGCAGCGGCGTCGTGAGTTACTACTATCTCTAGGTCTAGTCGCTCTGGTTTTCGCCGCGGGCACCTTGGGATACATGGTGATAGAGGGGTGGAGCGCATTCGACTCGCTTTACATGACCGTCATAACTCTTGCGACGATTGGGTATGGTGAAACTCATCCGCTCACAGATGGCGGGCGCGCGTTTACGATGCTTCTCATCGTTGTGGGCCTAGGTATAGGAACGGTGGTGTTAGGTTCCGCGTGGCGGGCAGCTGTTGAGAACCAGTTCTTCAAATTATTCGATAGGAGGCGTAAAGTGCTCGATACAATTCAGTCTCTCCAGGGACACACGATATTCTGTGGATTCAGTAGGCTTGGTCGAGTATCTGCGGATGAACTGCGCAAGAATGGCGAGACGATAGTGATCGTGGAATTCAATGAGATCCGCGCTCGTGATGCCGAGGGGTCAGGATTCCTCGTTATTCGGGGAGACGCGACGCTTGATGAAACGCTCACGGCTGCTGGGATCAAAAAAGCTGGACGTTTGATCTCTCTCTTGCCAAGGGACTCTGACAATCTCTACGTGATCCTAACCGCTCGCGAAATTAATCCCTCGTTGTATATCGTTAGTCGCGCGGAGGATGAGGTAGGGGAGAAGCGACTTAAGCGAGCGGGGGTCGATAGACTGATATCCACGTATCGACTCGCTGCCCGGAAACTGGCGGACGGACTTCTGAGGCCCTACATTACAGACTTCTTTGACATTGCGGGAACTGGAGAAAGTGGATGGAAGATCGAGGAGATCCGGATCCCAAAGACTTCTCCAATATGTGGTAAGACACTGGGAGATCTCGCGCTCCGGCAAAAAGCAAATGTAAGTGTCGCCGCGATAATAAATCCCGAGGGGCAGCTTCAGCTCAATCCGGCAGGCGATTCTATTTTGTCGGCGGATGCGACCCTGCTCGCTATTGGATGGGATTCGGATATTAAAACTTTAGAGAAATTAGTCATTGGATAGTAGGGCGAGCGATCGCTCTATCCGTTGCGTTTTTTAGTTCTCTGCGATAGTCAATGCACATAACCCAGGGGAGGTCGTTGTGACCTGAGACGCCTATTCGAGGCGACACCCTTAGAACCTGAGACGGATAATACCGGCGGAGGGAGAGGAACGATGCATACGACGAATCTCGGGCGCCATTACTTCGCGCGCGCAAGCTCTTTTTTTACTACTACTATATATTTTTGGTGTGTCGTGGCTCCATTGCTTGGAGTCGCGGAAGCGCAGGATGAGACTACACCTCCGACGGAGCTATTCATCAACGGAGCACCATTTAAGGATTCCGTGCGTGATTCGCCGCAAAGTGTGACCGTGGTTGGGGAGCAGCGGTTGGTCGATAAGGGGGAGACCTCTTTCCAGTACGAGATAGAGTCGATACCCAATATGACCTGGTCGGGAGGCTCCTCTCGACCACGGTTTCTCCTGATCCGAGGAGTTGGAGAGTTGGAGCAGTATGAGGGCGCTCCAAATCCCTCCGTTGCCACTATTATTGATGATATCGACTTCAGTGGCCTTGGGATCGTTGTCCCGATGTTTGATATCTCGCAGGTGGAAGTGCTGCGAGGGCCTCAAGGAATTCGGTTTGGTTCTAGTGCCCTTGCGGGAGCGGTCAATGTTCGTTCCCAGGATCCGACCGAATACACAACTGGACAGCTTCAGGTTATGGCCGGCAACGATGAGTTGGGCGCGGGGGGATTCGCGGTCGGGGGAAGTGTTCCGGGTTCGGATGGAAAGTTGAAGTTACGCTTCTCGGCGTTCAACCAGCAAAGTAATGGATTTCGGAATAACGCGTATCTGAGTCGAGATGACACGAATCATAGGGATGAGTCGGTCGTGCGACTCAAGATGCGATACGATCCGACAGCAGCGTTCTTTACGGAGTTCGCGGTGTGGGGCGCTGAGTTTAATAATGGGTACGACGCCTTCGCGGTCGATAATAGTCGTACGACTCAGTCCGATCATCCGGGCCAAGATGACACCCGTGTCGGAGCCTCGTCCTACAAGATGGGGTACAAACTTACTGATTCCTTAAAGATTGAGAATATCGGCACTCTCGCTCGAACCAAGATAGCGAACAGCTTCGATGGGGACTGGGGAAATAATCCGTTCTGGTCTCCTTACGATCCGTATGACTACTTTTCTGATTCCGGCCGCACGCGACGAAGCTATACGGAGGAGCTGCGATTCACCCATCAAGGGCCCTTCTATCAACACGGGGAATCGTGGCGTTGGGTGACCGGCATCTTTGGGCAACGTCTTACTGAGGATACAACCACCGATCAGTTTTCAAATGGGGAACAATATGACTCTCTGACGAGTGATTACCGAGCCAATACCGGTGCCGCGTTTGGAGATATTGAGATGCCTCTTGGCGCGGGGACCTCCTTCACGACTGGACTTAGGTTTGAACAACGGAACTCCCAGTATGAGGATACACGGGACAATGATCTCTCCCCGACGTATTCAATGCTTGGAGGGAACGTGACGATACAAAAGGATATTACGGAATCGGTTCGCTCGTATGCGACTGTCGCTCGTGGGTTTAAGGGCGGCGGTTTCAACGTAGGGCCCGCGGTGCCGGAGGATCGCAAGCAGTATGATCCAGAGTATCTTTGGAATTACGAGGTTGGGGTAAAGGGTGATTATCTCTCTAAGCGTGTCACGAGTTCGCTCGCCGTGTTTCACGACCAGCGTCTCGATCAACAGCTTAAGTTCGCCATACAAAATGATCCCTCGGATCCGCTTTCGTTCACCTACATCACAGAGAGTGCTGCCCGGGGACAAAGCACAGGCCTTGAATTAGAAAATACGGCTCGAGTTCTTCCGTGGCTTAATCTCTTCGCCTCAGGTTCTCTTATGCACTCAGAGTTTACGGATGTTCCACAGGAAAGTGCTGCTCTTAATGGCCGAGCATTCTCGGTTGCTCCAAATTGGATGTATTCCGCCGGATTCAGTGCCGACCTTGGGGGGGGCTTTTTTACTCGGATTGAGGAGACCGGGAAGGATGCGTTCTTCTTCGATGATAGCAATAATCAAAAGAGTGACCCGTACAACCTCTTTAACGCCTCCCTTGGATATCGCGACGCTCGATGGAAGGTGGTGGCGTGGAGCCGAAACCTCTTTAACCAGGTCTATGCTGTTAGGGGGTTCTATTTCGGTAACGAGCCGCCGAATTTTGATACTAAGGAGTATATTCAACAGGGGGATCCCCGGGCTTTCGGGGCTACGGTTACGTATACCTTTTAGGTACTTGGGGCGTTGCCCGCAGAGTGGTCTTCAAGCTTTGACGAATTCCTTCCAGGCCGCATCGAATATCAGGCTCCGAGAGGCGTCTCCGTGTTTATTCTCGTTGCGGGATTAATCGTTAGTTTTTTATACTTCATCGTATGTTTACGTACTCTGTCTCTCCAAAATCACTCTTGATCGCGTTTGTCGCAGTTTTTGTTTCCGGTTGCGCAGGGCTGAACGACCCGTACGACCCCTATTACGGAGGCGGAGGATCGGGAGGAGGCTATGGCGGAGGATATGGGAATCGTCAACCGCCACCACCACCCAATTACGGTGGATATTACGGTAACGGATACAACAATGGATATGGCTACGGGGATAGATACGACCGTCGAGAGCGTGAGCGCCTGGAAGAGGAGCGTCGACGGTTAGAGCGTGAACGGGAGCGTCTTGAGCAAGAGAGGCAACGACAGGATGTATATCGTCCACCGCCTCCCCCGCCTCGGCCAGCCCCAGATAGATGCCCGCCAGGGTTCTCGCCGAGTGAGAACAAGTGCTCGAACGAAGAGCGACGGCGCGGATGTAAGGATATACGCATGCCGAGTGGTTTGGGATGTGTGCATCGATAGCGTGCGCAAGCGGCTTACTAGAGAGGGAACCGCGTTGTCGCGGATAGAGATCCATGGACGGTAGTTCAAAGAAACACGACCTCGCACGGCGGGTAGACACTCTGATCGAGGAGCTTCAAGAGCATAGCCATCGTTATTACGTGCTATCTCAACCCACTGTTAGTGACGCCGAATATGATGAGAAGTTTAGAGAGCTTCAAAAGCTTGAGGCTGCTCATCCGGGGCTTGTTCGCGCGGAATCTCCAACGCAGCGTGTTGGAGCCGCGCCTCTAGCAGGATTTTCGACCGTTAGTCACAAGGTTCCTATGTTATCGCTCGATAACGCGATGAACGAGCAGGAGCTTCTCGATTTTGATGAACAGGTCCGGCGATTTCTTTCGAAGGACGGGCACTCGGTCGACGCTATAGAATACACGGTTGAGTTTAAGTTCGACGGAGTCGCGGTATCTCTCGCCTACGAGAAGGGCTTGTTCGCTCAAGGCGCCACGCGAGGAGATGGTACCACTGGGGAAGACGTTACGAGTAATGTTAGGACGATCAAAGCGATTCCTCTCAAATTGCGTGGAGCCGCTCAAAAAAGCGGACGCATCGAGATACGGGGCGAGGTAATCTTCAAGAAGAGGGAATTTGAGGCGCTTAACGCTGAGCGTCAAGCTCGCGGAGAAGAGACCTTCGCGAACCCTCGTAACGCTGCCTCGGGCAGTTTGCGGCAGCTTGATCCACGAGAAACCGCTCGACGTCCCTTGTACTTCTTCTCCTACGGACTTGGTTTTCTGGAGGAAGGCGCGGGACTCTCGTCTTCAACTCTCAGTCAGACGATGCTTGAGATCGAGAAATTAGGGTTTTCCATCTCTCCCGGCTTTCGAACGGTAAAGGGCGCCGAAGCTCTTGTGAAGGCGTATCGTGAAGCGGAAGAAGCGAGAGATTCGCTGCCGTTTGAGGTTGATGGTCTAGTCGTTAAAGTGAATGACTACGCTCTTCAAGAACGACTCGGGTTTCGTCAGCGCTCTCCGCGTTGGGCGATAGCGGCCAAATTCAAGCCAGTTGAGGCGGTTACAACGCTCAATGATATTATTATTCAGGTAGGACGAACTGGAGCTTTAACGCCGGTAGCGGTATTAGCCCCAGTTCGCGTCGGTGGAGTGGTCGTTTCACGTGCAACGCTCCATAACCAAGACGAGATTGAGAGGAAGGGGCTCCTCTTGGGAGATAGAGTTGTTGTGCGTCGGCAAGGGGATGTCATTCCTGCCGTTGTCGCCGCCCTTACTGCATCTCGAACGGGCAAAGAGAAGCCTTTTCGATTCCCTACAAGCTGCCCTGAATGTGATTCTCCAGTGGAGCGAGTTCCTGATGAGGCGGTAACGAGGTGCCCCAATCCGAACTGTCCCGCGAAAACCCACAATCGAATACTCCACTACGCGTCGCGTGACGCTATGGATATAGAGGGGCTCGGGGATAAGATGGTTGGGCTTCTTTTAGAGCATGGTGTCGTTACGTCTCTGCCCGATATTTACGAACTCACCGTAGAGAAATTACACGATTTGCCGAGAATGGGAGAGCTCTCAAGCTCAAATCTCGTGCAGGCGATTGAGGAGAGTAAAAAGCGCCCCTTGAGCCGTTTCATTTTCGCCCTTGGTATCCGTCATGTCGGCACAAAGACAGCGGCGGTCATCGCGCGGAACTGTCACACGGTTGAGAAGTTTCTTACGCTTACGGAGGATGCTCTCGTCGAGATAGAGGAGATAGGCCCAGAGACGGCTCGTTCGGTCGCTGAGTTCCTTGGGGATGAGGATGAGCAGAAGTTTGTGGAAAGGCTTCTTACACTAGGGGTTGCCCCTGAAGCTCAGCAGGGGGTGGTCTCCGATGGAGCTTTCCAAGGAAAAACGTTTGTACTCACCGGCGCTCTAGCGACGCTCTCTCGTAAGGACGCTGAGGAGATGGTGATTTCAAATGGTGGCAAAGTATCCTCTTCCGTGAGTAAAAAGACGAGTTACGTAGTCGCGGGGGAGAGCCCTGGGTCAAAGCTTGACGCTGCTCGAAAACATGGCGTGATGATACTCAGTGAAGATGAGTTTAGATCTCTTCTAAAGGTGTGAAAAAATTACCACCGAAGGTGATGTGATCGCATAGCACGATGCCCCTCCATCCTCCCTCTTAAAATCTCGGGCACTCGTGATAGACCTCGGGGAGTCTTCTTATTACCCTTATAAATTGTCGTTGGTCTTTTTTGAATCTCTGTTTCAGCTGACGAAGCGGACCTGGAACGCGCCCGGTCACGTATTTGCTAAAGAGTGATTGAAGTCGTGGTCTAGGGAATGGTTTTACCTCGCATTGAGGTGGTGGGGATTCGCAATAGAATACCGGAGGCCCAATTCGTTGGAGGCGATTGAATAGCGATTTGGTGACTCGCGCGCTGCGAATAGAGAATAAGTTTCGCCACCGTTGTACATCGTCTCGAGTCTCTCTATCCATGCGGGAATGAGCCAGAATTTGAATAAGTTCTTCTTCGTAGCGGCCGACACTATCGCGAGCAAACTCACGAATTTGTCTGAAAGACCGAGACGTAATCTTCCAACACTCTCCTGCTACTCCCGAGTCTGTGCACACTGGAAGCGGGAATATGAGAGGCACTTGATAGCCCAAAAGATTCCATGTGCCAGAGTATGATGACCCATCGTAGAAATGTTCAAGTGGTGTAAAGAACGAGTTGGCGCCCGGCGCGAACAGAGTCTGAGGAATTGCTTCCCCTCCAGAATTAAACCAATTCATTCCGCTCTCAGGAATCTCAAGCGTTGATGCCGAGAAATTAACGTATCGTAAGAATACGGTTCTTTGATTTCCAACAAGCACCTCGCACTGGGACCCTCTGGCCGTGCTGGGTGATACAAGAACGACTGCCGAGATATCGATAGGATTTTGATTCTCCAGGTTAAGGCCTGTGTCTTCAATCGGATCAAATATTACTGCTGGTTGCCCAGATTCGATGCGCACTCGGGACGCGCTTACGAACACTTTAGCGACTCTGCCGTCTTGGTCCGTGACCTCTGGCGTGCCGTTGAGCACGATCGGAACGGATGGAAGAGGAGTATCTTCTCGTTGAAGTTGTAGGATGAGCAGAGACATTTGCGTTGTCGGAGTTGAGGTAGGCGTGGTCGTTGGTGTTACGGAAGGCGTATAGGTTGGTGTCGTCGTTGGCGTAACTGTTGGTGTATTGGTGGGAGTGTTGGTGGGCGTAATCGTAGGCGTCTTACTTGGCGTGTAGGTGGGCGTTTGTGAAGGTGTCTCCGTAGGAGTTATAGTTGGTGTCTCCGTTGGGGTTTCGGTAGGAGTATCGGTCGGTGTGTTTGTTGGGGTATTTGTCGATGTTTGAGTAGGAGTGTTAGTGGGTGTTGTCGTGGGAGTTATTGTTGGGGTGTCAGTGGGTGTGCGCGTCGGCGTATTCGTTGGAGTCCTGGTGGGAGTATCAGTTGGCGTGTGCGTTGGTGTGTTTGTCGGGGTATCTGTCGGGGTATCGGTCGGTGTGTGAGTTGGCGTGTCCGTTGGCGTATCGGTTGGTGTATTCGTTGGAGTGACTGTAGGCGTGTCTGTTGGGGTGTTTGTTGGCGTATTGGTTGGTGTTTCTGTAGGAGTATCCGTTGGAGTTTGAGTCGGTGTACCCGTTGGAGTATCGGTTGAGGTCTCGGTTGGTGTGTTGGTTGGAGTAATAGTCGGTGTGTCTGTTGGGGTATTCGTTGATGTATCTGTTGGGGTGATGGTGGGAGTATCGGTAGGAGTGTTTGTCGGAGTGATAGAGGGTGTTTCGGTGGGAGTATTAGTCGGAGTACCCGTTGGGGTGTGAGTTGGGGTATTTGATGGCGTATGGGTTGGAGTGTCTGTTGGCGTGTGAGTCGGGGTCATTGTTGGGGTGTTAGTTGGCGATTCTGTCGCGGTGTTGGTCGGTGTGTTTGTTGAGGTGTTGGTTGGAGTTTCTGTTGGAGTATTCGTTGGTGTGACTGTCGGAGTGTCGGTCGGAGTTATAGTTGGTGTTTCTGTTGGAGTATTCGTAGGCGTCTCTGTCGGAGTGTCGGTTGGAGTTTGAGTTGGCGTTTCGGTTGGAGTTTCGGTCGGAGTATTGGTAGGGGTTTCTGTTGGTGTTTCGGTCGGAGTATTGGTTGGAGTTTCGGTAGGTGTCTCGGTCGGAGTTTGAGTTGGTGTCTCGGTTGGAGTTTCGGTAGGTGTTTCGCTCGGAGTATCGGTCGGCGTTTCAGTTGGTGTCTCGGTCGGAGTATCGGTTGGAGTTTCGGTAGGTGTCTCGGTAGGAGTTTCAGTTGGTGTCTCTGTCGGAGTCTGCGTAGGGTTTAATTGCCCCGTAACGCCGATCTCTGCACCGAGGGAAGAACCAGGGCTATGTGCTCCTAAGACTTTCGCGAACGCTAAGGAGTTATGTGAAGAAGCCGGCGATAGGGTGTCGGGGGGGATTGTGTGATACCGGTGAGATGTAAGTGTTGCACGAGAGTTGCTCGCGTAGCTAATGAGCAGAACACTGATAGCAATTGGGGTGTTTCGATTTAAGTTACGGAAGGGGACCGTGAGGAGGAACCGAGTAGTTAGAGAGAAGTGATTGAAAATAGGTTGGAGAGATTCCGCATCTCTATGGTTTTCGAGCGCAACAAAAGTTCTTTCAAGAGTAGATAGATACCGTGCAAATGGTTTATTCGAGTGTCCCTCTGAAATCCCCCACGAATATGAAAAAACATTTGGAGGCGATTGTGCTTTTGCGATAATCTTGGGGGGGCGTGGTAGTTGTGAAGAGGTAAATGCTCCGATGATAGTCACGATAACCAAGATGATTATCGGGCAGACATACCGAAAGTTATCTCCGCCGATGGCGAGCACCTTTGCGAAGTACCTCGCTGCCGCGTTCGAGACTCGGGGAAGAAACTGTTTTGTAAACGGCGCGCTAGAGCCGTCTACAGGAGATCCCCTGGTTCTATTTTTTGAGCAGACCTGGATCAGGCTAATTGCCCGTACGTGTAGACCCATCGGCGGAATAATCGGATAATTGCCCTACATTCTTTAGAAACTGCGGCCCATATCTCCGAGAATGACCTTGGGAGCGAATGATTTTGACAAGATGGATCGCAACTGGGTAGAAGCAGTGTGCACACGCGAGGAGCTCGTATGCGAGAAACTATGAGCAATCCATTTTTACCCTAACGAGAACTCGTATCGTATCCAAGCTTCGGAGCCGGCAGGGTGGTGAGCAAATATGTAATTCCGGTCGAGCATTTCGATCGCTCTACTTGCTCCTTGGCCAAGGCTTGCGAGGATGGAGCAATCTAGTTTGAAACACTGAAAAGATTTTCCAGGTATCGCCGAAGTCAGTCGAGTCGTGGATATATCCGCGGGTTTTTTCGTAACCTCCAGCTCGTTTCGCCTAGACTCTGAAAAAGTTCTCAACGTAAACTGGATTTACCGAACTGCGAGACCCTTTTGTCCGGAGATATCGCGCCATGTAGCAGCGGAGTCGGCGGAGTGGTTACCCCCGCCGATTCGACAGATCGGTACGCGTGTGGATCCAAGCCGCTCTTTTTGCTCGAAAAAAAGCACTACCCCCGGGCATGAGGTTGCTTTTGCCAACATGGGTGCCTGTAGTCTATAGTTCTCGCGGGTTTATCCCCTGTTTGTTTCACGAAGTAGAGAGATTCACATGACCGAGGTTCGGACACGTTTTGCGCCATCACCTACAGGCTTCCAGCACGTTGGAGGATTTCGTACTGCTTTTTACGCCTATCTGTTGGCCAAGCACTTTGGTGGCAAGTTCATTCTTCGAGTCGAGGATACTGACCGAGAGCGAACGGTTCCTGGCGCCATTCGATTTGTGATTGAGGAGCTCAAGTGGTTCGGTATCGAACTCGACGAGGGGCCAAGCCGCGAAGATTTGAAAGCTTTGGGGGAGGATTGGGAAGGGGCGCCGGATATTGGAGGCCCATGTGGTCCCTACATTCAAAGCTTACGAATCTCTCGTTATAAAGAGGTCGCAGAGCAGCTCGTGGCCTCAGGGCATGCGTACCGATGTGATTGTACGCCCGAGATGCTTGAGCGCGAGCGTAATGAGCAGATGGCCCGCAAGGAGTCTCCAGGGTACTCAGGTTATTGCCGTACAAGAAATGTACCGGCTGATAAACCGCACGTCATTCGGTTCAAGATGCCGACGAAGCGCTCCGTGAGCTTTGTCGATGCCATCCGTGGCAAGGTACAGTGGGACACCATCCCGCTTCGCGATACCGTGCTCTTAAAGAGTGATGGGTTTCCGACATACCATCTTGCTGTTGTTGTTGATGACCATGACATGAAGATTACGCACGCGCTGCGAGGAATTGAGTGGCTCTCTTCAACGCCGATCCACCTTCTTCTCTATGAAGCTCTCGGTTGGGAGCCGGTTACCTTCGCGCATCTTCCAGTCATTAATGGAACTGATGGCAAGAAGCTTTCAAAGCGTCACAATGCTACGAATTCTAAAGAGCTTCGTGAGCAGGGGTACCTCGCCGAGGCGATCATGAATTTTGTGACCTTAATCGGCTGGGCGCCAGGAGAGGGAAGCGACCAAGAGGTTTTTACGTGCGAGGAGTTAGTCCAGAAGTTCTCTCTAGCGGGAATAAATGAATCGAGTGGGGTGTTCGACCCTGTTAAGCTTCAATGGATGAACGGTCTCTACATCCGGAAGTTGCCGGTTGAAGAGTTCATCAAGCGCGCGCAGCCATTTCTTGAAAAAGAAGGCGTTGTCGTTCCTGCGGATCAATTTGCGGCGCTCGCGTCGCACGTTCAAGAGCGTGTGAAGACTCTGACTGAGGTTGGTGGCATGGTGGACTTCCTTATGGATAGGCCACTTGAGCGGCAGATGGATGCCATGCTTGGCAAGGGAATGGATAACGAGAAGGCTCGTCAGGTTTTGTTCCTCTCGCTTGAGCGATTGGGCGCTCTTCCAGAGTTCACTACGGAGGTGATTGACCAAGCGTTACGAGGGGTTGCGACTGAGCTTGGGCTCAAACCGGGACCGGCGTTTGTGGCGCTCCGAATCGCGGTGACCGGTAAGACGATAACACCGCCTCTTTTTGAATCATTTGCAGTTCTTGGGAAGGATAAGGTATTATCCCGCGTCCGAGAAACGCTCGAATTGTTACCTAAGTAATGAAGTAAAGGGTCGTATGAAAGCTAAAGACGTTCGTAAGGGTACGGTAATCATCTACAAGAACACACTCCACAGTGTGATGGATTTCCACCACCACACGCCGGGTAATCTTCGGGCGATGGTTCAGATCAAGCTTCGTAACTTGGTTAACGGGACTCAGGTAGAGCACCGTTTCAGTTCAACTGAGGATATCGAGACAGCTGACGTGTTCCAGCAAAAAGGGACCTTCCTTTACTCGGACGCAAATGGCTTTCATTTCATGAATGCGGAGACCTTCGAAGAAGTTACCATCTCGCTCGAGATGATAGGTGACGGGCAGTACTACGTAAAAGAGGGCATGGAAGTTCAGCTCTCGATGCACGATGAGAACCCGATCGGTATTCAGCTTCCACAAACCGTTAACCTTACTATTGTTGACACTGAGCCTGGTATCAAAGGCGCTACGGCGACTAACTCACCGAAGCCAGCTAAGACTGAGACGGGGCTTCAGCTCACCGTTCCTCAGTTTATCAATGTTGGGGACGAGATAATTGTTAAGACTGAGACAGGCGAATATTTTAGCCGAGCATAACGTCGGAGAATAATCATGAAACGCCCTATGACCCCGCGTGGATATAACACGCTCCGATCCGAATTAATGAAGCTCAAGGCTATGCGCCCTGAGATAGCTCGCATGATCGAAGTGGCGCGGGGTCACGGCGATCTCTCAGAGAACGGCGACTATGATGCCGCGAAAGAGAAGTCAGGGATGACGGAGGCCAAGATTCGGGATATCGAAGCCCGTCTTGCGGTCGCGGAAATTATCGATCCGAGTAAGTTCGGCGGCCTGAACAGAGTTGTTTTCGGTTCAAGCGTCAAAATTGAGGACATCGATAGTGGTGAGAAAAAAGTGCTGAGCATCTACGGCGCTGAAGAGTCTGACATTGAGAAGGGGTGGATCTCGTTTGAGGCTCCCCTTGGAAAAGCTCTGATCGGAAAGGAAGAGGGGGACGTTGTAAAGGTTCCGCTTCCAGGTGGCGCGCGTGAGTATGAAGTTCTTGAGATCTTCGTAAGCTACGAGTACGCAGAGGTTGCCGTTGCGGAGGAGTCACAAGGGTAGGTCGGGAAGGCGGCGATAGGCCCCCAGCCCTATAACAGGGTGGTGGAAAATGAGTTCCTGTTGCACGTTCCGATGGTTTGCCTGCGACTCAGTTTGAACCGTCAAAAAAAATCGTTGGCGTATCTCACTGGGTACGCCTCCGGTTTTTTGCCAACTTCGCCTGGTATCGCAAAAGTCGTCAAACCGGTCACGACGAACCCTTTTTGCACCACCCCACGAGGTTCGGGCTTTTGAGGTAGTGTCGTCGAGAGCCAAATATCGGCTTATTTCTAGCGTTTTTCGATAGTTGTGATAGGCTCTCGTCGTGATTTCACAAGAGAGTATCGAGCGCGTAAAGACATCCGCCAACATCGTTGAGGTCGTCTCTGAGACGGTAAAACTCCGTCGTGCTGGGATGTATTACTCGGGCTTGTGTCCCTTCCATTCCGAGCGCTCGCCCTCCTTCTTCGTGAGAGAATCGACCAACAGTTACATATGTTACGGCTGCGGCGCGTCGGGTAACGTCATCTCCTTTGTAATGGCCATGCGGGCGATGACCTTTCCTGACGCGGTTGAATATCTCGCGAGTCGTTCTGGTATAGAACTAAAGTATGAGAATACGAAACGAGCGGGACCCTCGATTGACCGTGAGAAGCTCTTCGATGTGTGTCGCGTAGCGCACCTCTTTTTTAGGAAATCTCTGCTTGAAGTAAAGAACGGGCAGGGTGAGTTTAAGAAAGTGGGAGAGTATCTAAAGAAACGCGGGCTCACCGCTGACGCGATCAATGAATTTGGAATCGGATATAGTCCTAATCAACGCGGTGTATTGATCGACGTTCTCAAGCAGAACGGCGTAAACGAAGAGACGATGCTTCAATCGGGACTCGTACGTCGCAGCGCTGGAGGCGATCTCTACGAACTATTTCGAGGACGACTCCTTTTTCCGATCTTCGTTGATTCGAAACGCATCGCGGGATTTGGTGGGCGCATCGTTCCCGGCGTGATGGAGCCGTCATATGAAGATCAGTCGCCAAAGTACGTAAACTCCCCTGAGACGCCCATATACCAAAAAAGTCGGACGATCTTCGGCCTACCCCAAGCGATGAGCGCCATTCGTGAGCTGGGTGAAGTGTATATCGTGGAAGGGTATATGGATGTCGTTGGGCTCGGTATGCGTGGGGTTCGCAACGTTGTCGCGTGCTGTGGTACGGCTATGACGGAACAACACGTCAAGCGGCTTGCTGGGGTGTGTAATCGCGTGCATCTCCTTTTTGATGGAGACACCGCGGGCCGGGGCGCCGCGGCTAAGTCCTTTACGGTCGCGCGTAATGCTGAGGTCGATATCACCGCGTGCTTCCTCCCTGATGAGATTGACCCGGATGATTTTGCGAAACTGAATGGGGACAAAACCACGGATGCGTTACAATCCCTTCCTAAGGCGGAGCTTATCGATGTGTATATCGACGGGCTTCTCACCCGATACGGATGTTCTGAGAACGAGAAGCCAGGACCGAACCTTTTAGGAAAAGTCTGTGATGAAGCGGCAAAGGCTCTTGCCGGTGTTGAGCGAGAGGTTGTGAAATCCGGACTTGTCACGAGGGCCGCCCGTCGGCTTGGCGTGGAAACGAAACAGCTTGAGAAGCTTATCCTCGCCTCTTCGAAGGGGAAAATCTCAGCGGTTGAATCTAAACCAATGGATACGAAACCCTCGGTAACAAGCGGACCGGCTGCCGAGCGGAAGCCAGGAGCGATGCGAGGCCTTGAGAGCCTCCCTCGAATTGATCTCGATATCTTGCGAAGCGTTATGGTTGAGAAGGAGGTTCTCCTCGTTCAGCTTCTTAAGACCCCCGAGATGTGCGAGGGGCTCCAGCCCGAGACTCTACGGTTCGCTACAGTTTTTAGTGAGCTGCTTCGGGAATCACCGGACGATGAGGAGCATCAGCGCCTGTCCACTAAGGAGCTTTTACAGTCCTTGGGGCCGGCATGGGTGTCGCTCTGGAAGGAGGCCTATAAGATGGTGGAGGCAGGCGTAAGTATGCGAGACCTGTACCAAGAAAGTCGACTTGCTCTCCGCCGGGGTAAGTTAAAAGGGCTGCTTGCGGACTGTCAAAGGGAGCTTCTTGAAGGGGGGCTTGGGGCAGAAGAGCAGCTTCAGGTGTCCGAGCGGATAAGAACCCTAAAGAACCAGATGGATAGCGTCGGCCGGGGGGTGGACCTCTAGGCCCTAAATAGTTAGTATCCCACGATCCTTTCTTGTAAGTGTTGTAAGGGAAGGTGTGTCCCACGCAAAGTGTGACTGGCGATAGTCGCGGTTGCTTGGAGTGGGAAGAGTTCAGTTTTTGATCGCGGACGCGTGCGCGCTCGATGGGCCGCATGTGTATCGCACACAGAGATCGTTTCAATACGATCATGTCTAGTACACGTGGAGTTGCGGTGGTGGTTCGAAAGAAAAGTGGAGCAAGCCGGGGAAAAGTTCTTCGAAAAGCTGGAAGTAAGCCGAAAGCTAAAGGCGCTCTCAAAAAGGGACTCAAGAAAAATATCTCAAAGCGATTGAAGACCCGAAATGTTCGCGTGACTCTTAAGAAAGATTCGACGCTCAAGGCGGCTGCCCGTGAGCGACTAAATCGTTCTGCCGCACAGGCTCGCGGAGAGCAGGTAGCGCCGCTCCCTCCGAAGAAGGGGAAGGAAAAGGAAAAAACGATTGCGCCGATAGTCACATCTGGCTCCGCGGCAAAGAAGCTGGCTCCCGTGCCTGCAGTTGAAAAGCACATCGCGAAGCCACTTACGAAGCCGATCACAAAACCGCTTACAAAAGAGCCCCGTAAGGGTCGTGATGGTGAGAAGGAGGGGATGGATCGAGATCTCGTTGTTGCGGATCTTGACGATGGTTTGCAGGAGTTGACCGGGTTTGAGGTGAGCGTTGAAGCTGACCTTGGGGATATCGATAGCGCGATTGATCTTAAAGAGCGTGGAGACATCGAGAGCCGAATCAATCGTCTCCTTGAGGTTGGAAAGGAGAAGGGATACCTCACGATGGATGAGGTCAATGAAGCTCTCGCGGGAGAGGTAATGTCAGAGGACCAGGTTGATGAAGTGATCGCTATGTTCGGCGAGCACGATATTGACATCATCGAGGCTCCCGCTGATTCGCGTGAAGATGATTCAGAAGCGCCCGCGGGAATTGAGCCACCGGCAGAGGTAATCGACGCGGGCTCGCTAGGACGTAGTACCGATCCTGTCCGGCAATACCTTCGCGAAATGGGTAACGTGAGTCTCCTTACTCGAGAGGGTGAGGTTGAGATCGCGAAGCGAATAGAGTCCGGTCTTCTCGCCGTTCGGGAGCAGCTCCTGAAGCAGCCACTCTCTCTTGAGTACGTGGTTACTCTCTTCGACATGGTAAAGGATGATAAGATCCGCCTACGAGATCTCTTCGCTGAGGACGACGCTGAGCCGGAGTCTGATAAGGAGGAGGAAGAGGAGGAAGAGCCGAAATTCGACGAGGACGGTCAGGAGATCGGTCCGAAGCCCACCCCCCAAAACGAAGAAGATGAGCAGCAGAAGAAGAAGTTCCTCGCCAAAGCTACTCCATACCGTAAGTCTCTCAAGGACACCAAGACTCTTTACGAGGAGCTCATGGAGCTTCCGGTTGAGAAGCGAATGGAGTCGGATCGCGAGAAGAAGTTTCAGAAGATCTTGTCCAAGAACGCGGTGAAGATTGAGGAGCTAAACCTCAACCAGAAGCAGTTCCACAAGATGATTCAGTTGGTGAAGGATGCGGATGAGGAGTGTCGCGCAATCCTTCGAGGGATTGATGGCGCCGCGCGAAAGCTGGGCACCACATCCGATGAGCTCGTTGATTCGTTAAGTGATCTTCTATCGCAGGACCAGGTCGCCGTTAAGCGCGCGGGTAAGCGATTGAAGCTGAAGAGCACTGAGCTTAAGCACTGGGAAGAGCCGCTTCGACGAGCCCTTGGAACAACTAAGGGGCTTGAAGAGCGAGTGATGATGAGTCTCTCTCGATTCGGTGACAGTATCCGCATCCTCAAGGATGGAGAGGTGCGCGCTCGCTTGGCGAAGGATCAGCTGATTGAGGCGAATCTTCGTCTCGTTGTGTCGATCGCTAAGAAGTATACAAACCGCGGGCTTCAATTCCTTGACCTCATTCAGGAGGGAAACATCGGCTTGATGAAAGCGGTTGATAAGTTCGAGTATCAACGAGGGTACAAGTTCTCGACCTACGCGACGTGGTGGATTCGCCAAGCGATTACCCGTGCGATTGCGGACCAGGCGCGAATCATTCGTATCCCCGTGCACATGATCGAGACGATCAACAAGCTCGTTCGAACATCTCGACAGCTTGTACAGGAGCTTGGTCGTGAGCCGACTCCTGAAGAGATCGCTTTGAAAATGGAGATTCCGATCGATAAGGTTCGCAAGGTCCTTAAAATCGCGAAGGAGCCAATCTCCCTTGAGACACCGATCGGAGAGGAGGAGGATTCTCATCTCGGAGATTTCATCGAAGATAAGCGTGTCGTGTCGCCCGCTAACGCTGTAGTGAACATGAACTTGCAGGAGCAAACCCGAAAAGTTCTCGCGACCCTCACTCCACGAGAAGAGAAGGTTCTTCGTATGCGTTTTGGAATCGGAGAGAAGAGCGATCATACTCTTGAGGAGGTGGGCCAAAACTTCGATGTTACTCGCGAGCGTATTCGACAGATCGAGGCGAAGGCTCTTAGAAAGCTCCGCCATCCGAGTCGTAGTAAGCGTCTCCGTGGTTTCATGGATAAGTAATAAATGACTCTGAATAAGAGATCTCTTATCGCTGTAGTGGTGTTTATTTCGGGCTGTGGTCGTTTTAAGCCACCACTCCCGCCTGAGATGTTCGCGCCGAAGCCGCCTGAAGCGCTTGTGGTTACGCCAAGTTCCCAAGGTGTAGGATTTTCCTGGGTAGCCTCCGACGAGGATATGCAAGGCAAGGAGCTCAAGTATTCGGGCGGTTTTAATGTTGAGCGTAAAACCATTGCGCAGCGGGGAGACGAGACCAATCCCGATGTTCGTTTCGAAAAGATCGGATTTATACAGGACAAACACGTCACGGTGAGAGAGGAGCTGCGTAAAGCGGCCCGCGCCGAGGGTAAGATCGGCCGAACGATTGAGGCCCCATCTTCGATGATGGATTTCGTGTACCTCGACAAGACCGTAGTGAACGGGGCTACCTATATCTACCAGATCGTTCCGGTAAATCAGAGGAACGTTGAAGGAGGTATCGCCGAGGTCATCCGAGTAATTTTCAAGGGGAGCGAGAGCGATGTTACTCGACTCTCCGCTCTGGATGTTCCTGAGGATGCCAACCAGGTGGGCAAGACTCCGGGAGCCAGCGGGCCAGTAACGGTTGGCGCGACCCCAGCGCCAAAGGTTAATTAGCTGGCTTGGGCTGAGACCGCTGAAAATCATGCGCGGGTCGGAGTTCCTTTGATTTTTAAAAAACGGCGCGGTACCGTTCTGATCTCGCGTTTCGATGCCTGTAAAAAGGCATCCGCTTGATAAGGAATCGACACATGACACCCCATTCTCTCGCTCTCAAAGGGATTTTTACAGCTCTTGTTACCCCTTTTTCAAAAGATGGCAGCGCCGTCGACTACGACTCATTGTCTCGTCTGATAGAGGCTCAGAAGTCGGCAGGAGTCGCGGGGGTGGTGGTGTGCGGTTCGACCGGGGAGGCGGCCACGTTGAGTGATGCCGAGTACGTCGAGGTGGTTCGATTTGTGAGAGAGCGCACCCAGGGGGTGTTTCCGTGTGTGGCTGGTATCTCCGTGAGCGCAACCGCTCGTGCAGTAGAGCTCGCGAAGATCTGCGCTGAGATGGGATGCGATGGTATTCTCGTGGCGACACCGCCGTACAACAAGCCTGCCCAGGCTGGTATTGTGGCGCACTTCAGGGCCATCAGTGTAGTGAGTGAAACTCCACTTATTGCCTATAACATTCCCGGGCGGAGCGGTGTCGCGATAGCACCTGCGACGCTTGGCCAATTGAGCCGTGAAGGATTAATCGTTGGTATCAAGGAATCCTCGGGTTCAATCGATGCTCTTGCCGATACGATGGTAGCGGTAACGTCCGATTGTCGGGTCGTCTCGGGGGATGATTCTCTTCTTCTTGCGACACTTGCGTATGGTGGAACTGGCGCTATCTCCGCATGCTCTAATGTTATGCCGAAGGAGTTCGTGGGTCTTCATCAAGCCTTCGTGAAGGGGGAGTGCTCCAAAGCGAAAGATATTCAGCTAGAGGTCCTTGGACGGATCAGGACCCTTTTCGTTGAGTCGAATCCGGTGCCGGTCAAGGCCGTGCTTGCGCTTAAGGGCGTCATCGCGCATCCAACAGTTCGCTTGCCGTTGGTTCCTCTTGCGCCTGAAAATCTTGAGCGGGTTCGTAAGGAGTTTTCCGTATGAGGCGTATAGCGGTTGTTGGAGCAAGTGGACGGACAGGATCGAAGGTAGTTTCTACGCTCGTGTCTGACGCGCAAGGTGTTTTATCTGCCGCTATCGTTTCGCCATCATCTAAGGTGCTTGGACAAAAGGTTGATGGAAGTAGCGTCTTGTATTCTAGCGATCTTGAGATCCTTCAGGCGTGTGATGGGGTAATTGAATTTTCAACTCCAGAGGTTTCGGCTCTGGTGGCTGAAGTATGCGTGAAATACCGCAAGCCGCTCTTGATCGCGACGACCGGGCATACGATTGAGCAACGAGATACCCTTGTGGCAAGCGCTCGGAGTATTCCGCTGTGTATCGCCGCAAACACCTCGATAGGAGCCACGGCCCTCGCGATGGCGGCTCGCTACCTCAAAAAACTTCTCGGTGAAACCTTTGATGTTGAGGTGATGGAGATGCATCACCGGATGAAGAAAGATGCCCCCTCTGGAACTGCCCAAGCGGTCTTGAAAGGACTCTCTGAGAGCTCAGATCGGATAGTTTTTGGGCGGGAAGGAGAGCGCCGTGCGGGAGAAGTGGGTGTTGTATCGTTGCGGGGTGGTGATGTGCCCGGCGACCACACTGTATATTTTCTCGGAGAAGGGGAGCGTGTAGAGGTTACCCATCGGGCCCAAAATCGGGAGATATTTGGGCGCGGCGCTGTCGTTTTGATGTGTCGTTTGCTTGAGCTTCCACCGGGGTTTTATTCTGTGCAGGAGCTTCTTTTGAGCGGCGCGGAGTAGCTTGTGCGCTGTTCGCACCCTGTCCTTGCGCATGCGTCAATCCTATTTCTTGCAGGGTGGCGAGGACGACACGTCATTGAAAAGCTATTAAAAATAGTACGTTGCGTTTTGGGGATCCCCCTGTTATACACGCCAAAGAGGGCTATAGAACGTCATTGTGATAACGCACTTTGATTGTCAAAGCCTCCGCTAAGGGCGATAAGGCGTTTGTTTTGCCTTCCCGGCGACAACACGATTACCAGTCAGGAATGTACACATTATGAAGCGCGAGAAATCAAATTACATGATCCAGTCCGTGTCTCATGCTCTCGACGTGCTCGAGGAGCTCTGTAAGGCAGCTGGTGAGGTTGGGGTAACCGAGCTTTCGAAGCGCCTCAAGCTTCACAAGAACAACGTCTTCCGCCTTTTGGCGACCCTCGAGTTGAGGGGGTATGTTGATCAGAACCGCGAGACTGAGGACTACAGACTTGGTGTGAAGGCTCTTCAGATGGGGCAATCGTACCTTGCTCAGAGTTCTCTGGTCGGCCGTGGATTGCCTATCGTTAAGGCCCTTTCGGAGGCTATCGGCGAGACAGTGAGTATCGCTGTGCTTCAGGCCGGAAATGTCCAGTTTCCGATCAGTATTGAGTCGAAGCGTCCAGTGAAGGCTGCTCCTCGTGTTGCGATCTCTTTCCCAGCAAAGATGAACGCAGCAGGACGCCTCCTCACAGCGCAGCTCGCTGATACTACGTTGAATGAGATCCTTGCGGGTAACACCGTTCAGGACGTCGCTATCCGTAACCAGCTGGCCGAGCTTCGGACAGCTGGCCAGATTATCGATCGCGGCGCTATCGAAGCCGACGTGGTGTCGATCTCCAAGATCATTCGCGGAAATAATAATGAGGTAGTAGGAGCTATCGAGGTTCTTGTTCCTCAATATCGCGCGAAGATCGACGCTATCATGCCGAAGATTGATGAGGCTGCCGCAGCGCTCTCGATGGCACTTGGCGCATCGAAGACGGGCCTTGCGACTTCGCTTGAGAAGGAGGTCGTTGCTCCGGCTCAGGGTCAGCAACCGACGACACCTCCTCCGACTGGCATCCAGCCGCAGCCGGGCGCGGGGGTGGCGACTCGGGTCATGAAGTAAGCTTACGCCAAGCTTAATGGGCCCCTTAAAGGGGCCCTTTTATTTGTGTGAATGCGAGTTAGGTTGTTATGGTTCCCTTTAGTGGTTTGACATCTGAGCAGGAGACTCTAAGAGAGATCGCCGCTCGATTTGCGGCTGACAAGATTCGTCCCGCGGCTCCTGGCTTAGATGAGCGGGCTGAGTTCCCCACTGGGGTTATCAAGGAGGGGCACGGCCTCGGTTTGATCAATTTAACATTGCCTGCTGAGTTGGGTGGTAGTGGACTGAGCCTGTTCGACGCCTGTCTTGTCATCGAAGAGATCGCGTGGGGATGTTCTGGCTTCGCGACCTCCATGGTAGCGAACGATCTTGCGCTTACGCCGATCGCTATAGGAGGAACGGCGGAACAGAAGAAAAAGTTTATTGAACCGATTGTCGCGGGGGGAGCGTTAGCTTCTTTCTGCCTCACTGAGCCCGGTGCCGGTTCGGATGCTGCGGGTCTGCAGACAACTGTGGAAGACGGTGGTGATCACTGGATTGTCGATGGTTCTAAGCAATGGATTACAAACGCCGGGCACGCGTCTCAGTTTACGGTGTTCGCTACTCACGATAGAGCGAAGCGAGCAAAGGGTATCTCCTGTATCGCTGTTCCGCGTTCCTCGGCGGGCGTTGAGGTTGGGCACCATGAGAACAAGATGGGGCAACGGTGTTCAGACACATGTCGTGTGACATTTGATAAGGTCAGGGTTCCTAAGGGGAATATGATCGGGGCTCCGGGTGAGGGGTTCAAGATAGCGATGCAGACACTTGACGCGAGTAGGCCACTTACCGCGGCTATCGCGGTTGGAATAGGTCGCGCCGCGTTGGAACACGCGATAGCCTACTCCAAGGAGCGTAAGCAGTTCGGTGCGGCTATCAGCACCTTTCAAGCTATTCAATTCATGATTGCGGATATGGCGACGGGTGTTGAGGCCTCGCGGTTACTCACTTGGAGGTCCGCCGCGTTGTACGATCAAGGCCATCCTTCCTCCTTAGTGTCGAGTATGGCGAAGCGCATGAGCGCGGATACCGCAATGAGCGTCGCGACGGATGCCGTGCAGATCTTCGGCGGTTATGGCTATACGAAGGAATATCCCGTAGAGAAGCTGATGCGAGACGCAAAGCTTCTGCAGATTTATGAGGGAACGAGTCAGATTCAGCGCATCGTGATTGGACGCGAGCTGCTTAAATAATAGAGACGACGTATGCTTGCTACGTTTGATAAAGACGGAGCTCTCGATAGAGTTGATGGAGATAGTAAGCTCCTCAAGGAGTTAGTTCAGCTCTGCATGGCGCAGTGTCGATCAAAGATCCCGGCGATGGAAGGGATGCTTCGGAACGGGGACCGCGCTTCGATCGCCTCAAGCGCGCACATCTTGAAGGGAAGTTTGGGAAACGTCGGAGGCGAGGCCGCGTCGGACGCTGCCGCAAAGCTTGAGATTGCGGCGAAGAACGAAGATGAGGACCTAGTATCGGACCTTTTGGCTTCGTTAATCGTTGAGGTCGAAGAGTTGTTCGAGGTGTCAGAGAAAGAGCTATAGCCGGGGAGGTGCCGTTATGGTTCCCCGACCTTCTGCCGCTTAGTTCGGCGGTATCATATTACGCTGCTATCGCGGTTGAGATCTGACGGAGGGTCTGCACTCCCTGCGTGGTAATCTGCCAAATCTTTGAGGTGAAATCTCCCTCTGGGAATGGGGTTACGAGCTTTTGACCCTCAAGGATGAAGAGAAACCGTTGGGTCTCTTTCTCATCGCGAAGTCCGCTGAGTTCCGCAATCTCATTGATCTGAAGGCGGCGAGGCTCGTTAGCCAAGGGGGCTGTTTCAGGAGCGAGAGCGCTGAGGATCTGGATTTGGCTTACGGACGAAGGGGAGAGACGCTTCTTTTTTCCACCTTGAGCTGATTCCATTACCGGACCTCCTATACTTCAAAATCGTGTGTGCTTGAACGGTCCTTGAGTATACGGCTCGTTCCCACAATACGCAAATTTAGTGTCAGAAGAGGATGTCCGTTTGGACTCCAGAGCTCGGCCCGCCGGCACTCCCGGGTAAAAGATGCAACTTCCCGAAATCAGGGGGCTTCGTTGCCTAAATCGAACCCTTTGTGCCGTTGCTAGTTACCCATGCATACGATACAAAAAGGGCCATATGGTTGATACGAAAGAGCAGGTTACGGAGCTTCAGGGTGCGCTATCGCAAGTCTGTGGCGCGGCAATAAAAGAAAGTAGTGTTGAGCTTGGCGATCTTATCGTTACGGTTGCGCCAGAAGCGCTGCTGTCAGTCTTGACCTCATGTAAACAGAGCGCCGCGCTAGCATTTAATCTTTTAGTGGATATCACCGCCGTTGATTGGATGGACCTCCGTACCGAGCGATTCGAGGTTGTCTATCAACTACTAAGCATCTCGAAGTTGTGGCGTCTGACCATCAAGGTGCAGGTCTCGGAGAATAACCCCGAAGTCGCCTCTGCGACCCCACTGTGGAAGGGGGCCAACTTCCTTGAGCGTGAAGTGTGGGACATGTTCGGTATTCGATTCGTAGGTCATCCAGACCTTCGCCGTATCCTTTTGTACGAAGAGTTTGTAGGACACCCGCTGCGAAAAGATTATCCGGTTCAGGGGAAGCAGCCCCGTATACCGTTGCGTGCTCCAGAAGTTGAAAACACCGCCCGTCGAATGATTCGCCCCGATCTTGTGACGATCCGAACGAAACAGCGCTCTCAAGCCGATGGAGAACAGGCAGTTTCGAAGTAATCGGGCCTATGGAGCCGTTAGAAAAAGAAGAAGATATATGACAAGTACGAAGCTTCTAGAGGTTGATTTCGGAGTTGGGGGTATTACCACCGACATGAGGCCGCGTCCTCTTGGGGACGATCTGCACTCCGATACCATGGTCGTTAACCTTGGTCCGGCTCACCCAGCCACTCACGGGACGATTCGAATTGTAGCCGAGATGTCGGGTGAAAAGATCGTTGATGCCGATGTTGACGTAGGCTATCTCCACCGAGGCTTCGAGAAGATGACGGAGACGGTCGATTATAATCAGGTCATGCCTTACACCGATCGTCTTAACTATGTATCCCCGATCATTAACAACTTCGGATGGTGTCACACTATCGAGAAGCTGCTTCAGATTGAGGTTCCAAAGCGTGCGCAGTACATCCGAGTAATTCTATCGGAGATTTCCCGAGTATCCGATCACCTCACGTGCCTTGGTGCTTCCGCGATGGAGCTTGGAGCGTTCACGGTGATGCTCTATATGATGGAAGCTCGTGAGGACCTTTGGGATCTGATCGAAGACGTCACAGGGGCGCGGCTTACGGTATCGTACGGACGAGTCGGCGGAGTAAAAGACGATCTCACACCGGATTTCGCGCCGAAGATGCACGCCGCTTTTAAAAAGGTTCGCGACCATTTGGTGAATTGCGATCGGCTCCTTACGCGCAATCGTATCTTTATCGATCGAATGTGCGACGTTGCGGTGATGACTGCTGACGAAGCCGTAAGTTATAGCCTCACCGGTCCGATGCTGCGAGGTTCTGGTGTTAATTACGATATTCGTAAGGCGTTCCCGTACTCGAGTTACGAAGAGTTCGATTTTGAGGTCCCTCTCGGTTCTAAGGGCGATAACTATGATCGATTTCTCGTGCGTTTTGCCGAGATGGAGCAGTCTCTTCGTATCTGCGAACAGGCTATGGCTCGGATCCCGGATGGAGCCATCGCGGTGAGCGATCCTCACATTGTGCTCGCGCCAAAAGATGAGGTGTACAACTCGATCGATGGAATGATCAATCACTTCGAGCTGGTCATGTACGGAGTGAAGCCTCCAAAGGGTTCTGTGTATCATGCCGTTGAGGGAGCTAATGGAGAGTTGGGCTTCTACGTGGTGTCTGATGGGAGTGGGAAGCCGTATCGAGCGCACGTGCGTGCACCGAGCTTTATTCACATGGGTTCAATGAGGAAGATGCTCCTTGGGGCGAATATATCGGACCTCGTGCCAACATTTGGAATGATCAATATGATAGGTGGTGAGTGTGACCGATAGCGCGCAAGTGTTTCATATTAGTACGCGGGCGTCTTCGGCTCGTCGTGAACCGCTAACCCTCTCGGATACCGCTGAGAAGCGTGCTCAAGAGGTGATAGTGCAATACCCTCGAAAGCGTTCTGCTGTAATGCCTCTTCTGTACATCGCTCAAGAGGAGACGAAGTATATTACGCAGCAAGCGGTAGATTGGGTTGCTTCGAAGCTCGATATGCCACCCGTACAAGTATGGGAGGTCGCGACTTTCTACACGATGTATTACAAGAAGCCGGTCGGGCGTTACCACGTCCAGATCTGCAGAACGCTTCCCTGCGCTTTGCGTGGCGCGCGAAAAGTGTCTGAGTTCTTTCATCAGCGCCTCGGACTAAATCCCGGGGAGGTTTCCGCTGATGGTATGTGGAGCTTCGAGGAAGTAGAGTGTCTCGGATCCTGCGGCACCGCGCCGATGTGTCAGATCAATGATGTGTTTTTCGAGAATCTGACTGACGAGAGGATGGAAGGTATCGTGAGTCGTATTGAGAAAGAGCAGCCAGATCTTCGCTTCTCCACTACCCGTGATGAGTTGGGAGCAGGGCTTGCAGGGTCCCCAAAGTCTGAAATCATTCAATCAAAGAGCTAAACACCATGTCTGACGCCGGAGCTCCTAAACAACCCGAACTTGTAAATGTCCTTATCGATGGTAAAGCCACGCAGGTGCCCAAGGGGACTAACGTGATTGAAGCCGCTAGGACCATTGGAGTGGATATTCCGCACTACTGTTATCACCCACACCTCTCCATCGCGGGGAATTGCCGCATGTGCCAGGTCCAGGTGAAGGGGCAGCCGAAGATGACCATAGCGTGTAATACTCCGTGCGCCGAGGGCATGGATGTCGCAACACATCATTCGAGCCAGGATGTAGCGAACGCGCAAGCCGCGACGCTAGAGTTTATTCTGATCAACCATCCGCTCGATTGCACCGTGTGCGATCAAGCTGGACACTGCAAGCTCCAGGATTATCACTTCGAGTACAATGCTCGATCGAGCCGCTTCCTTGAGAACAAGGTGCACAAGGTAAAGGCTTTGCCTCTTGGTCCGACGGTAATGTTGGATGGGGAGCGGTGCATCATGTGCACACGGTGCATCCGTTTCTGTGATGAGATTACAGGAACCTCTGAGTTGGGGATGCTTAATCGGGGAGATCAGTCCGTTATCGCGGTAAGTCCTGGGCGAGAGTTAGACAATCCTCTCTCTGGGTCTGTTGTGGATCTCTGTCCGGTCGGAGCGTTGACTCATCGCGAGTGGCGCTTCAACACTCGCATTTGGTTTACCAAGCAGACTGAGTCGATCTGTCCTGGGTGTTCAACGGGCTGTAACGTCAAGGTCGCTGAGCGTGACAACGAGGTTGTGCACGTGAAGGGTCGACGAAACGACGCCGTTAATAAAGAGTGGATGTGTGACGAGGGGCGATACGGGTTTGGTCGATTCCTTCCCAAGAATCGAGTCGTTGAGGCCTACGCGAACACCGCGAGCGGCGAGAAACGACCAGTGCCCCTGACGGATGTCGTGTCGGGGCTTAAGAACACCCTCAAAACTTTAACGGTGCTTGTAAGCCCAGATCTGACTCTGGAAGAGTGCTATCTTTTGAAGCAACTTCTGCATCGCACTAGCTCGGTAGGACGAGTGGTGATGCCGAGTTATAAGCGAACGCTTACGAAGGTTCAGGAGATATTGGTTAGCCCTGACTACGCGAGTAACCTCGCGGGGGCCAAAGCCGTCGGTCTCGTGGGAGAAGATTCTGAAGGCGATTATCGAGATGTTCTCGGAAAGATTCGTCGTAAGGAGATCGAGAATATCCTGGTGTTAGGTGATAGAGCTATCGCGTCAAGCGATATCGATGACGCCCTCCTTGAAGGTCTTGCGGCAGCTCGAGTGTCGGTTGGTGTATTAACCGACGCTGATTCGAAGATAGCGAGCGTCATTGGCGCGGTTGCTCCGGGACGAAGCATCCTTGAGAAGTCGGGGCTTCTTGTGAATGGCAAGCGTCGCGTTCAGTACACGCAGGCTGTTGTTCAGTTTCCAGATGGCTCGGTGCCTGATTGGAGGTTCCTGGCGCTTGTAGGAGAGGGGGCTGGAGCAAAGGTTCTCTCTGTTAATCCAAGTGTGGTGGGAGATCGTGAAGTTACTCGTTGGTATCTCGGCGCTGATCCGTTGGTATCGAGTATGGGTCTTACCATAGCCCAGATAAAAGATGGTGGTGTGCAGCTCCCAGCGGTATCGAGAGAAGCGCGCGTAGATTCACAGTCTGTTGAGTCAGCGGGAGCGTCCCCAGCGGCGTAATATACTATGGTTGAGCTTTTTGTTTTGATTGTGAAGGTTATCTTTGTGATGAACCTGGCACTTGGGCTCGGTTCCCTCTGCACATGGCTTGAGCGAAAGGGGTCCGCGCTTATTCAAGATCGTGTTGGCGCGAATCGAGCGGGCGCTTTCATCGTATCCGCGAATCCGGTCATAAACGTACTTCTCGCGCCGGTCCGTATGATGGGATGGCTCGGTGTGATCGGTACCTTCATGTGCGATCCTATGAAGGGCATCTGGAAGGAGGATTTCATTCCTGAAGGGGCCTCAAAGTTTCTGCACGGTCTTGCGCCGATCGTTGCCGTATTGCCTATTATGTTGGCGTTCGCGGTGCTCCCGTTGGCCCCCGATTTCTACGCATGGGGATATTACATTCATCCTAGGGTCGCTCCGATCGACGCAGGGCTCCTTTTTGTTTTGGCAATGGGGTCTGTAGCTGTGTACGGCATAGCGATCGCGGGATGGACTGGCAATAATACGTTCTCGCTTCTCGGTTCTCTTCGCGCCGTAGCGCAGATGATCTCTTACGAGCTTCCGATGGGAATGGTCTTTGTTGCTCTGATCGTGGTGTACGGCACGCTCGATGTATACAACATTGTTGAGGGGCAGCAGGAGCTGCTTTGGGGAGTGATTCCGAAGTGGGGTATCGTGATGCAGCCCGTTGGCTTCGTCATCCTTCTTCTGGCGGGAATGGCTGAGACAAAGCGCGGACCATTCGACCTCCCTGAAGCCGAATCTGAGCTGACCGCTGGGTATTTCACGGAGTACTCGGGCATGAAGTTCCTTCTCTTCTGGTTAGGAGAGTTCGCGGAGATCGCGCTTTTCGCGCTCTTGCTCGCGCTTCTCTTCTTTGGCGGATGGGATATTCCATGGGTAACCCTTCCAAAGGGAGTGTGGTGGGCCGCTCTCCTCGGGCACATGGTATTAATGGCGAAGGTCGTCTTCTTCTGTGTGTTGCAGATTGTTATTCGATGGACCTTGCCGCGATTTCGATACGATCAACTTATGAACTTGGGGTGGAAGATGTTGTTGCCAATCAGCATCGCGAATCTCGTGGTAACGGCGGTAGCCAAGGTGATGCTATGAGTTTTATAGGTTTCGTACTTTCAGCTGTCGCGGTCGCGTCAGCGCTTGGGGTAGTGATATTCCGCAATCCTCTTACAAGCGCATTCTCGCTGATCATTAACCTCCTTGCGATGGCGGGATTATACGCGGCAATGGGAGCGCACTTTCTCGCGGTAACTCAGGTTGTTGTGTACGCCGGGGCCATCATGGTTCTTGTGCTCTTCGTGTTAATGCTTCTGAACCTGAAGTTTGAGTCGAAGCGTAGATTCGGCATCTTCAGGACCGCTGTAGCTGTTGCGGCGGGCGTTCTCATGTTTGCCACTATCGTTCCACCGATTATGGCGCACTTCGATACGCTCTCCACCTTCACTCTGAGTGAAAATATGACGAAGTCTGAGGGAAGCGTTAAAGCGATTGGCACAGAGCTGTACGGCAGATACATGGTTCAGTTTGAGCTTTCGTCCCTCGTGCTCCTGATTGGAGTTGTTGGCGCGGTAATGCTCGCAAAGAGAAAGACATCGCAGATAGGCCCGCGAGATGGTGCCGCTGGAGGAGCGCAATAATGGAACCCGTTATCTCATACATAGGTCTCTCCGCTCTGCTTTTTACCATCGGGGGGATAGGATTGTGCCTCCGGCGTAATGCGATCGTTCTCTTCATGTGCGTGGAGATGATGCTTAACGCTGTCAATCTCGCCTTCGTTACCTTCAGTAAGTTAGTGGGGAATCTTGATGGGCAGGTGGCGGTGTTTTTCGTAATGGTTATCGCCGCGGCTGAATCGGCCATCGGACTAGCGATTATCTTATCGGTTTTCCGAAGTGTCGCTTCGATCGAGACGACAGATTCGGCAGAGCTTAAGTGGTAGGGAATAGAGACATGAATGATTCTCGTTTAGCACTCGTGGTTTTGGCTCCCTTAATCGGAGCGGTCCTGACCTACATTTTGGGAAAATCAAGCCAGAAAATTTCCGGCGTTATCGCTTCAGCTGCAGTGATTGTTTCTTTTCTCTGTGTTGGGTCGCTTTGGGCTGAGCTTCCAACGGCCGGTTCGTTTGGCGTCACGTTGAGTTCGTGGCTCTCGTTCGGTGGAATCAGCCTTCCCTTAGAATTGTACTTTGACAAGTTATCGGCGGTAATGTGCCTCGTGGTAACTGGTATTGGCGCGCTTATTCACATCTACTCCATCGGATACATGGCTGAAGATGAGAGCCGTCCGAGATTCTTTTCATACCTAAACCTCTTCATTGCCGCGATGTTGGTGCTCGTCCTGGGCAAGTCTTTGCCTACAATCTTCATCGGATGGGAAGGGGTGGGACTCTGTTCCTACCTTCTGATCGGCTTCTGGTATACCAACCCAGAATTCGCCTCCGCTGGTCGCAAAGCATTTGTGATGAATCGGATCGGCGACGTCGGGTTTATCGTAGCGATGGCCGTTCTCTACCACTCCTGTGGTTCGCTTGATATTACGGTTCTTGGCAAGCCTGAGATTCTGGCTCGAATTCCGGCGGAACTTGGGTTCATCGCAGGTATCGCTCTCTTTGTCGCCGCGACTGGAAAGTCCGCGCAGTTGCCGCTCTTTACATGGCTTCCGGACGCGATGGCCGGACCTACACCGGTCTCCGCGCTCATTCACGCGGCAACGATGGTTACCGCTGGTGTGTATCTCATGGCGAGGATGCACGGTGTTGTTGAACTCGATTCGGCTGTGCCAGCGGTGATCCTTTGGACCGCGCTCGCGACCTCCGCAATAGCCGCGATCATCGCGATGAGTCAGAACGACATCAAGAAGGTGTTGGCGTACTCAACGGTGAGTCAGCTCGGTTTTATGTTCATCGCGGTGGGAGTTGGGGCATACGGATTCGCGCTCTTTCACGTCGTAACACACGCGTTCTTTAAAGCGTGCCTTTTCCTCAGTGCGGGTTCCGTCATTCACGGGTGCCATCACGAGCAAGATATGCGTCGAATGGGCGGCTTGGCGAAGAGTATGCCGCTGACCTGTTTCGCGTATGGTGTGTCTACTATCGCTATCGCGGGCATCCCGCCGTTCTCAGGATACTTTTCTAAGCATGGCATTCTTGATGCTATTCCGCTGACGGGTAATTCATACCTTCAGCCGTGGCTCGGAGTGATAGGTTTGATCGCTACTGGCATCACGGTGCTTACAGCTTTCTATATGTTCCGATCCTTTATCTTGACCTTCATGGGAGAGTATCGAGGCCACGAACATCCACACGAGGCTCCGATGGTCATGACCGCGCCGGTGTTGATGCTCGCGGTGCTTGCGGTTGTTGGGGGAGCCTTTCTTAGTCCCATCTTTTTGCCGTACCTGACTGGACCTCTTCCGAAAGTTGCTCATCACGCTGCCACGCATCCAGGGATACTTGGCTATATACTCGGATCCCTTCCTGCATTGGTGGGCATAGCGGCCGCGTTCTGGCTCTTTCTTATCAGCCCGGCGGCGAAGGAGTTCTTCCGAAAGGTATTTTTGCCGGTTGGAAAGTTATCGGAAGGAAAGTTCTTTGTTGACGAAATATATGAAATTTCTGTGCTTACTCCTCTTCAAAAAGTCTCAAATGTTTCGGGTAGGATCATTGATCAGTCGTTCTTTCTAGGTGGAGGTGAGGCGCTCGGTAAGATAAGTAGAGCTCTAGGGGAGCTCACCGCGCGCGTCACAACTGGGCAAGTTGGCACGTACGTTCTTTTCATGTTTTGCGCGGCAGCGCTGTTTGTTTATTTCTTTCTCCCGGTGAGGTAGTCCGATGCCAATAGCGTGGCCTCCATTAAGCTCTTTAATCATCATCCCGGCGGTAGGTGCTTTGGGATGCTGTGCTCCGTTCTTCTCAAAGAAAATGGATCCGAACGGTAAGCTCTCTCGACTCTGGTCGATAGGTATAGCGATTCTTACCCTCGTTGTTCTCGCGGCTCTTGCTCGTGGGGCTACAATAGCGCCGGGTTCCGTGCTTGCTCTGGAGGAGGCGCGTAGTTGGATTCCGTCCCTCGGTATCTCCTATCATCTAGAGCTTGATGGGCTCTCTTTCGCCTTCTGTCTTCTTACCGCGATTATTTCGCTTGCCGTAATTGCATGGTCAGCAAAACCGCAAAGTGCTGGGGCAGGGTGGTATTCGTTGCTTCTCCTGGGAGAGGCGCTGGTCATGGGCGCGTTTCTAGCCACAGATCTCGTGCTCTTCTATGTTTTTTTTGAGGCGATGCTCTTACCAGTGCTTGGAGCGATGGCGTTGTGGGGCGGGCCGAAACGCTTGAATGCCGCTCTCAAGTTCTTGGTGTACACGATGGCTGGTTCGGCTCTCATGTTCCTTTCGATTTTGTACCTTGGGTGGCTCGGAAACTCATCAGCTCCAGGTGTTGTCGATGCCTTTAGTTTCGAGATTACAAACCTCGCCAGTAAGAGGCTTCTCAATAACAGTCAGGAGATGATCCTCGGTATCGCGTTTCTCTTAGCCTTCGCTATCAAAACGCCTATCGTTCCGTTTCATGGTTGGTTGCCTGATACGTATCGTGAAGCTCCTCACGGGGTGGCTGCGTTTACCGCGGCTCTGCTCGGGAAGGTCGGTATCTACGCGATCCTTCGGTTTATGTGGCCGCTCTTTCCGACATTCATGGTGGAGGCTGGTCCTTATATCGCGGCGCTCGGCGCGGTATCGGTAGTATTCGGAGCGCTTGTGGCGATGGCCCAGAGGGATATTCGCTCACTTCTCGCTTATTCGTCGATCTCGCATCTCGGATTCTGTGTCTTAGGTCTCGCCAGCCTCTCTTCGATGGCGATGACGGGGTCTATATTCCTCGCCTTTAGCCACGGAATCATTACCGCGGCGCTGTTCCTTACGTTCGGCATGATTATTGATCGTCAAGGTGTCCGAGATTTCGACAGCCTCGGTGGTCTCGCGAAGGTGGTGCCCGTATCGGCATTCTTCCTGATGGTGTTCAGCGTAGCCGCGGTGGCGCTTCCCCTTACAAGTAGCTTTGTAGGCGAGTTCTTGATCCTCATGGGTTCATGGAAGGCATTTCCACAGTGGACCTCTCTAGCGCTTATCGGAGTTGTGCTCGGCGCGGTGTATACCTTGACCGCGTATTTAAAGACCATGTTCGGCGGAATGCGTGCGTCAACCCCAGCGCTCGGTCGTGATATCAGGGGATGCGACGCGATGATCCTTACGGCGCTCGCCGCGATCGTGGTAGCTCTTGGAGTTTTTCCAGGGAGACTTCTCGACACTATCTCCTCGGCGGTCCCCATGCAGGCCGCAGGCTCAGAGGTCGCTGATAACAATTTAGGTCAAGGATTCGTAAGGTAATCACCATGAGTGCTCTTGCTCCATTCGCTCCGATTCTCACTCTTTCGTTGGGTAGCCTTGGGTACCTGGTGTCAGGCAAGCTCCTTGAGTCGAACAAGAGCTCTTCGCTTTTCGCGATGGCGCTCATCGGTATCGCCGCCTATTTAACCTTTGGCCTAGTTCCATCATCGATAGCGATTGAACACGGACTTATCGTTAATTCGTTTACGCGGTTCTTCGGTGCTCTCGCGTGTATCGGAGCCTTACTCAGTATCGTCGCTACGTCCGGATCTGTGGGAGGCGAGAAGATAGGGATGCTACGGGAGTATTACTTCCTGATGATCACCTCTCTGTGTGGCGCTTTGGTGATGATCTATGCTTCCGATTTTCTCACTCTCTTTATCGGAATAGAGGTCGCCTCTCTTGCCCTCTATTGTTTGTGCGGGGCGCAGGTCACCAAGAGAGCCTCGTCAGAGGCTTCTTTGAAGTACTTCCTTCTTGGATGCGTAAGCTCCGCCTTTATGTTGTACGGCATCGCCCTTTGGTACGGCGCTACGGGAACATTGATGATATCCAAGATTCCGTCATCGGCCGGAACGATAGCGATTGTTTCATTCCTTTTCATGATTGTGGGGTTGGCGTTTAAGTTGGGATTAGCTCCCTTTCACTTCTGGGTGCCGGATGTATATCAAGGCGCTCCAACGTCAGTGACGACTTTCATGAGTTGTGTGATTAAAGTAGCGGCTTTCGCGGCGCTCTTTAAAGTGACCCTTTCGGCCTTCTTTCTTCCAAATGAGTGGTCAGTTGGAGTTCTCTGGGTTATCGCGGTGCTCGCCATGACGATAGGTAATTTGGCCGCGCTCCAGCAGAGGAGTGTTAAGCGATTACTCGCGTACTCAAGCGTCGCTCAAGCAGGATATATGATGATAGGGTTGGTAGCTCTCCAAAACGATCCGAGCGTTCTCGCGTCGTCGGTATTCTACTTGGTGTCGTATTGCGCCATGACTATCGGCGCGTTTAGTGTGCTCTCGGCTGTCGGTCCTGATGCTGACGATCTGCAAGATCTCAAGGGGCTTGTGAAGCGAAGTCCATTCCTAGCGATATGTATGACGCTCTTCTTCCTTGGTCTTGCGGGGCTTCCTCCAAGCTTGGCTGGTTTGATGGGTAAGGTATACCTTTTCTCTGGCGCCCTTGCGTCGGGCTGTTACGGACTCGCAATTGTCGCGGTCTTAAACTCCGCTCTCGCGTGTGCGTACTACTTTCGTGTTCCGGCAGCGATGTTGTTTCAGCCGCCGGCCACGGAAATAAGGGTTTCAGTGACGCCGCAGGCCGTGGTATCGATTGCGGTGTGTGCTATTGCGGTGGTAGGGCTTGGTGTATATCCGGAGCCATTACTAAAGGCTGTGGAGGCCGTAGCAGCTGTTTTGCTAGCTCGGTAGTTCCAGCCATTGTATCGAAATGCACGACGGTACTTTTTCATCGACCTGTCAGCGAACATACGCCTGTTGAAGGAGCTTTACATGTTTTCAAATACTCTTCGTGTGTGTTTTTTTATGCTAACCCTCGGCCTGATTGGATGTGGTGATGGCGGTTCCGGAGATGGACTCTGGGACGAGGAGGAGAAAAATGCGGCGATAGAGCTTTCTACCTCATGCGTTCCCACCGAAAGTAAGTATCAAGATTATCAACCTCCGGCTGGATGTGAGTGCGCTGCGAGTTGGTCGTACCACGGATACGAATACTGTGGTGTTTGTGGAAAACCTGATTTCGACTCGCGTGGCCCGTGGTGTAAGACAAATGGCCCTTGTGGGGATAAGACTTGGGCTTACTGTACTTTACCTTCTTAATTCGGCGCGGACCCCACGGTCCTGACGGGTTGCGGCAAGCCGGCTAGGCCGCCGGCCCTCCAGATACGACCATTGGGGGTTAGAACGAATCGCATAATTATCGAGGGGGCGAATGGAGTGGTGGCGGCCTCGGCCGCATGTACGACGGTCGTTGGGAACGATTTCCTCAGGATTAACGCGGCTGATTGTCTGAAAGCGTTAGCCATTGGAGAACGGCCTTTCCCTCTCGAGAGAGCTGTTCTGGTGCAACGTCTTTGAGAATCTTCAAAGCAGATTCCTTATCCCCACTCAATGTATAGGTCGCCGCGAGCTCCTCTTTGACTCGCGGGTCTGTTGGTAAGAGCTCTTCCGCTTGAGTGAGGTAGTGCCGAGCGGCCGAGGCATCGCTTTTTTTAAGAAAACACCGACCAAGCAGAAGGTAGCTCTCGCCAAGGAGTTCTAATCGCGGACCTGCAAGGGTTTGTAGAGCGAGAGCTTCAGCGTATGCGCGGGCTATATTTTCACGAGCGAGCGATTCCTCCGCCAGTCGCCTGCGTCCCCCGATCCAATTGGGGAATCGTTGGATCAGGGAGAGGAGCTCGTGCTCGCTATCATGAGAACCATGAGGCCTTACAGACCAGAGAAGCTCTAGTCCTGTATTTCTAATACGTTCGAACAGTCCCACGCCGTATGAAGGGGCGTTTTAGTGAGAAGCTTCGTGAGAGTCGATGCCAGAGTTGGACTCTGCTTCGATCGTCAACGTGAGCTTCTGTCGGTCATCTGTCACACGAGAAGGGAGGGATGATTGAGCAACTCGAAGCTCTTTCATTTGCTCCGCGAATGCTTTATCGCGAGCTTGAGCACCGCCCATGACGGTGTTGTCCGCCCAAAAGAGGAATGTGCATAGAGCAAGCGCCGCTGCCCCCGCACAAAGGAGCCATGTAATTCCGCCCTGAGCTTCGCTAGTGTTGGTTTCCATAAGTGACCTATCTTTCTGAAAGTGCACGGAGTGTATACCTCATAGTGCCGTTCCGGCAAGGCTCTTCCATGCGACGTTTTTATCCATGAAGCGAGGGGTGGCGGGCAAATAAATACTGTAAAACCAGATGCTTGGTGTTGTCTGGACAGGAGATCTGTAATCTCCTTACCAAGAAGCGTACTCTGTAGGGACACACCCTTGAGTCAGAGCCCTGGTATGCGTACTCTTATGGGCCCCCTAAAAAGGGTAGCGGTAGTATAAGGAACCTGCGCTTATGATGTTATCAGATGAGGATATTAAGAATGTAATTAATCGGGGCGATCTTAAGATTTCTCCGTATTCCTCCAAGTGGGTGCGCTCCTCCGGAATAGTCATGCACCTTGGCGCGGAGCTTTTGAAGCCCCGCGCGGGATACGTGGTTGACGTAACGAAGCCGGAGCCGCCTCCTTACGACCTTATCACTATCACCCAAGAGAAGCCGTACTTGCTTCAACCAGGAGAGTTTCTCCTCGGACACACCTATCAGAGTGTCACCGTCGGCTCAAATTTGGGATTCATGATAGAGGGTCGCAGCACGCTCGCTCGTGTTGGGCTCACGATCGTGCAAACCGCGATGATGGTGTATCCAGGACATCGGGATCGTCCAGTTACCCTGGAGCTTGCTAACCACGGTCCGAATCCGATCCTCTTGTATCCAAAGATGAAGATCGCTCGTGTGGTGCTTTTCGAGTTAAAGAGCCCGAGCAGGGAGAACTACGATGATAGGGGCAAGTATCGCATTCAACAGTCGGTAGGGTTGCCAATCTTTAATAACGAGCTCATGAGTGACGATGAGCTTGAATAGGGGTCTCCGCGCGTGACCGACAATTCGACCGAGATAGAGGCCACGGCAGGCTACATACCTCTGCGTTCCGTCGTTGAGGTGGCTGTGCGTTTGAAGGATCACCGAAAGGAGAGGGTCTTTGTTGTTGGTGGTTTCGTTCGCGATCTTCTTCTCCATCGTGTGATAGGTGATTTCGACGTTGATCTTGTGGTCGAGGGGGATGGTCTTGGTTTCGCCCGAGAGCTTCGTTCAGCTCTCGGTGGAGAGCTTCGTGAGCATCCAAGTTTTCTTACCGCGAAATTGATAGCCCCGTTTCATCCAGTGCGGGGAGACGCGCCGTTCTTAAGTGAGGTAGATATAGCGACATCTCGAAAAGAGGAGTACGCAAGACCAGGGGCGTTGCCCGTGGTGACGCCAACATCTATCGAGCATGACCTGTGGCGTCGAGATTTCTCCACGAATGCCCTTGCGCTTCCTCTTGAGGTGTATCGGGAATTTCTGGATGGTGTCGTGGCGCAAGAGGATCTCTCTTCTCGTATCGTCGATCCGTGCGGGGGCCTCTCCGATCTTAAGAGCAACGAGATTCGAATCCTTCATCCGAAGAGTTTTGTGGACGATCCTACTCGCCTCTTCAGGGCGGTGCGTTATGCAGTTCGACTATCGTTTCACTTCGATAAGGGGACATTATCCGGATTTTACGATGCGGTGCGATGTGGGGTTGTGGCGACGCTAACGCCACGTCGAATCTGGAATGAGGTTGTGGTCGCGCTCGAAGAGCCGAGTCCCTCTGAAGTTATTCAAGAGTTTATTGAGCGTGGTTTATTGAGTCACCTTGCTATCGTCCCGGCAGACCAAGAGGATTATGTTGTGGCAGCTCTTGAGCGAATCGAGAAACAAAGGTCACTTGTGAGTCCCGGTCAATTCAGAGAAGCGGCGAAGTTGATTGTTCTCGCGGGAATGCTCCAAGGAGGGCGGGAAGATGTGGCGCAGGCTACGAGTGAGGGTGGGAAAAAGATTAAAGCGGCGGCTCGAGTCGTAGAAGCGAAGACACTTCCAGGTGTTAATCCGTCCGATGATGAGGCGCTCGCGCTCTATGGGTTTCACGGGAGCGCCGATTTCTTGCGCACCATAGATCGAAAGGTTTCGGCATGAGCTCTTTGACAACCGCTCTTCACGACGCAGCTCTACGCCTCTACCCGGAAGTTCAGCTCAGCACAAAGGCTCGCTTTTTACCGATGTTCGATTTGGGGAAGGGGGAGATAAGCTCGACGGCGGCTATCGAGGTGGCTCGAGCGCTCCGGGGCGACGCCATGGCTATCGCGCAACGACTTATCGAAGAGCTCTCGCCCCGATTCGGTGGGACATGGAAGGTGGTGGCGGGGTATATCGTACTTTCCGATGTGTCATCGGAGCTTATACTCCAAGAAGTGCGAACTGGAGACATGGCCCTACCGAAGAGAACTTCAGGACGGCCTCGGTCGGTTATCTGTCTGACCCCAGATTCGATAACGCCCGTCTACGCTCGCATGCGGTTGTTGGCGAGCTCCGCGCTCCAAGCCTTTCTGACGGTCGCGATTGAAGGACGGTGTAGGGTTGGATTTGAGCCGAGTCCTCCGCAAGAGGTGTCTTCTCTCGGAGCTGTTGTAACGCTCTTTAGAGAGGCCGTTGAGCGAGCGCTTGCGTCGGATTCGGAGGTTCGTCGAACGGCCATAGCCACTCATCTCATGGAAGAGCAGGTGGTGGGGGCCCCAACAACTATCGTGTGGACCTCTCATCATTACCACGAGCAGCTCCCCAAGGAGGTTAAGCGATTCTTCTCGGACGCTCGACGGGAAGGACATACCCTTCTCAAGATGCCTCCAGACGGATGGCTGCTTAGTCGGGATCGAGCGCTCTCTGAGATCCTAAGTCCGGGTAGTATTGAACGGGTGATAGGACGGTTATCTACGCAGGAAGCCTGGGCTAGGTGGCTGTTTCATATGGCATCCGCCACCCCTTCAGGAGATCTTGATCCCTCTGTCGCCCTCTATGATGAATGCGCATCGCCACGTTGGAGTCTCCAAGTGTTACACGAGCGACTTGTGGCCTTGGCTTCTTCCGTCGTGACTACTCCCCGGGCCGAGCTTCTTGATCGGGTGGGGGACTCCCTAGTAGAAGATCGAGTCTTGGCGTTACGGGCACTCTTTCTTCCGATGCTTACCTCTCGAGTTATTGAGGATGGGGAGGTTTTGGGATGGATTTCGACCGTAGAGGAGTTCGCCGCTCGGGCTCACGCTCGCTTGAACGCCCCCCACTTTAGGGCCGCGCTGTCGAAGTCGCCGCTTTCGCGAGATAATGTTCAGATAATTGCTAGTCTAGTGTTTGGAATTACCAGTATACTACCGGTTGTTACGGAGGACGTATGCGCAAGGCAACAGCAGAACAGCAATCAACGGGATCAGACGTAGGGCAGCGGCCTGGTTACGGCCTTCGCGCCAAAAACTCCGAAGACTCCAGGAGGCCTTCAATGTCGGGCAAACGAAGTAGTAGTAGGGGATGGGAGGTGCGCCTCGGCGCGCTTCAGGTAGTCGTGTGGCTCGGGTTGGCTATCGGTGCCGTTTTCGGTTCTTACTTCATCGGGTTCTTCTCAGGCAGATACGTTGGATTTGAGACCGCTCGGGCGGCCTCGGGTGTAGACGTCGCCAAGCTCTCGATCACTGAAGAGTTCCCCGAGAGGACGGCTCAGAGCATGTCCGGCATATATGACCAGCTCAATAGCAACGCGACCGTAGGTAAAGAGGTCAAGCTGGTAGCACCGAAAAATGGCTCTACGGATGCCAAAGTTGCAAAGACTATCGACGAGATTAAAAGTGGGAGTACTGCTGGCGCTGTGAACGCGGCGAGTGCACAAATCGCCAACGAAAAACCTAAGGCTGCGGACGCGGATCCGTTTCTTGATGTCGATTACGCCGATGCTCCGTCTGATAAGGGATCGGTGCTGGCTCCGGCAGTAGAGGGGTCGCTGCTCGCTCCGGCGGTAGAGGACACAGGCAAAGGTGGGGAGGTTAGGCTTCTTGGCCAGCAATCCGGTGAAAAGCCAGTCGATATCTTAAAGGTCGTTCCTGACGCTCCAAAGGTGCCAGAGGTAGAAGACTCGATCAAACAGCCTGTGAAGGCATCGAAGGTGGTAGAGGCGACTGAGGCTGATGCGAAGAAGGTAGCTGGGGATACGAAGTCCACTACTGCTCCTAAGGCTCTGAAGGGAGCCACCCAGGTTACTAAGAAGGTACCCCCCGGATACTTCGTTCAGGTCGCGGCCCCTAAGACCCTCAAGGATGCCGAGGTGGTAGCTAAGAGGCTGAGAGGTTCCGGCTTTCCGGTTATGATTGAGGACTTCAGCACAGGTAAGTCCCCGTATTTTAGGGTTCTTGTGGGTCCTGAGGATAATAAAGTTCAGGCGGAACGCCTCGTTGGACAGGTTAAGCGAGAGAGTTATATCTCGGGCAAGCCCTTCATCCGACAGTCCAAATAGTGACGCAAGAAGCTCCTAGTATTCAGTAGCTGGGGCGAAGCTCCGATAGTGACAAAAGGGGCGTTTTTGAGAAAGTATAGTGGCTGTGTGCCTCATGCTGGGCGCTGTTCCTTCCTACTGTCTATTTGAATAGTTGCGATGACTCCATCCACGCAAGAAGCGGTCTTTTCGTTATCGTCGCTTACGTGTGCGGCTGGTACCGATGTCGGTATGCGTCGGGAGGAGAATCAAGACTCGTTCGGAATCATTAAAACCGATTCGTTTCAAGGATTCTTCGTCGCGGATGGAATGGGGGGAGTTAATGGAGGGGCGATAGCTTCTCGTCTCGCCATCTCTACGATCCAGGAGCTGCTGCCGGGGTTGAAGGAGCAGATGTCGCCTGAGGCGCTCCGAACAGCTGTTGCCGAAATTAATACGCGGATTTTTGAACGCGGAAGCGCGCAGCCAGGTCTTGCGGGTATGGGGACCACTCTTGTGGGCTTGGTCTTTACTGTCGGCGGAATAATTAGCCTCAACGTCGGAGACTCTCGCGCGTACCGCATAAGAGGGGATTCTATAAAGCAGCTTTCTGAGGATCACACCGTAGTTAGCGAGCTTGTTAAATCTGGAGCGATATCAAATCAGGAGGCAGAGGGACATCCCGTGTCTCATATGTTGACGAGGTCGCTCGGGCCATTGCCTGAGGTCCTCATAGAGAGTCGATTTGAACTTGAGGCCCCGGCTCATGGGGATGTGTACGTTCTCTGCTCCGATGGTTTGTATAATTTCCTAAGTAATCAAGACATTTTCGACGTTATTAAACAGAACCCTCTCGATGACGCGAATCAGATCCTGATTAATCTCGCAAATCGAAGGGGTGGAACAGACAACATCACCGTTGTTGTTATCTCCGTTGGTGATAGGCCGGGGAAGGGGCGGGGAAGTGAATATCGGACCGCGCGGGAAGCCGCTCCTCGTAGACAGGAATTGAGCGACACAGGACCGAAGGTCACGGCGACTAGCGCCACTCAGCTAGATTTGGATCCTCCAAAAATTCCTCCACCGATTGCTGAACCGAAGGACGCTGATAGTGAGCGTGAGCGTGTTCGCAGCAAGAACAAGGGAGGTACTGTTACCGATCCAATGTTGCCTGGGTACCTTAAGTTGGTTGCCGCGGTGGTTTTTGGTCTTATTGTTGGAGACATGGGGCGCAGATCGGCCGCATTTCCAAGTGTCGCCGCGTTCATTGAATCAACGCGGGATTCTATAATCGGGAGTGGTGGCGCGGAGAGCTCTACTGGGTTGAGGCAGATTCATCAGGACCTTCGTATCTCGTCTACCACAGGGCAGAGTAGGGAGGGGATATCAGATATTGCGCGTCGAGTTAGAGGGCAGGCAGGGACAGATGTAGAGTCTGAGGAGTCTCCGCGCTCCACGCGGGAGCGGTCGGCATCGAGCCGAAGGGTATTGGAATCTCGGCTTGCACGTCTAGAAGGAGAGCTTTCCTCCATCGGAACTTTGTCGATAGCCGAAGCTACAAAGAGTCTGCAAAGTGTGACTTCTCGGGTTGAGGAACTACAGGGACGAACGGATCAGATTGAGATGCAGATAGACGCGGCGTCTCGAAAGTTGTCTCTCTGGTTCGGTCGGAAGAAGCGCTTAGAGACGAACGACCAAGATGTATTTCAACCTGCCAATGATCTTGAGAGGGTGGGGGCCGCATCGCCCGCCGTGAAGAGCAAAATAGCCGAATGCACCGAAGCATCGTATCTCCTGCAAGCTAAGCAGGATGAGTACGAACTCTACCCGGGTAACGAAAATTTGAGGGAGCAGGTCCGACAACTTCAGGGTAGCCGCGAAAAGCTTCTCGGAGAGTTACGTAACGAGGTTGATAAGGCGGTTGATGTCGTTTTAGCCGATACCAACCGAAGTCTAGAAGAATTAAAGTTGCAGCGCGATCTCCTTGTCGCTGAGTTCGAAGGCGTTCGAGAGGAGCGGGAGTTTCTCAAGGTTTTAGTCGATCCGGATGCGGCGCAACGGGATGCTCTCAAGGCGCGTTTGGAGCGTCAACTTGAAGAGCTTCGCTCTGGGCTCTCGGATCCGACCTCGGCGAAATAGCGCACAGAGCGATATTTCTCTGGTCGTTTTCAGCGAATCGGGCTCTTGGCAGGGTGGTAACAAAGAGTATCTCAACCGATTTTGAGGGCTTTCCGGCAACGTCGGTGGCTGCCCAGAAAAAAGTCAACCTATCACGGAAGGGACGCTAGCGGGCTCTTTAGCTACCTCGGCCTCGTACCGCTCCAACGCTGAAAAAGCTCTTCGCGGACCTCTTTCAACGCCCTGGTAGGTGGCCAATAATGATCCTCTGGAAACAAGGGGTGTGCCGGAGTATCATTTCGGCACACCACCTTTCACGAGGCCTTCACCATGAAAAAGTATGCCCTTCTCAGTGTATCGGATCGGACCGGATTACCTCAACTCGCGCAGGCTTTGCACTCAGCGGGCTACACCCTTTTGGCGACCTCGGGCACGGCGAAAGCCCTGGAGGCTGACAAGATCCCATGGACGTCGGTTGAGGAGTATACGGGCCTTGCCGAGCTTCTTGATGGCCGGGTGAAGACGCTGCATCCGAAGATTCATGGCGGTATACTGGCTCGCCGTGATCAGTCGCATCACCTCTCCCAGATGGCGCAAGCTGATATTGGACCTATCGATGTTGTTGTGGTCAATCTCTATCCCTTTACCGCGTACCTAGACACCGAGCGTGCGAGTGACCCAGAGCAGATGACGGAGCTTGTTGACGTGGGTGGTCCAACGATGATTCGGGCTGCCGCGAAGAATCACCGCTTTGTTCTCCCGCTTGTCGATCCGGAGGATTATGCCGAGGTTATAGCAAAGCTTAGTTCGTCGAAATCTGCCGCCGATCCGTTTCCTCTGGAATTGCGTCGTCGGTACGCGTCTAAAGTTTTTACGACATTGTCGGAGTATGATGGAGCGATCGCTGGATACTTTGGCGGACTCTCTCAAGGAGAGGAGACGGGGGCTAAAATGCCGGATCGTTGTTCCATTACCTTGAGTAAGGTAAGCGAGCTGCGGTACGGAGAGAATCCGCATCAAAGCGCCGCGCTCTACAAGGCTAGCTCAGGCCAGTTAAAGCTTTTCAATGGGCCAACGTGGACTCAGCACGGCGGAAAGGAGCTGTCGTACAATAACATGCTCGATCTCGACGCCGGAATAAGGATTCTTTCCGATCTCCCTCAGGAGACAACGACGGTGGCCATCTTAAAGCACCTCAATCCGTGTGGAGTCGCTCGGGGCGCTACTGTAACTGAGGCCGTACAACGAGCGAAGGAGTGTGACCCTCGCAGCCATTTTGGTGGAGTGTTGGTTAGTAATCGTCCTGTCGACAAGAGTGCGGCTGAGGAGATTCGGGGTGACTTCGCGGAGCTTGTAATTGCTCCAGGTTTTACGCCCGACGGACTCGAAACTCTACAGGTGAGCAAGAATTTGCGCATCCTAAAGGTCGACGTGTCTCTCATGGAAGGGTTTGACGCGCGAACGATCGCTGGCGGCATACTCGTGCAGCAGCCAGACATTAATCGCTCTCGGATAGCGCATGCGACCCTTGTTTCGTCCCGTACCCCTTCGGATGAAGAGCTCTCAGACCTTGAATTGGCGTGGCGAATAGTCGGACATGTTAAATCAAACGCGATCGTGCTGGTAAGGGATGGGCTCCTGATCGGTGTTGGTGCAGGTCAGATGAGTCGCATCGACTCGGTGGAGCTCGCTATTCGTAAGGCGAAGTTGCATGGACATCTTCTAAACGGCGCGGTCGCGGCCTCTGACGCGTTCTTCCCGTTCCCTGATTCGGTAGAGACGCTCAGCGCGGAGGGGATTACATGTATCGTTGCTCCTGCTGGCGCGCGAAGGGATGACGATGTGAAGGCAGTCGCGAATGAGCGTGGAGTCTCGTTGTTCTTCGCGAGCGATAGACACTTTAGACATTAATTGCGAGTGGCATAGATATGAAAATTCTTGTTGTTGGAAGTGGCGCTCGGGAACATGCGTTGTGTTGGAGACTCGCGCGCTCTCCAGGTGTTACCGAGGTGCTTTGCGCGCCCGGCAATGCGGGAATTGCGGCGTGCGCTGAGATCGTGATGATAGCGCCAACTGCCGTTGGCGATCTTCTCTCTCTCGCGAAGGAGCGTGGCGTTGCGCTTACAATAGTCGGGCCTGAGGTGGCGCTTGAAGCGGGGATCGTTGATCTCTTTGAAGCACACAAGATGCCGATAGCGGGACCATCCAAGGCTGCCGCCATGCTGGAGACCTCAAAGTCTTTCGCGAAGGAGGTCATGGTTGCCGCTGGAGTTCCGACCGCGACGTATGAGGTGTTTACTTCAGAGGCTCCATTACGTGAGTACTGTAAGAGGCAGGGGGCTCCACTCGTGCTTAAAGCTGACGGATTGGCATCGGGAAAGGGGGTCTTCGTCATTCAGCACGAGCAGGATTTCGAGGATGCCTTCGCGAGTTTATTCGGGTCACTCAAAGCGGAGAGAGTCGTTGTGGAGGAGTTCCTCGCCGGAGTGGAGGTGAGTTGCATTTTCGCCTCTAATGGAGAGGACTTGATTCCGCTCGCTCCGGCGCATGATTACAAGCGCCTCATGGATGAAGACCTGGGACCTAACACAGGTGGAATGGGCTCGGTTTGTCCCTCCCCGCGAATCTCTGGAGCTGAGTTAGAGTGGATTCAGGAGCGATGCGCCGCGCCGATTCTCAAGGAGATGAAGAAGCGCGGGACGCCATTTAAAGGTTTTCTGTACGCTGGTCTCATGGTGCCCACTGACCCCGCGCAGCGCCCAGAGGGGATTCGAGTACTTGAATACAACACCCGCCTTGGGGACCCCGAATGTCAGTCGATCCTTGTGCGGCTCGCTAGCGCGCCGGTAGAATTGTTTGAGTGGATCGCGGGAGTCCGTGGCGAGAAACCAACTGTACAATGGAGTAACCTCACGAGTGTCTGTGTGGTTGTCGCGTCCAACGGCTATCCAGAGAACGTGATCACGGGTGATGAAATTGTGGGTGCGGAGCTCGCCTCTCTTGTGCCTGGGGTTGTTGTATTCCATGCAGCTACCGTTCGAAATGAGCGGGGGGCGCTTGTGTGCGCCGGAGGACGAACGTTAAGTATTGTCGGTATCGGTGAATCCCGAGAGAGCGCTCGTCGGTCGGCATACAAAGCTGTGGATATGATACAACTCAGGGGAAATAGAACGAGGCGGGATATTGGATCATAGGGAACTCATGTCTAAAATATTTTTATGTACCTCCGTAGCGGTATTGTTCGGAGCTGTCTCGGGATACGCGGTGGAGCTTCGGATAGTTGATAGTGTCGGACTCTCCCGGGCGGTAAAGGTGGTGGACGATTCGTCATCGGTGATCCTTATGGTTGAGAATCCCAAGGAAGCGGGGGAAGAGTGCGTGCTTTCAAACGTGGACGGTCTCGCCTCGGAGCGCCGTGAAAGGATCTCACCTTCAGGTGAATGCGTTTTTAAAGATATCGCGGCTGGTACATGGCAGGTTGGATTCCCGCGCACAGTACGATGGAAGGTAAAGTAAATGAGTAGTTCGTTCGTTTCTCTTTATCCAACGGAGCTTGAGCCATCCAACACTGACGATGGACCGTTTGCGACGCTCTTGAACCGTGACGCGATCTTCAAGAAGCTTGGCGCACGAACGTCTCTTGATGTTCTCGTTATCGGTGGCGGTGGGGTTGGGGCGCTCGTCGCGCGTGACGCCGCCTTACGCGGGTTGCGAGTGCTTGTTGTGGAGCGGGGATTCTTCGGTGATCGCGCTGAGCGTTGGCGAGGAAGATTCTCTCTCGCTGTCCGTTCGGAAGTAGGGCGGATGCTGGGCTCGGCTTTTAGGATAAGGTCCCTCTCTCGAAGGATCTTGGGGGATCTCACTGAGATTACGCCGACTGATCCAGGGCTTAAACTGGGCAGATGTCGGTCCATGGCAGTTGGTATTCTAGGCAGGTTTTGGGGGGCTTCGTCCCCTGCGAGGGGCGCTTTAGGCGTTCCCGATCTTGACGAGCGAATCCTAACCCGTGAGCTTATACTCGCGGCTCGACAGGAGGGCGCTTTCGTACTGTCAAATGCTGAAGCTGCTTTTGTTGAGCGGGTTGCGGATAATGGATCTTTCCGGATAGGAGTAAGAGACCTGCTCTCGGATGAACTTCAAGAAGTTACCGTGAAAGCTGTAGTTGTTACTCCCGCGCAGGGCTCTCCGGTGGTTACTCGTTTGGGAACGCCCCTGCTTCCCAATCAAAATCAGGAGACCCCCGTCGTTATCTCTGTGTGCGCGGTCAATCCAAGAAATATTCGCTCCGGAGAACCTCTTCTTTCTCTCGAGCTTTCAGATGGTTCTCTGGCGGTGGTTGAGAAGATAGCGGAGGGGCTAGTCGAGGTCTCCCTGCATTTCGCGGGAGTAGTGCCAGAGGAGGTGGATCTCTCTGTGCTCATAGAAGAGGCTTGTCGCGAGGCTGGATGGAATGTTCAGCAGGAAGTGAGTCGTACGAAAACTGGGCGTCGACGTGCGTCGCGTACATCCGTGACTGAAAAGAAGGGGCTCGTCATTATTCAAGAAAAGTATCCGTGGGATATGGAGTCGATATCGCTCGCGGCGCAGAAGCATATTACTACCCATCTTGGCGAGGCTTCTGCCGGTACCTCTGCGCGGGTTTCGCGAGACTTGCCAGGTTCCGAGAGGGCCTGTGAGATTAGCGCGTTTAGGGCTCTCGCGCGGACCAACGGAGTGAGGGAGGGTACTATTGAGCTCGTGGTGAAACGATGGCGTGGTCGTGTGCGGTATCTGGATAGCTTTGAGGATGGTTTTAAAGAGGTATGTCCAGGCGTGCTTAAAGGAGAGATCGCCCTTGCTCTCGCAAGTGATCAGGTTGCAAGTCTTGAAGACCTACTCTTCGGATCTCTTCAACTACACTACCTTCCCAACTGGCGTGGTAGTATTCCGGCGATCGTTCAAGCCGCATCGGTATTTCGAAGCATCCCCGCGTCGGCGGAGGATGTTAAGCGAGCGATCTCTCGAGTTGCGCCGCCTACGGCTTAAGAATGATCTTTCCAAACTGATGGCCCTCTTCCAGACGCTTAATCATAGTAAGACCGTCAGAGAGTGGTGCCACTGAATCGATCGGAATTCTGATCTTGTTTTGGAAGATGAACTCCATCGCCTCGGTAAAGTCAGAACGGCTACCCATCGTTGAGCCGATCAGAGAAACCTGCTTTGTGAAGAGGAGTCGATTGTCAAAGGATAACTCGTATCCTTTTGTATTTCCGACCGTAACTATTCGCCCCCCGCGAGCCACGGCTCGTAAGCTCTTGGAGAATGTTTTAGCGCCTACATTGTCGATCACCACATCGACTCCGCGGCCCTTGGTGAGTTTGAGAACTTCGGTTGGCCAATCCTGGTGCTGCGTGTAGTCAATGACTGAGTTGGCGCCGAGTTGACGGGCTTTTTCGATCTTATCAGGAGAGGAAGAGAGCGCGATAACTGAGGCTCCAGCCGCTTTTGAAAGAAGGATAGAGAGAGAGTTTACTCCTCCCCCAGCTCCTACGACGAGGACGCTCTCACCGGGACGTAGTTGAGATCTCTTAAAGAGCATCCTCCAGCATGTCAGTCCTACTAACAGAGGAGCTGCGCCCTCCTCGAATGATATCGAGTCTGGAAGTCGATAGAGGTTACTGGCCGGAACGCAGACGTATTCAGCGAGCCCACCCTTTACTTGCTCTCCTAGGATTTTAAAGCCCGGACTCAAGCTGTCTTCCCCTTTGCGGGTCCACTCATCATCGTGCGTTATGATTCCAGGATTGACGATCACGCGAGTGCCCGGTGACCACGTTGTGCCCGGGCTGTTTACAGCGACTACTTCGCCGGCCACGTCGGAACCGGTGATGTGAGGCATGTCTAGGTTAAGACCCTTCCATCCCCGACGGACCCAGATATCGAGGTGATTGAGCGCGACCGCGCGTACACGGACGAGTGCCTCTCCGAGTCTAGGCTCAGGTTGCGGGAGCTCCGCATATTTTAGGGTATTAATCTCACCGTGTTGTTCGAAGAATATCGCTTTCATACGTGTATCGTTTCGGGTAGGCGCCAACTGTCGAAGCGCATGAGCTTGCTTCTTCCCTCTAGATAACCACTCCATTGGCGACCCAGGCAAGAAGAAAGAGAGGTCTGCGCGGTACGGGAGCTCAAAGGGGAGTTTCTTGGTGCATATATAGGCTGGGTTTACGGGGCGTGTTCATGGGGCTAGGGGTTCCCTCTCGATTCTGGGAAGCGCCGCGCTCTATTTTTTTGACCGGGAAGGACTCAGATGTGTTCGGATTATGGGAGCTCTATCGCCGGATTTTTTGCATCCGAAGAGTTACGGGTGGGTAAGAACAACGCAGTGCCATCCGTTATCACTGCGCTCTGAGACTACGCTCCACCCGTGTTTCTCAGAATATTCGTCGATCACAACGTCTCGTACGAGCTCGGTAATACCCGAAAGAATAGTTGTGCAGCCTGGTAAGGCGAGCCGTGTTATGTGAGGTGCCATCTGAACAAGAACTTCGCCATAGATGTTCGCGATTATCAAGTTTGCGGGAGTCGCTACGTCCTCTATCGGCATTGTGTTTGGGGTGATGAGGTGTGATAGCTCGTTGAGCTTCACGTTGTCTACGGCGTTCGCGATTGCGTACCCGTCGTTATCGATCGCTTCAACCGTAGTGTTAAAGAGTTTCGCCGCGGCGATAGCAAGGATACCGCTTCCTGTTCCTATATCGATGATTGAGAGTTTATGGTTTGAGAGATCTGCCGCGCGAGCGCTTAATTCCTCTACAATCATTCGAGTGGTTGGATGGTGGCCCGTCCCAAATCCCTGGCCGGGGATAATAAGGAGCGTTGATGGGTCAGAGGGGTGGTTGGAGTGTAGCGACTGAACCGGGACGATGCGGAGATGCCCGGCGATTACGGGCTCCCAAAGTTCGGAGCAGTTCTCCGACCAATTCTCCTCCGCGACCTCTTCGTCTGATAGTAAGGAGCATAGAGCTCTCGTCGCGCATTCAATAACGGGTTCGATCTCGGACGTTGCGGTGTCGATGTAGCACACAATGCGACCGGTTTGATCGATGTGGGCCCCACCGGCTCCGATAGAGATAAACTCACAGCATAGGGCGTCCACATCGTCTGTGGAGCAGGAGGAGGGAGGAGCGAAGGTGAGCTGTCGCCACGTCATAGGGCCTCACGAAAAAGCCCCGTGGGAGTCCGTCTTGGGACGGCTACCCATCGGGGCGGTGGGAATAACACCCAGCGTGGATACTAGAGGGCCTTCTTGATGGTTGCGATAAGCTGATCCTTAGGAACAGCACCAACGACACGATCTACCTCAGCTCCACCCTTGAAAATGATGAGGTTAGGA